>JAGWYZ010000226.1 GCA_018969115.1 Chloroflexota bacterium | reverse complement strand
TGCCGATGTTATTTTTAGGTTTGTTTGTGGGTGCGTGGGTCGATCAACGCCGCCGCCGCCCCATTTTGATCTGGAGCGACAGCCTACGCGCCATCTTTTTGATGCTGATCCCAGCCGCCGCGTGGTTGGGTTGGCTCACTATGCCTTTGTTATTTGCGGTTACGCTCATTCAAGGCCTGTTAAATGTCTTTTTTCTAGTGGCATACCCGGCTTATTTGCCGAGTTTGGTTGCCCGCGAACACATTGCTGCTAGCAATGCCAAACTGCAACTCAGCGAGTCGGCTTCGCAGGTGGTTGGGCCAAGTTTGGCTGGCTTGCTCACCCAAATCATCACCGCGCCATTTGCCATCGCGCTCGATGCCGTCAGTTACGCCATTTCTGCGCTGTGTTTCAGCCTCATTCACACCCCCGAACTGCTGCCGATTGAGCGTATTGCCAATCCAGATCAATCTCAATCGGCCTTGCTAAAGGTCAAAAATGACATTATCGATGGGTTGCACTTTTTGTTGCGGCATAAATTGCTGCGCATCATGTTGGTTTTTGGCATACTGGCCAATGTGAGCGGTGGCATTACTTACGCCATACTTGTGCTATTTGTGACTCGCGAGTTGGGCTTGAATGCGGTGCAATTTGGCATTGTGATGTCGGCGGCTGGCCCGGGGTCGATTATTGGTGCACTCATTTCGGTGCGGTTGGTCAAACGCTTTGGCGTTGCTCCCACTATGTTGGTCGGCATCATCATGTCATCATTGTCGTCGTTTGTTTTTCCATTGCTGAATGGCTCGGCCTTAATCGTGATGGGTGTGATGATGAGCGCCGAATTTATATTTGGTGTTGGCAGTACGTTGTGGGGGGTGAATGTGATGAGTATGCGCCAAATGGTGACCCCATCAGAATTGCTGGGTCGTGTGACGGCGAGTATGCGCACATTAATTATTGGTGCACTGCCCATCGGGGCCATTGTGGGTGGTTGGTTGGGCGAATGGGTGGGCCTGCGGGCCGCATTGGGTGTGGGGGCAGGCATCGCGGTTGTGATGTGTGTTGTGGCGTTGTCGAATCGTGAGATGCGGCGTGTGGCATCTCACGCATTTGTTGGCTGATTTCGTTGGCTAATGAAGGATAATTGTGCCCTAAATGGATCAACCCAAAGAAGCCACCCGCGGCAACCCCTCTTTTGTTTGGCGTGCGGGTCAAGAACGACGATTAGCCATGTTGCAGGCTGCTGCCCCATTAGCTGGCAAGCGTGTGCTTGAATTTGGCTGTGGCCTCGGCACGTATGTGCGCGAAATTCGGCGTTATACGCCACATGTCATCGGCTTCGATGTTGAAATTGAGCGCTTGCAAGAGGGCGCCATATCGGGCGTGCCGGGCCTGTTGGCAGCGGTTGGCGAACAGTTGCCATTTCCTGATGCCTCATTTGACGTGGTGTTTAGCAATGAGGTAATTGAACACGTTGCCGATGACTGCGCTTGTTGCCGTGAAATTGCGCGGGTGCTTTGTCCGGGTGGGCGGGCGGTGATTTTTGTGCCGAATCGGCTGTATTTTTTTGAGACGCATGGCCTCTATTGGCAGGGCAAATATCATTTTGGCAATAAGCCTTTCATCAACTGGTTGCCCGATTCACTGCGCAACAAACTTGCGCCGCATGTGCGGGCTTACACCGCTGCTGGGTTGCGGGCGTTGTTTGATGGCACAGCCACCCGTGTGGTGCAACATACTCAAATTTACCCGGGCTACGACAATATTGTGCGGCGCTATGGCGCGGCTGGGCGCTTGTTGCGCAGCGTGATGCAAGGGCTAGAGGCCTCGCCCTTGCGTGTGTTTGGGTTGTCACATTTGTTGGTGGTCGAGAAAGAGCCAAGCGTCGAGCGTTGAGAGTTGAGAGACTCCTTGACTTAATACTTAGCACTTTTTACTTTCCACTTTGCACTCAATATGGCACATGATTGACGTTAGCGACATGAATCATTTTGCCTTCGTTGCCGATGATGACGGTGGTAACAGAGGCTGGCGCAACCCCCACCCGTTGAAAATTGTCGAAAGGCATGCCGAAGAAATGCGCGACAGCGGCCTTGATTGGGTCGGCGTGCATGACAATGGCGATGAGCGGGGGCGGGAGCGGGAGCGGGTCTTTCTTCTCGGCGTTTTTGTTATCTGTCTCCACTGGTTTGGGGTCAGGGTAGGCCTCAATAATGTGTTGTAGCGCCGCAACTACCCGTGCTTGCATCCCCAATAACGATTCGCCGCCCGGCAATTGCCCGAGCGAAGGTGTTTCGACAATTTGTTTCCAAATGGCTTTGCTGGCTTCTTCTTCGCTCAATTCTTTCATCAAACGTGCCGTAAAATGGCCGGTATCGGTGTCGGCCAATTGGTTGTTGATGTGAATAGGCAAGCCATGCGGCATCGCCACGCGCCACGCTGTCTCGATGGCACGTTCGAGTTGACTCGCATATACAGCCGTAATTTTACGATCTTTGAGATATTGACCGAGGGCTTCGGCTTGTTTGCGGCCCTCTTCATTTAAATGAATATTGGGGTGTTGACCGGGCAGACGACCTGTTTTTACAAAATCGTTGGTGGCGTGGCGAATGAGCAAAAGTATTGGCATAACCCCGCTATCTTATCGCAAGAAGAAAAATGGATTTTGTTGCACCCCATTGCGGCGGATTTCAAAATGTAAATGTGGCCCGGTAGAGCGGCCTGTGCTGCCCACCAAGCCAATCACTTGCCCACGCGCCACTGGCTGACCATTTTGCACATAGGGCGTGCCAACCATATGGGCATACCATGTGGTGAAACCATTGTTATGGTTAATCACTACCAAATTGCCATAGCCCACTGTGCTCCAGCCCGAAAATTGCACATAGCCGTTATCGGCCGCCCGAATGGGCGTGCCAGAGTTAATCGCCATATCGAGACCCGGATGCCCCCACCAAAAATTTTGGCTGAGAATGTAGCCGGTAAGTGGATACGAGAAAATGCCGGTTGCGGCACGGGGTGCGGCAAAAGCTTGCGGTGCTGCTGCACCTGTGTTGGCACGTGGGGTGGCGGCTTGGCCTTGGCTGCTGGCAGCAATCGGCAATTCGACAATGCGTGGTTTTAATGGTTTAACCCCATTTACGACAATAATTTGGGTTCCGGCGACCACGTTGGCCCCATTGCCCAAATTGTTATAAGACATGCCAACAATATCTTCGACTTTGGCTTTAAATTTTTTTGCAATACTATCAAGCGTATCGCCTGATTGCACTTTGTAATACACGCCATCGACAGGTAAGATGTTTAAAATTTGGCCGAGGCTTAAATGATCAGGATCTTCTTCGACTTCTTCATTTGACCAAGCTAAGGTCGCTGGCTCTAGGCCAAAACGGGTTGAAAGCCCTTCAACGGTATCGCCGGGTTGCACAGTATAAGTAAAAATGGTTTTGCGTTCTTCAATTTGTTTGATGGTTTGTGGCAATGCAAAGCGGGTCAGCAGGCCATCGTCTTGGTTCGCGAGGGTGGCGTAATTTTGTTGGCTATAGAGCGCAAATAAATCGCGGCTGTTGGGAATATTGCCTGCACCAAACACCCGATTGGGGATATTTTGAGACAAAATATTTGACTCGTTGGCAGGGTTAATCGCACCATCTGGGCGCGAAACGATGCTCGATGGGTTGTTGGGAATTGGCTCAGGCGTAACTTTTGTGACATTTAGCCGTGCCCCTGCCAACAAAACGGCGATGATGGCGACCAAAATAATAGCGATGTGAGAGGTGTAACGCCCGATGATGATGATAATTTGCCAACGCAAATCATGATCTGGTTGCCCACCCAAATATTCACCAACGACCCGCTGGAGGGTTTGCGCGGCAGAACGAACGAGATTGCGGTCTTCATTCATATGATTTAAATCCTAACACAATATTTTTTTATCACGTTCAAAGTACAATGCCATCTTTGGATGGACAATTTTAGGGGATTAAGATTGCGCTAGAATAGCATACCATGAACGCTTGTTATGATGCCTTGGCCAGCCTCTCTGCAGGGGTGCGTTCATGTCTCGTCAATATTAGTGATCGGGGGGCCATTATCGAAACGTTTAGGACCGATCGACATGGTTAGTGCAGTGTATTTTTCAAGTTGCCCCGTCATTTGGTGAAGATAACATATTTTCTCAACAATTCGGGTCGCATCATTCAACGCATTAACCCATTAACCCATTAATCTAATTAATTATTTCCATGAGTAACAATCAATTTAATGCACTTGCCGAATTGAGCTATAGTGGCGGCAAAGTCTATATTTATCGGCTCGATGCGCTAACCGAGGCCGGCATTGGTCATCTTGCCAAACTGCCATTTAGCATCAAAGTGATGCTAGAGCAAGCCTTGCGCCAATGTGACGATTTTGAGATCACTCAAGATGATGTGAAACGACTGGCAAACTGGAACGCCAAAGCTGTTGCGCCAGTCGAAATGCCATTCAAACCCGCCCGCGTTATTTTGCAAGATTTTAGCGGTGTGCCGTGTTTGGTCGATTTGGCCGCCATGCGTAGCGCCTTGGCTAAATTGGGCGGCGACCCCGCCAAAGTCAACCCCCTCGTGCCGGTCGATATGGTCATTGACCATTCGGTGCAGGTCGATTTTTTTGGCAGCAAAGATGCTTTTGATCTTAACTTGGCTCAAGAATTTAAGCGCAATAACGAGCGTTATAAATTTGCCAAATGGGGTCAAAATGCCTTCAAAAACTTCCGCGTCGTGCCACCCGGCACCGGCATTGTGCATCAAGTCAACCTTGAATATTTGTCGAAGGCCACCATGACCAAGGTTGATGCAGCAGGCCGCACCGTGGCTTACCCCGATACCCTTGTTGGCACCGACAGTCACACCACCATGATCAATGGCTTGGGCGTGGTGGGTTGGGGCGTCGGCGGGATCGAAGCCGAAGCCGTGATGGTTGGGCAGCCACTCTATATGGTGATGCCCGAAGTGATTGGCTTTAAGCTGTATGGCAAGGCCAAAGAAGGCATTACCGCCACCGATATCACCTTGACTGTGGTGCAAATGTTACGCAAGAAAGGCGTGGTTGAGAAATTTGTCGAATTTTATGGCCCCGGCCTCAGCAATATGAGCTTGGCCGACCGTGCTACCATCGCCAATATGGCCCCAGAATATGGTGCGACGATGGGTTATTTCCCCACTGATGCCGAAACTTTGCGCTATTTGCGCAATAGTGGGCGCGGCGCCGAGGCCGATCTGACCGAGGCTTATGCCAAGGCACAGGGCATGTTCCGCACTGATGATTTGGCCGACCCCGAATTTACTGACACGCTCGAACTTGATTTGGGCACGGTTGAGCCAAGCGTAGCGGGGCCAAAACGCCCGCAAGATCGCGTGGCGCTGTCGCAGGTCAAAAAACAATTCACCGGCGCACTCACTGCCCCCACCAAAGATCGTGGCTTTGGTCTGAAGCAAGAGGAACTGAGCCGCACCGCTAGCTTGGCGAACAAGGGCGAAAAGATTGAAATGCGTCACGGGGCGGTGGTGATTGCGGCTATTACAAGCTGCACCAATACCAGCAACCCCAGTGTGATGTTGGGTGCGGGCTTGGTGGCAAAAAAGGCGGTTGAAAAAGGCTTGCATGTGCCAGCCTATGTTAAAACCAGCCTAGCCCCGGGCAGCAAAGTGGTGCATGAGTATTTGAAAGATGCCAATTTGCTCGAACCGCTCGAAGCGCTGGGTTTTCATATCATTGGCTATGGCTGCACTACCTGTATCGGTAACAGCGGCCCCTTGCCGATGCAAGTGGCCAAGGCCGTGACCGATAGCAATATCGTCACCAGCGCTGTGATCAGTGGCAACCGCAACTTTGAAGGCCGTGTGCACCCCTTGGTCAAGGCCAATTATTTGGCCTCGCCGCCGTTGGTGGTGGCTTATGCCTTGGCGGGCAGCACCGATATTGACATCACCACCGAGCCAATCGGCATGGGCAGCGATGGCAACCCGGTGTATTTGAAGGACATTTGGCCGAGCACCCAAGAAGTGCAAGATGCCGTCGAAGCGCATATTAAGCCCGAAATGTTCAATTCGCAATATGGCAACGCCTTTGCTGGCAGCGCCGAATGGCAAGCCATTAGCGGGGCCGAGGGGCAACTGTATGCGTGGGATGAATATAGCACCTATATTCAAGAGCCACCCTATTTTGATGGCTTGACGCTGACCCCGCCCGATGTGCAATCGGTGGTGAATGCGCGGGTATTGGGTTTGTTTGGCGATTCGATCACGACTGACCACATTTCGCCTGCTGGCGATATTGCGCTGAGCAGCCCAGCCGGTCAATGGCTTGAGGATCACGATGTGGCAAAGGAAGACTTTAACCAATATGGCGCACGGCGTGGCAATGACAAGATCATGACCCGTGGCACGTTTGCCAATATTCGGCTAAAGAACCAGTTGTTGCCGGGCACCGAGGGCGGCATCACCAAATATCACCCGACGGGTGAGACGTTGGCGATTTTTGACGCGGCGATGAAGTATAAGGAGAGCAAGACGCAGTTGATTGTGTTGGCTGGCAAGGAATATGGCACGGGCAGCAGCCGTGACTGGGCCGCCAAAGGCAGCAATTTGCTGGGTGTGCGGGCTGTCATTGCCGAGAGCTTCGAGCGGATTCATCGCAACAACTTGGTCGGCATGGGGCTGTTGCCGTGTCAGTTCTTGCCCGGGCAATCGTGGGAGAGTGTTGGCTTGAAGGGTGATGAGCGCTACAGCATTGCGCTGGATGGCAATTTGACCCCGCGCGAGACTTTGACGGTGTATGTGACGCGCCCCGATGGCAGCGCCTTTAGCTTCGAGGTGATGAGCCGTCTCGATACGCCGGTTGAGGTGAATTATTATAAGAATGGCGGCATTTTGCAGACGGTGTTGCGCAACATGGCGCGGTAAGCGTAGATAATAGGTGATAGTGAAAACACGCGCTGGCACAGGCCAGCGCGTGTTTTTTGTTAATACGCGTAGAGACGAGCGGTATGCGCTCTTAGACCATCCGTCTCAAGTTAAGGAAATTTAGAAAAAGTCAAGAGTGAATTTTTACTTTTAAGGTGACTTGCGATGTTCTAATGTCTCAATATTTGATGAAATTTAAGTGATTA
>JAGWYZ010000225.1 GCA_018969115.1 Chloroflexota bacterium | reverse complement strand
ACCTTAAGCTCGAAAATTTGCAGCCAATTGGCTCATTTAAACTGCGCGGGGCAGGCAGCGCCATTACCCAAGCCAGCCCAGCCCAGCTGGCCGCCGGTGTTTATACCGCCAGCGCGGGCAATATGGCGCAAGGGGTGGCATGGCATGCGCGGCGGCTCGGCATCGCCTGCACCGTTATTGTGCCCGACACCGCCCCCGAAACCAAACTGGCCGCCATTCGGCGCTTGGGTGGCACGATCATTAAAGTGCCATATGCAACTTGGTGGGAGGTAATCGTCACCCATCATTACGCTGGCATGAGCGGGTTATTTGTGCATCCGGTTAGCGATCCGGCGGTGATTGCGGGGAATGGCAGTATTGGGCTTGAAATTATGGAAGATATGCCCGATGTCGAGACGGTTTTGGTGCCTTATGGCGGTGGCGGGTTGTGTGCGGGCATCGCCAGTGCTATTCACGCCATTAAGCCCACTGTTAAAGTGATTTCGGTTGAGCCAGATACGGCGGCGGGGTTTTATACCTCACGGGCCGCGGGCCGGCCCGCCGAAGCCGCATTTACACCATCGTTTGTCGATGGCGCAGGCAGCCGCAGTGCGTTGGCCGACATGTGGCCGCTGACCAGCCAAGTGTTAGACGATGCCTGCACCGTCAGCCTCAGCCAAGTGGCTGCCGCCATCAAATTGATGATTGAGCGCAACCGGGTGGTGGCCGAAGGTGCTGGGGCGCTGGCGACCGCTGCGGCTTTGGCCGGCCGCAGCCATGGCAAAACGGTGTGTGTGGTGTCGGGCGGTAATATTGATTCAGCCAAAATCAGCAAAATTTTGGCGAATGAAATCCCTTGAATTTGCGATTAATAGTGTGAATGCAATACCTTCAAACATTTATTAAGCCTTGGCGTGAACGCACCAAACACATGTCATACACAATCAAACGTGTATCGTTATTGGTGGTGGGTGGCACCGCCTTGTTTGCAGTGGCAGCCTCGTCACAGGGGTTGGGGTTGGGGGGATTGCTGGCGTTGTTGATCGCCTTTGGCTGCCAGATTGGGTTGTTTATATTGACGCAAAGCAAACCGACCGAAGCCCTACCTGCCCCAGCGCCACCGCCTATCGTCAACACCCTCATTTCACCAACCGTTGTGGTAAACGAGGTGCGCACCGCCGCCTTGGTGAGCTACGGGCAAATTGGCACGGTAAAAATACGCAAAGAGCGCCAACGCCAAAAAGGTGAGTTGCGCTCGATGATGCTTGACCCATTTATTGGCGAAGAATTGATGATGGAAGTGGGTGTGCGTGTTATTGCAGGGGTCAATTTGAAACACCTACGCGATGAAGATGTGTATATTGCCACCGATGGCAAAAGCGCTGAAATTACATTGCCGCCGACCAAGGTCTTTATGGTTTATGTCGATGAATCGTTGACACACGTCTTGTGGCACAAAAAAGGCTGGCTCAGCTCGCACGATATTAATATGATGGACGCAGCCCGCCGCGAAGCAATGGAAAGCATGGTCAATGCCACCATTGAAAAAGGCTTGCTCGAAAAAGCCGGTGATCAGGCCGCGCAAACCGTCGCCAGCATTGCGCGGGGCTTAGGGCTAGAGCATGTCACCGTTCGCCCAACCATGCCTGCCATTGGGCAGCACTACGAAGAATTGCATGACCCCGAATTGCGTGAACGCGCCATTGAATTACCCTTACATAAGCCCGACAACCCGCCTTTGGTGAGTAGCGAGTGAGATACGCCGCTCAACTTAAATGACTATGCCCCAAGTTGCCGCGACTGTACCGGCGATGACAACACCAACATGGTCATCGTTTCGCCATAGCGCCCGATATCGCGCAGCAACGCCTCTAACGCCGTGATTGATGTCGTTTGCACCTTGAGCACATATGAAATATTGCCCATCACATGATGACACTCTAATACCTCTGGCACGGTTTTGATATAGTCAACCGCTCGCATTTCATCCCGCTTGGCAACCGTAAAATGCATAAACGCCAACACGCCTCACCCCAACAAGCTAGCGTCGATCTCAGCATGATAGCCGCGAATAATGCCGGCATCTTCCAATTTGCGCACCCGTTCTGCCACCGCTGGGGTCGATAGATTCACCCGCCGCCCCAATTCGCTAAACGACAAACGCGCATCGGCTTGTAACAAGGTTAGCAATTGCCAATCGGTAGCATCAGGTTTATGCGGTATTTTCAAATCAGCAAGCATTTTGCAATTTTAATTTACGTTCGCTAAGTCGTTTGCCGTAAATACCTTTCACCGTTTATTGCCCTTTCTTGGCTTTTTGGCTATCTTTTCAGCCAAATGAATGAACTCACCTTATTTATCTTTCTTCAAAGCATTTTTATTGGGTTAACGCTGGCGGCCCCAGTTGGGCCAATTGGGGTGCTCACCATTCGACGCACCCTTGCATATGGGCGTTGGACGGGGTTTGTATCGGGGCTAGGCACCGCCACCGCCGACGCGGTGTATGGCTTCATTGGCACGCTCGGCCTCACGGCCCTAAGTGGGCTACTCATCCGCAATCAATCTATTTTGGCGATAGGCGGCGGGTTGTTTTTATGTTACTTGGGGGTGCAAACATTGCGGGCCAGCCCCACCACCCACGCTGCGCAGGCCCGCACGATGGGCGGTTTATTGGGCATTTATCTATCGGCGTTTTTGCTCACCCTAACCAACCCAATGACAATTCTCGCTTTTGGGGCCATTCTTGCCAGCCTCATGCCTCATTCGGCAACCAGTGGCGCTAACACGGCAATCATGGTAGTGCTAGGGGTTTTTATAGGCTCTACATTATGGTGGTTTTTGCTAAGCACCTTTGCCGCCCTCTTTCGGCATCGGCTCAACACCCATGCCCAATGGATCAACCGCATTTCTGGCGTGGTGATGATTGTATTTGGGGTGCTGAGTTTGATGAGGTAAACAATCTTATTTCACTGGCACAAGGTTAAAATTACCACTAATTGTGCCGAGCGATGCAAACACCCATGCTGCACTGGCATTTGGGTATGCGATCTCGACCCATGCTCCATCACGGGTGCGGGCAACAATGGGAAAACGCTGGCCCGCCCGCGCTGTGGCCTGCACCTTAGATTGCGTATTGGGTGCGCTGCGCACATTCATCACAGCAGCATTGATGGTGATCGTTGGGTTAGGGTTAAGCGGCGATGGGATAGGGGTAACCGTTTGGGGATTCAAAATGGGAGGCGGCAAGGTTGAGGAAGCAGAGAGTGCAGGGCTGAGGTTTTTAACGCCCCCGAGGGTGGCAAAAACCCAACCCTCGCCGCCGATTGGCAAAGTCACTCGTGCCCACGTCTTGGCGCTATCCCAAGCCACAATCGGCAATTCTTGCCCTTGTTGCGCACGCCCCACAATGGGCGCTGTCAATGATGGGGCATTGCGAATATTGGCCGTCGCCACATTCACCCGAAAAAAAATAAGCCCAGATTGCGCCGTCATCGTTATCTGACTACTGGCTACTGACGACTGACTACTGATTACTGGTGACTGAGCACTGACTACTGGCGACTGATTACTCCCCAGCGCCGCCAACGTTTGCAGCGTCACCAGCAAATGCAGGTCTGACCCGGCAGGGCTGAGGTGAAAGTCGGCGTTACCTTCGTCAATCAGACCGCCATTCGGCAAACCCTGCGCCGCTTGCCAAAAATCGAGCAGCGGCACGCCATACTCGGTGGCTAGTTTGCGAATGGTGTTATTGATGGCATGATTGGGCGCACCGGCTTGGGCTTCGAGGTTGTCGGCCTTGGTCACCGCAATTGGCAACACGCCATAACGCAAGGTGGTGTCGAGTATGGCGCGATAATTTTTGTCGAATTCCTTCCACAAAAACTGATCGCCCGTGCCCAATTCAATAAAAGCAAACCCAGCATTTGAACGGCGTAATTCGCAAGTGAGCGGGTTTTCACCCGCCCTACATTCGGCAGGGTCAGCCCAACTGACATCGAGCAACGACGAAGCGCGAAAACCACCGCGTGCGGCGATGCTCCAATGAGGGAACGACTTGCCAAAGCGGCTGATACTGGCCAACAAATAGGGGTGGTCAGAGGGCACTTGATATAGCCCCGCCGCTACACGGCCTAAATAGGCGTTTGGTTCGGCGTTGCAATCGCCCACCACCGTAAATTTATTGGGATCGCGCCCGCTGCTTTGCAGCAATTTGATTTTGGCCTGAAAATTGGCAAAATTGGGGATGTAACTGGGCAAGGCTGGCACGCTGGCTGGTGGCGCACCCATAAAATTTTGGCGGGTGATGGGCACGGTCTTTAATTCGCCCGATTTAGCCGCCCCCAATGACACATGCAACCATGCATCGCCGCGTTGAATTTTGCCACCACTGAGCCGCAGCCATTCGCCATCGGCACTGCGCTCAAGCACCTCATATACCTCATCTTTAAACACCGCCACTGTATTTGGCGCAGCAAAATCTGGCCCCACCCGCACCCATGCGCCGGGCGCAGTGATCACAAACGTAATCGCTGAGGTGGCAGCAATCGGCTGCACAGGCGCAAGCCAGCCATTCAGCCAAAACAGAATGAAAGCAAGTAGGCAATAGGTTTTATGTGGCATAAGGTCAAAATTGCAAGTTGAATCATATGATTGTATAGCGGAGCCACAAATACACTTATTTTTAATTGTCTATGCTAAAATCCGCATAATGGATACGTGGCAAATTGAGCAATATCAGACAAGTAGTGGCCGGTTTCCTATTCAAGAATTTATATTAGAACAAAACCAAGAAGATCGAGAAAACATATTTGCCCACATTCAAGAATTGCTAGATTTAAATATTCGCGCAAGGCCACCATTAGTCAAACATATTGAAGGAAAACTATGGGAGTTGAGAATACAAATAGGCAAGCAGTTTAGGATTTTTTATTTTACCCAAACAGGCAAAAAAAATTATTTTGTTACATGTCTTTGAGAAAAAATCACAAAAAGCACCGCTAAAAGAAATTCGGCTTGCTAAGCAACGAATGAGTGAATTATCGTAAATTTATTAAAAATGAACGAAACAACTGAACAATCCAAAGGTAATCGTGCAGATTTTATGGCATTTATGAATAGCCAGATGCGCGACCCTGAGTTTTCTGCAAATGTTAGACGTAAACAACAAGAATTAAAAATATGGCTTCAGCTACAACAGGCCCGTATGGATGCAGGTATTAGCCAAAGCGAACTTGCGCGACGGCTAGGCAAAAATCAGGCTCAAATTAGCCGATTGGAAGATCCAGATAAACCTGATGGGTATAGCGTCATGAATATTATCGAGTTTGTTATGGCTTTAGGTGATGATTTTGAAGTCAATCTTTCAATTGGCAGAAAGAAGAAAAAAACAGCTTAGTTTTCTTATGCACCGTCAAACCCATCATAGCTTGGCGCATTGGCATGATCAGGAATCGCCCAGGTTTTGCGCCACAATGACGACGCGCCATCAACATTAAGTGTGATGCCAGTGATATAGGCGGCGGCAGGCGAGAGCAAAAATGTGACCGCTGCCGCTACTTCGCTTTCGCGCCCAAAGCGCTTGAGCGGAATATCTTGGCGGGCTGGCTCTAAATACGATTTTAGAAAAGATTCATCGTAATGTTTAAAGCCATTGCCCTCAATGATGCCGGGCGCAACTGCATTGACCCGCACCCCATTTTGTGCCCACTCAACCGCCAACGTTTGGGTGAGGTTGACCACACCCGCCCGCGCCGCGCCGGTGTGCGCCATGCCCGGAAAACCACGCCACATTTCAGCCACAATATTGACAATTGCGCCACCTGTGTTTTGCATACCGCGCATATAGGCCTCGCGGCACATCATAAAGGTGCCGGTCAAATTTGTTTCAACCACTGCATGCCAACCTTTTTGCGAAATTTTGGCGGCGGGTGATGGGAATTGACCACCGGCATTGTTAACAAGCGTATGAATGGGGCCAATTTCGGTCTCTATGGCATTAAAAAGCGCCTTAATTGAATCTTCTTGGCGAATGTTGACGCTAAAAGTCGATACACGCCCACCATTGCCACGAATTTCGGCGGCGGTTTGTTGCAGGGGCTCGGCGCGACGCGCCGCCAAAATAACATGTGCACCCAGCCCGGCCAATTCATGTGCAATGGCACGCCCAATACCAGTGCCACCACCAGTAATTAACATCACACGATCTCGGAATAAATCAGGGCGAAAGATGGATTGATAAGGCATATTAGTATTTTGGGGCAGAAGGCAAAGTTGCAAAGTTGCAAAGTAGCAGAGTTGCTACCTGCCACTTTGCAACTCTGCCCAACAACCTTTACATTTCTGCGAAATTTTTCAACATTTGCAGCCCCACATCTTGGCTTTTTTCGGGGTGAAACTGAATTCCCATCACATTGGCATGACCTACCACCGACGGAAAATCATAACCATAATCGGTAGTGGCTAACACATGGTCTGGGTTGGTCATGCCTGCATGATAAGAGTGAACAAAATAAGCATAGCCACTGTCGGGAACCCCTTTCAACAAAATATGTGCTTGCACAGGTTTTACATTGTTCCAACCAATATGTGGAATTTTCAAAGATTGGGCGGGGGGGCTAGACTGGTGCGGCGGTGTGCGTGCAAAATCGAAACGGATCACATGCCCTGGCAACAAGCCCAACCCCGGCCATGCACCCATTTCTTCGCCCACCTCAAACAACAATTGCATCCCAACGCAGATGCCTAAAAATGGGGTTCCACGCTGCCCAATGCGTTGCATCAATTCAAATAAACCACGCGCACGCAACCCGTTGGCACAATCGGCAAATGCGCCAACCCCGGGCAAGACGATTTTATCGGCTTGTTGAATGACCTTTGGGTCATCGGTTAGTATAATTTTTGCGCCCACAAATTCGAGCGCCTTGCAAATATTGCGCAAATTACCTGCGCCGTAGTCAATAACTGCAATCATAAATTAATGGTTAATGATCAATGGTTAATGATCAATGGTTAATGATCAATGGTTAATAGTTTAGGACTTACGCGAATCGCATTTTTATAGGTGGGTTCCGTAACATGCTGCACATATAGTCATCAAGTAGACGGTGTTTAACCTGATAAATTGTCTGCTCAGTTTGAGTCGCTATCTGCTTTAATCGCTCCCAAAC
>JAGWYZ010000224.1 GCA_018969115.1 Chloroflexota bacterium | reverse complement strand
CGATGGTTATGTTGACGGCGGGGTAGTGGCGAGCAACCCGAGTATGGCGGCGTTAGCCCAAGCGCTTGACCCGCGCAATCGGTTTGATCTGCCTGCTACCCGCCCGACGTTGGATGATATTTCATTGCTTTCGTTGGGTACTGGCACGGTGTTGCATTATATTGAATCTGGGCCAAATAATGATATTGATTGGGGCCAAGCCCAATGGGTGCAGCCGCTCATTAGCCTGATGTTAGACGGCGTGACTGGTGTCGCCGATTTTCAATGCCGACAATTGCTCAATCAACGCTATCGTCGTCTAGCGCCCGTGTTCCCAGCCAACTTCAAAATGGATATGGATGAAATTGATAAGATGAAGGACTTGGTTAATTTTGGCAAAACCCCTGCCATGCAAACGGCCATTAATGATGTGGCGACGTGGTTGCAGCAACAATGGTAACGTAACTATAAAAAGGCGGGCCATCAGCCCGCCTCTACGCAAAAATTTAATTTAGGCCTGATACGCCCGCGCTGTAATATTGCCGCCTGAGCCGGTCCAATTGGTGTGTGAAAATTGACCGCGTGGTTGGTCGATACGCTCATAAGTGTGCGCCCCGAAATAATCACGCTGGGCCTGGGTCAGGTTGGCCGGCAAACGCTCACGGCGATAGCCATCATAAAATGCCAAAGCGCTCGACAATGTTGGCACAGGGATGCCCAATTGCACCGCCGTTGCCACCACGCGCCGCCAAGCCATATGCGCATTTGTCATTGCGGATTGGAAGTAAGGCGCTAACAGCAGATTTTGCAGTTTGGGGTCATTGTCAAAAGCTTCTTTAATCTTGCCCAAAAATATCGAGCGGATGATACACCCGCCGCGCCACATCAGCGCAATACCGCCCATATTCAAGTTCCATTTATACGCGCTAGCCGCTGAACGCATCAGCATATAACCCTGGGCATAAGATGCGATTTTCGAGGCAAACACGGCTTGCTCAAGATCAGCCAACAGTGCGGTTTTGTCACCGTTAAATGTGGCAGTTGGCCCGGGTAATAATTTGGCGGCGATGGCCCGTTCATCTACCAATGCCGAGAGAAAACGCGAAAATACCGCTTCGCCCACCAAGGTTAAGGGCGTGCCTTGATCTAATGCCGATGACACCGTCCATTTACCAGTGCCTTTTTGCCCGGCGCTGTCTAAAATGACATCGACGACGGCCTGACCTTGTTCATCTTTATAGGCCAAAATATCACGTGTAATTTCGATCAAATACGAATCGAGTGGGCCGCGATTCCATTCACCTAGCACAGTGCTCATGTCGTCGTTGCTCATGCCTAGGCCTTCTTTCATCAAATGGTAAGCTTCGGCAATAATTTGCATGTCGCCATATTCGATGCCGTTATGCACCATTTTGACAAAATGCCCTGCCCCGTTTTCGCCCACCCAATCACAGCAGGGTACGCCATTCGGGTCGCCCTCTGGCACTTTGGCCGATACCGCTTGAAAAATGGGTCTCACAGCTTCCCATGCAGCGGGTGAGCCACCCGGCATAATCGATGGGCCGAAACGTGCCCCTTCCTCGCCGCCCGACACGCCCGTGCCGATGTATAGCAAGCCTGCCGCCTCGATGGTGGCGGTGCGGCGCATCGAATCTTCGTAATTTGAGTTGCCGCCGTCAATAATAATGTCGCCCGGTTCGAGCAGTGGAATGAGCTTTTCGATGAAGGCATCGACAGGCGGACCGGCTTTGACCAACATCATGACACGGCGTGGGCGCTTGAGCAGCCCAACCAATTCTTCGAGCGAGTGTGCCCCGATGACGTTGGTGCCTTTGGCGTTGCCGTTGACAAATTCATTGACGACTGAGGTGGTGCGGTTATACACGGCGATAGTAAAGCCGTGATCATTCATATTTAATACCAAATTTTGGCCCATGACGGCCAAGCCAATGAGGCCGAGGTCAGCTTGTTGCATGTTTTGTTCCTTTAGGTTTTGTTTTTTATGATTGTATCGCGGTAGGTAAGGGCATTTTAAAAGGGCAGATTGTCAAAATCACCGTTAAATATCACCCTAAACTTTTCGTTGCACCGGTTGCAAACGCCCATCTCTTAACATAACGCTGTCGATAATCCGTTTATCGGTGCCGGCGTGGTCAAATTGATCAAATCTATCAACCACAGTTGCTCGTACCGTGACATATCTCACCAATGGGGTTTTAACTAACTTGCCGACTAAAGTTTGCTCAACCTGAAAAATACCAGCAGAATTGCTCATTAATACTTCAATTTCGACCGGGATGCCTTGACCGGTTTTGATGTTCACTTCTTCAATTGACAACGCCGACACTGCATGAATATCAATTTTGCCAAGGTCAAATGGCATCCGTGCCCGTCCTTTCGTCATATCACAGCCATCCGCCACCGCTACCAACGCACATTCCATAAACAATGGGTTTGGGTTCATATCGTGGCATTGCACTGCCGACAAAATAAAATCGCTGATTAAGGTTTGTTGCTCAATATCTGGGTAAATTTTGGGTAGGGTGCGGCTAAGAATGCGCTCTGCCAAAATCACGCCCATCGCTTCGTGATTGGTGCGGTGCAGCGAATTACCGATATCGTGCAGCAAAATGCCTGCCAAGGTGACAAGAAATGCGTCATCTAAGCTGTCACCTGCGCCCGATTCAACCACATCAAATGGCACCCCCGCAGCCACCAGCAAGGTCATCATTTGCATCGAATACGATGCCGTGACTTGGGCATGAATCGGACCATGATCGTTGTAGCCCAATTTGTTGACGGTGGTGTAGTTCGACAAATTCCAATGCGCACCCAATGCCGCATCGCTCATCAACAATTCATACATGGCTGCGGTGCGCGGGTGCATTTGGGTTAGCGTCACCACTTGGTCGTGGGCGCGAATGGCGAGATCGGTGTAATCTTTTGGCAAGGTGGCGACCATACTCTTGCCATTGGGGGTCGCGCTGCGTGGAATAATTTTAATTCGAGACATAAACTTGTAGAGGTTGATTTGTTGATTAGTTGGTTAGTTGATTCATGACTCAAAAGTCACGAGTTATCAATCAACCAATCAACCTTCTTTCTATACCTTGCCCAACAATTCGCATGTCTTTGGGGTGTTCGATTGTATAGTTAAATTGAATTTGGCGTGTTTCGCCCGCTTTTAGGGTTAACGCCCACTTTAAAATATTTAAATCGCTTTGCTCGTTGGGTTTGGGGTCAGCCGATTGCAATTTCACTTTAATCTCTTCATGCTGCGCAATTGGCAATTGGTCATGTACACTCAACTGGGCGGGGGTGGGCATATGATTATGTAATTTGATTCTGTAGGCTATTTCGGTGCGCCGCACATTGCCAATAAGGGTTTTGACCACATTACGGGTCACCAATTCACGCTCGGCGCTGATTTGTGGGTTGACCCCCAATTGTATTTCAAATTCTTCGTTCGGCGCAATGCTGTCAATGTAGGTATTGCCGACAAACTCATCACCCTGAAAAATCGTTACTTGGCCAGGCAATAAAATATAGTTAGCGGCGTTGGTCACTTTGGCACGGGCATATACTTCTCCTACCATTTTAGGCACACTAAAATTATCAAGTGTGGCGCTAAGTTTAAGCTCGGCTATGGTGGTTTTGTGCGATGCGCCATCGGCCTGCACCGCCACTGGGTGCAATACGCGGTAAGTGATCGCTGTGCCACTGCGATCAACCTGCGCCATGCTATGCATCTCCATATGATCCGTATCCATTGCTGAGGTAGGGTCGGCCATTGCCATCAACATCGGCGTATCATCCATTTGGGCGCTGCGCATCATGGCTTTGCGGGCGGGTGGGCGATATACATCGAGATAACTCGGTTCTAGTTCAGGTAAGTTGCTATTAAGCGCCGGTTGCGCCGTCGAGATTAGCAATTGGGTAGCAGGCCAATCTTCACCGCTATTTTGTGATACTTGAGCCAGATAAGTTAATTCGATTTTGTCATTCATCACACGCGCATCGTAAATGGGTTGCCACTCTGCTCTATTGACCAAGTAAGTGAGTGTTAATTCACAATTTGTTTCGGCTTGTGCACTCACCAAAATATGAATTTCGCGTCGTATCGAATTACCGGCCTGCTGTAGCTGGGATAACTTGGCTTTGATCATTTCAATCTGTTTGTCTAATTCGCGACGCTGTTGGGTCGCGGTGCGTAATTGCATATGGCTATCGTCTAATTCACCCGCCACTTGGGTCATCACCGCATTTACACTGGCAAAATCAGCCTTGCCTTTGGTCAAAGCTTTTGCACCCGTAGCGGCGGCGTTGTTGCGTAAAGTGCTTAAAAATTCTTGACGGGCTTTTTGCACGGCGATTTGGTCATCGATAATGACGATATTACCTTGTAGTGCCTCTAATTGTTTTTGCAATTCGTCTAACATTGGCTCAGGCGCATTTACAACATATTTGGTGCGCACTTCAACGCCATGAATTCGCAATTGACCGCTGTTGCCGAGGGTTTTGCCACTTACCCGAACCGATTCTTCACTCAGGGCACCGGGCAGTGGGCCAACTATCACATCATGCTCGCCCGCGTTTAGCTGGGCTTGTCCAGTTCGCACAATGCGGGCACTGGCTGGGTAAACTGTCACTTGGGTAATCTTTGTTTCAATATTCATGGCGTAACGACATTTTACCTAATAACGCAAGTAAGCATCAATACCCTCGTCATCTCGCCCGTGAATGAATTCATGGTCTAAAAATTTCAAACGCGCTAAAGCGTGTTCACTGCATGCTTAATGCGTTTTAATGCATTCGTTTGTTTCAGTCCGTGAATTCATTCACGCTGGGATTTCGTAGCTAACGGCACGATCTGGGTTGCAGTGCTCGACAATACGGCTTGGCCGATCATTTGCATTGCAATGGGAAAGCCCTCGGTTTTTTTTGGCCAACAATGGTGCTTCGGCCTCACTCAGTAGCTTGCCGAGCAAATTGCCAAATAAGGTCTTGATCTCATCTAACGGAAAATTGAGGTCACTGGGGCCAAAATCAAGCACCTCGCTCCGTGCCTGCTGTGCGGTCAACGAGGGATCATCGAGTGGGTAATGCAATGGGGTCGTTTTTGGTGATTCTGTACCATGCCACCTGAGCGTGGGTGGGGGCTGCCGTAATGCATTCGACCAAGTCCATTAAGGCAGTAGATTTGCCAAACCCGACGGGTGCTTGCACAATAGTTAGGCGATTATCAAGCACGCCCTTTAATTTTTGCACCGGCGCGAGGCACGGCAAGGCGCGTTTGTTAGGGCGGGGTGGGGTTAGCTTGGCGTGCAGCACACGATCAGGGTATGCCATAGATGTCTATCATACTGAGTTTTAGCTCTGATAGATGTCATGTAGATGTCATGTGATTGATAGTGCTGTTGGCATTTTTTTTGCAGTTATGATTTTGACAAAAATTATAATTTATAATTTTTTGTGATATCATTCTACAGGGAGGAAGGATATTTATGTTTCGAGGTTCAATTGTGCCCATCGTTACGCCATTCAAAAATGGCGATGTGGATTATGATGGGTTACAGCGCTTGATTGATTTTCAGATCAGCAATGGCGCACACGGCATATCGGTTACTGGCACGACTGGCGAGCCGAGTTCATTGACGACAGATGAACGCAAAGAGGTGATTCGGGTCGCCAAGGCTGCTGTGGCGGGGCGCGTGCCATTTGTCCCCGGCACTGGCAGTGCTAATCATGCTGAGACGCAAGAACTAAGCCAATTCGCCCAAAATCTGGGCGTAGATGGGGTCATGTTAATTGCGCCCTATTACAGTCGCCCCAGCCAACATGCACTATTTGCACATTTTGATGCGGTGTGTAAGCGGCTGAGCCTGCCGGTTATTTTGTATAACATCCCGGGGCGCACCGCTGTTAATATCGAGATTGACACTGTTGCGCGGCTTAAAGAGGCTAACCCACACATTATTGGGGTGAAAGAGTCTAATAAAGACTTCGAGCATATTAATCGTCTCTTGCACAAAATGGGGCTAGATTTTATGGTGTACTCGGGCATCGAATTGCTGTGTTTTCCCATTTTGGCCATCGGTGGGGCGGGCTATATTAGCGCCACCGCCAACTTGATGCCCAAAGAGGTGAACAGCTTGTATGATTTGTGTGTGGCTGGCAAATGGCTCGAAGCCCGTGCCCTGCACTATAAAATGATGACGCTCAATGATGCCGTCTTTCTAGAAATCAACCCAGTGCCGGTTAAAACCGCACTCGGTTGGATGGGCAAGATTAGCGGCGAAGTTCGTCTGCCTTTGGCTGCGCTTGCACCTGCCAACGAGGCAAAACTTAGGAAGATTTGTCAGCAGTATGGGTTGGTTGAGTAGTTGATTACTTGATTCACTCAATCAACCAATCAACCAATCAACCAACCAACTATGAAAATAGCACGATTCGTCGCTGATGGGCGACTTCACGAAGGGATTTTAAATGCCGATGACCGGCTGCAAATTGCAGGTAGTAAAACTTATGCGCAAGATGCGGTGACGTGGCTACCGGCCATCACCCCCAGCAAAAGTATTGGCTTGGCGTTAAACTACAAAGATCATGCCGCCGAGCTAAAGCTTGATTTGCCGAGTTTTCCAATTTTGTTCAACAAAAACCCCAGTACGTTTATTGGTCACAAAGGGCAAATTGTAGCCCCACCCAATATTCAATACATGCATTATGAAAATGAGCTGGTGGCTGTGATTGGGCGACGTGCTCGCAAGGTTAAAGCTGCTGATGCCTACGATTATGTGATGGGTTACACCATCGGCAACGACGTCACCATCCGCGACTTCGTCACCAATTTTTATCGACCGCCGGTCAAGGCCAAGGGCTTCGACACATTTGGCCCAGTTGGCCCCTATATCGTCACCGCCGATGAAATTGCTAACCCCGATAACCTGAATTTGCGCACTTATGTGAATGGGGTGCTAAAACAACAAGGCAATACTCGCGACTTTATTTATACTATTCCAGTTCTCATCGAATACATCAGCGACTTTATGACACTCGAACCCGGCGACACGATTTGGACCGGCACGCCGCAAGGGATCTCACACATTCACCCAGGTTATCAACTCCGCCTCGAAATCGATGGCATTGGGGCGCTTGAAAATACGGTCGTTAATGATTAATGGTTAATGGTTAATGGTTAATGAT
>JAGWYZ010000223.1 GCA_018969115.1 Chloroflexota bacterium | reverse complement strand
TCGTTAGCAACAACCGCCTAAAGTGTGAAATTATAGGCATTTAGGGTTGGTTTGAGGCGAAATAGTTTTATTTAAGGGTGAGAGGTTTCTTTCACGCTTGCTTTTGCTTGCCTTGGCTTCGAAGTGGGCTTTATTTGCCACTTACTGGGGTCGTTTTGTTAAATTTTTTTTAGCCTAAACTACTGTAAAAGGATGAATCTGGAATGTAGCAACGGGCTATCAAGTCAACCTCTATGAACCTTGTCTCATATCACAAACATCATTTTTTTTGAACATAGCTATGCAAAGAGGCAAGCTGATTATATATTTCTTGGGCTTAAAGTCAATGCTTTTAGGTGAAATTGGGCTGAAACTGTCATGTTTTTTAAGAAAGTGTGTGTCATCTCAAAAAATTGGGTCAAAGCTCCTCACTTTACTTGAATAGTCTTGTCGTGTGTTTGGCGAAAAGTTGTTCTGAGAAACAGTGTCTAAGAAAAATACGAATTGAGCGTGCCACATCTTACGCCTAAAAAAGCGATTTTGTGGCAGTCAGGCGAGCATATATACTACCCTATCTTGGCAATCTAAAGACTCGATTGGCCTTACAATGGGTTGCCATTTTGCAAAATGAATTTATCTCTCATTGATACCCCCGCCTCCACTGATAGGTCTATGCCAGTTCCCCTGCCGCAAATCGCCATTCGGCTTCATCCTGACGATAACGTGGCGATTGCGCGGCAGCCATTGCTGCAAGGCATGACCCTGCGTTTAGAAGACGATACGCTATTAAGCATTCAAGAGACCATCCCACCCGGCCACAAGCTGGCATTGCGCAGCGTGGCGGTGGGCGGTGCGGTGCGGCGTTATGGGCAATTTATTGGTGCAGCCACAAAACCCATTCAACCCGGGGCGCATGTACACGCCCACAACCTGAGCGTGGCGGCCTATACCAAAGATTATGCGGTGGGGGTAGATGTAAAGCCAGTTGCGTTGGTGCCCGCTGCACAGCGCCGCACATTTATGGGTTATTTGCGGGCCGACGGACGGGTGGGCACACGCAACACCATCGCTGTTATTTCGTCGGTCAATTGTTCGGCACATACCGTGCGCCAAATTGCCGCCCATTTCACCCACGAGGTCTTAGCGGCGTACCCAAATGTGGATGATGTCATTGCCGTGGCGCACGCTTCGGGGTGTGGGGCACGGTTGGGTGGGGCCGATTACCAATTGTTGCAACGTACTTTGGCGGGTATGGCAAATAACCCGAATGTTGGCGGTTATATTTTGGTGGGCTTAGGTTGTGAGGTCAATCAGGTGCAAGATTTGATCAACAATTATGGCCTGCAACGCGGGGTACAAGGTCAGCCGCCAGTCAGTTTAACCATTCAAGAATCGGGCGGCATTCGCAAAACCGTGCAGGCCGGGATTGAGGCTGTAAAAGCCTTGTTGCCGGTGGTGAATGCAACGGCCCGCACCCCACAACCGATTTCGGGGCTAAATGTGGCATTGCAATGCGGTGGTAGCGATGGTTGGAGCGGCGTGACTGCCAACCCAGCGCTGGGGCTGGCAGTCGATGAATTGGTGCGGCAGGGCGGCACAGCCGTATTGAGTGAGACGACTGAGATTTATGGGGCCGAGCATTTGCTCACGCGCCGCGCCATTAACCCGCACATTGCCGAAAAATTGATTGGGCAGGTGCACTGGTGGGAGGAGCATACGCGGCGGCTGAATATTGAGATCGACAATAACCCCTCACCCGGCAATAAGGCGGGTGGGCTAACCACGATCTATGAAAAGTCGTTGGGGGCGGTTGCTAAGGGTGGCAATACGCCATTAACGGCGGTGTATGCCTATGCCGAACCCATCACCGAGCGTGGCATGGTGTTTATGGACACGCCGGGCTACGACCCTGTATCGGCAACGGGGCAAGTGGCGGGCGGTTGCAATTTGATCGTGTTTACCACCGGCCGTGGCTCGGTGTTTGGCTTCAAGCCCGCGCCTAGCATCAAGGTTGCCACCAATTCGGCGCTTTATCGGCAGATGGAGGACGATATGGATATTGACGCTGGCAAGATTTTGGAGGGTGTGCCGATGGTAGCAGTGGCGGCTGAAATTTTAGATGAGATCATTGCGGTGGCATCGGGCAAACAGAGTAAAAGTGAGGCGCAAGGGGTTGGGGCGGATGAATTTAACCCGTGGAATTTGGGGGGAACGCTGTGAGGCGGCTACCCCAGTGGCCTTGTGATCAACTCATTTAACCCCGCCTCATCCAAAATCGTCACGCCGAGTTGTTGGGCCTTGGCAACTTTGCTGCCCGGCGATTCACCGACCACGACATAGCTGGTCTTTTTGCTCACACTGTCGGTCACTTTGCCGCCTCTGGCTTCGATCCAAGCGGCAATCTCTTCGCGTGGTTTTGACAACGCCCCTGTAATTACGAAGGTTTTGCCTGCAAAGGCGGCGGGCGCCGCGCTTACCGCTGGTTGGGTCGTCATTGCTGCTTCATTGCTTGTCACTTTCAGCCCTGCTGTTTTTAGCTTTTCAATCAAGGCGCGGTTGCCCTCGCGGCTAAACCAATCAACCACACTTTGGGCCAAAATGGGGCCGACCCCCTCAATGTGTTGCAACATTTCAACATTGGCTTGCATCAGCGTGTCGATGCTGCCAAAATGCCGCGCCAGATCGCGGGCCGAGACTTCGCCAATGTGCCGAATGCCCAAGCCGATTAACAACCGCGCCAACCCGCGTTCTCTCGAGGCCGCAATCGCATCGATCAAATTTTGCGCTTTTTTCTCGCCAAATTTGTCAAGCTCGCGCAGTGCGTCTTTGTGCAAGCGATATAGGTCGGCGACATCGGCGATCAACTCGGCGTCAATCAATTGGGCTACGATCTTTTCGCCCAAGCCTTCGATATCCATCGCCCCGCGCCCTACAAAATGCTCAATGGCACGGTCGAGCTTGCCCGGACAGTCGGGGTTGGGGCAATAAATCGCCACCTCACCCTCGTTGCGAACCAATTCTGTGCCGCAAAATGGGCAATGCGTCGGTGGCACAATCACTTGCTCATTGCCGCTGCGGGCAGCCAACACTGGCCCCGCCACATAAGGGATGACATCGCCAGCGCGTTTAACCAGCACACGGTCGCCGATGCGAATGTCTTTGCGGGCGATATCTTCATAATTATGTAATGTGGCGTTGCTGATGGTGATGCCACCGACTTGCACGGGGTCGAGCACGGCATTGGGCGTCATCGCGCCGGTGCGCCCCACCTTTACTTGCACCGCCCGTAAAATGGTGCTCGATTCGCGGGCGGGGAATTTGAAGGCGACGGCCCCGCGTGGGTCACGCCCAACATACCCTAGTTTTTCGGCTAGCACCAAGTCGTTGAGTTTAATCACCATGCCGTCAATCTCGAAACCCAACGTATCGCGTTTTTCGATATAGCTTTCGGCATAGCCTATTGCCGCTTCAAGATGATCAAAGCACTGCGCAATCGGGCTGACCGGCAACCCTAATTCACGCAAATAGTTGAGCGTTGAGCGTTGAGTGCTGAGTGCTAAGTCTAAAGTGCTAAGTAATTCCTTGTTACTTAGCACTTCAGACTTAGCACTTAGCACTTGATAACACAAAATACTGAGTGGGCGTTTGGCGGTGAGTTTGGGATCGAGTTGGCGCAGGCCACCCGATGCGCCATTGCGCGGGTTGGCGAGGGGCTTTTCGCCTGCGGCGAAAGCTGCGATGTTGTATTTTTCAAATTCGGCCAGCGTCATGAAGGCCTCGCCACGCACCGAAAATTTAGAATTGAGAATTGAAAATGAAAAATCATCCGAATTTTTTCTCAATTTGAGCGGCAGTGATTTAATGGTACGGGCGTTGGCGGTAATGTCTTCGCCGATGTTGCCATCGCCGCGGGTGGCGGCTTGGGTCAGCAAGCCATTTTCATAGGTCAACACAATGGTCAGGCCATCAATCTTTGGCTCGACCACCAAATCATCAAAATTGCCGCGAATGCCTTGTTGCTCGGCATATTTGCGAATGCGCTCGTGCCATGCTCGCACATCAGCGGCATCAAAGGCATTTGACAAACTCAAAATGGGCTGAGGGTGTTGCACCTTGGCAAAGCCCTCCGAAATGCCATCGCTGATGCGTTGGGTGGGTGAATCAGGCGTGATGAGGTCGGGGTGGGCAGCCTCGATCTCACGCAATTCTCGTGTCAGTGCATCATATTCGGCATCGCTAATCACCGGTTGGCTGAGCACATAATAACGATAGCTATGATCGAGCAGTTGCGCCCGCAAGGCGGTGGCGCGTTGAGCGGCTAGAGCATGGGCGCTGGGGGGGCCAGCGTTTGACATAAACATTTCGAGTTGTGACATCGTTCGCTATTCTCCTAATTTCAGCCGCGCAATCCGTTCTGGCTGCTCTTCAAAAATATAGGTGATGGGTGTGACGACCACGCCACTGCCGCCGATGGCGCGTAATTGGTTGATGGCGTGTGTCATCTCGGCGCGGCTGACTACAATGCTGACCGCAAACCAATGCTGACCGGCATTGGCCGCCGCGCTGTGTGGGTTGGGGTAAATGGGTGCAATGGTCGGCCCTTGTAAACCGCCTAAGGTTGTTTGGGTCGTCATCATGTGCCCCACATCTTCTAACGATGCGCCCCTGACATTGGCAACGATAAAAAAATGCCCTTGTGCCCGCAAATGTGCCTCAATATATTCTAACAACTCAATCGCTACCCGTTTGACTTCGGGGCGACTCAAGGCTTTGCTGTTGGCGACCAAGCTGGCTTGGGTGTGCAATAAAATGCCATCGGGCAACATACGCAAGCGGTTTTGAATTAAGGTTGAGCCGGTTTCGACCAAATCGACAATGATATCGGCGGCCCCAATTTCGGGCAATACCTCGAGCGAGCCTTCGGCATCGATGAGCGTAAACGGGGTGATCTGCTGCTCTTGAAAAAAGCGTTCGGTGATGGTATGAAAAGTCGTCACCACCCGCAGTGGCGTTCCCACCTCGGCCAATTGCGCCGCTTTGGCCCGCAATTCAGCCACATTGGTTACCGGCCATGCCTCAGGCACGGCTATGGCTAATTTGCATTTGCCATAGCCGAGGGCTTCGTGCAGAAGGGTGGTGTGCGCGTCAACATTGGCATCGGCAATGACATCGTAGCCGGTAATGCCAAAATCGACCCCACCATTTGCCACACTGACGATGATGTCACGCGGGCGCTGAAACAGCACCGTGACACCGGGCAAGCCGCTAATGCTGCCAATATAACCGCGTGTGCTTGATTGTTTTACATCAAAGCCACAACGTGCCAAAAATTCAAAGGTTGCGCTTTGTAGCCGTCCTTTCGACGGCAAGGCAAGGCGAATATCGGTTCGAGACATATTTTTTATCCTTCTACAATTACATCAAAAAACAAAGCACCTGCTGCCCAAAAGATGATGGCAAAGGCGATGAGCATGCCCAGCCAGGCGCTAAATTCGGCAAAATCGGCATGGTCAACAAAGCCAGCCGTCACCAATACCGCCGCGATCACCATTGGCAAGACCAGCGGAAAGAGCAAAATGGGCAAGAATACCTCGCGTGAGCGGGTGCTGATGGCCATTGCGGCAATAAGGGTGCCAGCCGCCGCGTAGCCAATAATACCAATTACAATGGCTAATAATACCCCCCACGTAAACAGGCGCTCATCAAACAATATGGCCGTGATAGGCCATGCCACTGCTGCCATTGCCAACATAAAAATAATGTTGGTGATGGCTTTGCCGATAAAAAGAAGGGCGCGGTCGTGCGGTGCTAGCAAAATCCCTTCGATTGCCATATTCAGTTGCTCGACGGCCATGCTGCGGCTGAGGCCGAGTGTGCCAGCAAAGACCAATGTCACCCACAATACCCCGGGGGCCAGTAGGCGCATGTCATCAGCCCGTAATCGCAGGGCAAAATTGAGCATCACAATCGACATGATGGCAAACACCGTCATGGCCGAAAATGCCTCACGCCCGCGGGTTTCGAGCAACAGGTCTTTACGGATGAGGGCAAAAATGGCATGACGCATATTTATTGAGAGTGCTATTTTAACGAAAGCGAAAAGCTCAAATGGCGCTTAGCACCCATATCTTGACACAAGCCTGTTGGGTGTAGACCTGATGCGCGGCAAAATCAAAGCCGTAGTGCCCCAGTTTTGCCGCAAAATGTTGCTCGGCTACAAGTTTGGTGGCCTCATTTTCAGGAGTGGTCTGGCCCGATTTTTGCCCTGTAATGGCGTAGAGCCAATGAATTAAGGTTGCCCATGGGCCAGTGCTGGTTAGGGTGATGCTTGGCACGATGATAAACACCCCACGTGGGGTTAATACGCGCCGTGCTTCGCTTAAAGTCTGGGGGGCCGCGATAAACTCGGTTGGAAAGGTGGCGATCAGGCAGTCGAAACTGGCATTGGCAAATGGCAGGTGTAAGGCACTGGCGCGGGCCAACTTGGGCGTAATTTGGTGTTGGCGTAATCGTTCATAGGCCATTTGCCCCATTTGGGACGAAAAATCAATCCCGACGGGCAAATATGCTTGTTTGTATAATGTGAGATGTAGGTGGCCCGGGCCGTGCGCAATTTCTAATACTTTGGGCTGAAGAGCGCCGTGGGTGGGAATGAATTGGAGGGCGGTGGCCCCCCATGTTTTCCATTCACCAAATGACACACAAGTGGCGACAAGGTCGTATAGCCACGCAAAATGTGTGTAGAGCAGGGTAAATCCGAAACGAATGAGTTTATTCATGACAATGGTTTATCTTGACATTCATTTTGTCTAAATATGCGCTCTGATTTGATAAGATCACGCGATTTCATCTGACAAAAAAGTAGAAATTGATTCAAGAAACACCCTCTGAGACCATCTATACAAATATTGAATAATATTTAAATTTTGTGTGTAGAATTCCCATCTATTATGAAACAGCTGCAAGGCCAGTGGCCCCTCATTGTATTCGCATTAATGTTTTTGGTTGTGCCGCTGTCTACGCTCGGAAATGGGTGGTTTGAACCCATTTTTGTGGTTTTGGGCTTTTTTACGGTGATCATTGCTGTATTATTGGTCGTATCTATTGTCACGTCAAAAAATCGTCAAAACACAGAAAATTAAATTGACGAGATTTTAAAATAATAATAAACCCTAAGAGCGTGTTTCTTAAATCAAATTTCACTTTTTTGTCAGCTGAAATTACGTGGTTTTATCAAATCAG
>JAGWYZ010000222.1 GCA_018969115.1 Chloroflexota bacterium | reverse complement strand
TTGGTCAGCGCTGAGGTGGTTTAACAGTCAAGTAACATTGTCTGGCACAGACTTGAATTTGCGACGGAATAGACGCAAGGCAACATCCATGCGCCCAATGAATAAGCCCATTTGTTTGCCACGCATTTCGCCTGCCAGCAACCCAACTTGCTTGCCTTCGTGCAAGCCAACTTGTTTACCCTCCAAAATCAACTGTTGTGCTAAAGTCATCACATCCTCCCGTGTGTGCCTCAATGTCATACTTGCTGTCTTCAACCAGTTGCACAAATTGACCTTTGTCCAACGTTTTGGCACCACTCGTAATATATCTTATCGCAACTTCTAATGCCGCCCTATGCTGATCGATGGGCATTACCCTGAAATTTTGCAAAATCTGCTCGATCACGTGCAAGATGCAAGCATCAAAAATATGCTTCATCGCGTTTGCCGACCGTGATACACCACCATCAGGAATACCACCGGTAGTTTTTTTTACGGCCTTGTTTGTGCTCAAACTCCCATACCAACAGAATATAGCGCAACAGTTGCAATGCCCCCAGCGCTTGGGGTAGCTTTTGTGTTCAAACAACAGACAAATATAGGTTTTGCCACCGGCTATGGTGTGGGCGCAAAAGGCGAGATTGGCAAAATGTTGCTTGAGTTTGTCATCCACGAAGCTGGTCTACATGTGTTCGAGGATGCGAGGTTGAGCAAGCCGATCACCTCGGGCGGGGCAAAATGTCGGATGAGTTCGCGGGCATGGTTGTGATGGCTGTCAGGCCGGCGCGGGGTGGGCATTGGGTAAAGTATACAGTTGGGGGTGATAGGGACGATGTGACCTTTAAGACACTGTTTCTTAAAACAACTTTTCGCCAAAATCACTCGCTCAGGGTTGTTATGGGGTGGCAAAGCCACCCCATAACAACCCTGAGCGAGTGATTTTGGCATTCATTTTGTCTAAATATGCTTTCTGATTTGATAAAATCACAAAATTTCATCTGACAAAAAAGTGGAAATTCATTTAAAAAATACCCTCTAAAACAACGTCACGAGTTGCAGAATTTTGCAACTCGTGACGTTGTTTTAGAGGGGACGATGTAAATTTACTCCTAAACCAGACTAAGGAATATTAAACTCACCGCCGATCAATAGTGGGAATAGATAACGTAATGACGGGCTGAGCAGCAAAGTGCTGCCACGTGCATCGGCACTGATGGCCGAGATGCTGCCCATTGGGCCGACGGCGCTCACCATCACGCCCACATTTCCGGTGGCATCGCTAACGCCAGCCATGCCACCGATGATTTGGCCACGAATTTCGCCACTTGGCACGGTTTGGCTATGCACATTAATATACAACTCGCCGTTATACAGACGGGTTTCATCTTCTTTGCTCAGGGTGACCATGCCTTGTCGCGGCACATCTGAGGTAAATTTGATGGCCGAAGGCAACAAATCGTAAGCGACAGGGCCATTTTCATCAGTTTTACCGCGATGAATATGTGCCGCTGTGATATTTTGCAAACCAGTCACATTTACCCAATAAAACAAGTTGCGGGTCATCGGGTCATAAGTCCAACTGGCTCTGCCGCGCCCAGCCGATTGATTGGCGGGCACTTCGGCGCGACCTGATAACACACTGACAAAGTGTCCATCGACTACATGGCCGCGTAATTCGCCATTTGGATATTGGGGGGTGTGAATATTGAGGTAGAAGCCATTGGTAAGCAAGGTCACTTCAGCTAAGCTGGTCAAATTCAACACCCCGGTGGCGGGCTTGGCTGGGAAGGAGGACGGCACGGGAATATTGATCGCGACTGGCCCATTCACCCCCGCATCTTCAACATGCAAATGAATGCCGGTGGCGCTGGTGATGCCGCTGGCTTCAATTTTGTAGGTGAGGGCATGAGTGCTGACATTATAGCTAAAGTCGGCCTTGCCGGTGGCGGTGGTGGTGACGGGCGGCACTTCATCGAACCCAGTGAGTGGCACAATAAAGCGGCCTGAGGTTAGCAATACCAATTCATTGATCACTGGCCCAGTGCTGGTGCGCACCGTCGCCGTGACCGGCACAAAGGTTTTGCCATCGGCGGGGATGAGGTCTTGAGCTACTTTAATCGGCAGGGCGGTGACTTGATTTTCGCAATAAAACACTTCGACATCGTCTAAATACCAGCCATTTAAACCGCCACACCCATCGGTGCCAAAATCAAAACGAATTTGAATTTTGTCGCCGGGTTTGGCGTAGCTGCTTAAATTGACTCGCGATTGGCCCCAACTGCCTTTTACACTGCCAAAGTCGGTGCCAGAGAAGCCGATTTCACCCAACATGGCCGAGCCAGTTTTAAACTGGGTGTTATAGGGGTTAAAGGTAAAGTCGCTGCGGGCAATGGGTTTAAACGCGCCGCCATTGACGCTAATCTTTAAGTTGCCGCCGTCATATTCAAACTCGGTCATAACATAATGCTTAAATGACAATTGTGGGGCGGTGGTGCTAGCGGGTAGTGTGATGATTGGGCTGAGCAAGGTCATATAACGGGTCGCGTCGCCGACATCCTCCACACAATAGCCATCTTCATCGATGAAGTTATCGGCAAACACGCCCTTGCCAGCACGATTGTCTGGCAAGGCTTTGCTGCCTGTCCACGCCCAATTGACAATGGGGAAGCCGCTGTAATATTGGGTCGATGAAATGGTCCAAGCACTTGCGGGAATATTGAGGGTTCCCGTGACGATAGGGTTGCTTTCAAAATCGGCGTTAAAGATCGTTTTGGCTGGGCCATTGCGATCGGTGCACATGGGTGGCTCGTTTTTAGCCAACAACGGCTGGAACAAACACTGGCTAGGCGCTTTACGTAATTCGAGGGCTTGCGCCAGTTTTTTCACTTGGGCACAATCGTCATCGTTAATCACTTCACCCGATACACTCACATTATTGGCAATATTCAAGGCATTGAGCGGCTTGCCGCGCAAATCTTTGCACGATTGTTCCATCGCATCGGCGTGATCTGCGAAATCAGAGATGCGCACCTGATATTCGCTTTGGGCACGCCAGAATAAATGTGAAACCTTGGTTAAGCCCAAGCCGCGAATGTTTTGCCCGTTGTAATTACCGCCATCAGTTAACAAGGCAAATTCGTGATTGATCACACCTGAATTGTGATGCACACCGCCATTGTCTCCGGCCTCGCACCAATATTCATTGTCAGACACTTTGCCCGGGTCGCGGTAACAGGTTGGGTTCCACATATCCCGAATCGCTTCGCCAATGGCTGGGTCGTCTTCGCCACTTAACCAACGATAGGTGTTATCGCGCTCTTGCCCCCCACTGAGCGACATGCGCACATTGACTGGCTTGCCAGCGTTAATTTGGGCCACGATATCGGCTCCATTGCTATAGCCTACCAATACGGTCGGTATCGTGATCGAGGCATCTTCACCCGACATATTGAGCACGCGGTCGCCGCCTTCGGCGTGGTTCATCACAATCACACCAATGGCACCGGCATTTTGAGCATTTTTGGTTTTTTGGACAAAAGTGCAGGTTCCGCGATACACCAACGCGATTTTGCCTGCCATTGCACTGGTGTTAATGAGTGGGGTGCAGGCATCGGCGCGGTTTTCAATCGTGCTATTCAGCGGCAAGGCCGTGCCACCTTGACCGTCATTTGCCAAAACTACTTCGCCGTTAATCCCCGAAAGCGAAAGCTTGGGGCCAAAATCGGCGCTGCCGACAATCAAATTTCCGGCGATTTCAGCCGGTGATTGAACGGTGAGTTGTGGGAAAGATGTGGTGTAAACCGAACAGACATCACCATTCACGCTGCGTGGGCCAATATTGTTTGTATCTTTGCCTTGTGTGTTTAAAATATCGACAACTTCACCCCAAATATCAGAATAAGCCTCATTCATTGCGCCCGGTTGCCATGCGTAAATCAGATTATCGGTATATTGGGTATAAGCATGTGCCCATTCGTGAGCTACTGTGTCATCACCGGCTACGCCATTGCAGAATTGGGTATATTCACCGTTCCATTGAGCATTGGGGCAGCGTATTTTGCTGGTGTTATTCAGCATCTTCATCACAGAGTCTTTGTTGTCAAACGATGCCCAGCCAAAGGTGTTGCGGAACAGATTATAGGTCTGTGCGGCGGTTGTGATCAGGCTATTGACATCACGGGTTTGATCGTCATTTGTGCCGACAAAGGGCAATGCATTACCTTCTTTCCATATCCGTGAATTGGTCGAAAAGGTCGATTCATAAACCTCGCGTTTGAGTGAAACGGGCGCATCGGTCGCATTGACATTGCGCTCGTGATATATGCCGGCAAATTGTTCGACCAGCTTGCCACTATGGGCATCGACATATAGCCATTCATGCACATCGGCGTGATTGGTGACTTCAACTTCATACACCAAATAATCTAGCCCAGCCGTGCCTTTGACTAAATTGCTGCGAAAAACATAAAGTTTGGGTGACCCAGTATGAATCCCTGCCGGCGCTTTACCATCTGCGCTCTGCTTTTGTTTGCTCACTTCGGCTATGGCCAACTCGCCTGCCCGTTGCCCTGTGAGCTTGGCCGACGCATTTAATGTAATATCGGGGATAGCAATGCCATTAACCGCGACCAATTTGCCATCGGCATTGATATGGGCGTGTAATTTGCTGGCAAACACCGGTACACCCTTATAAAGTTGGTTATACGACACCCGCGACATGCCGTGGCTATCTACCCGCTCGGTGTCATATACCATTTCACGGGCGGCATCTTTAATGCCAAACGCCTCGCTATAACGCGCAAAAAATGAATCAGCCAAATCACGTGCTACAACTTTGCTCGTGGGCAATAGACTGCGTGTCATCTTTTCGGCGTTTATATCATCAAAACGTACAAACCGCGCGGTGCCAGTGGCTCGCCACAGGCTTACATTTGCGCCGGTTTCGCTAATCAGCTTGTCAATGGCTATTTTATTTAGCGGGGTTGGTCCATCGGCATCAAGCTCACCTTTTGAGGCGGCACTTGTAACGGCGGCAGTGGGTGGTGAGCCTTGCATTGCGTAAGCGCCGGTGATGCTAAATGTTACCGAGGCCATCAGCAAAGTAGCCAAAATGGGTTTTCGGCTGAATGGTGTGAGCTTGTTTTTCATAGTTGTTGTGATCTTTAATTTCTTGTTTTTAACAAGTTATGGGATTGTTCGATGAGCTTTTGTCAAAGCTGAAGTGTTTCTGAGCTAATATTTGATGCTCGTTGAGTGACATAAGTTAAATTAATTGTGATGTCGCTTAACCCCGCAAAATCAAAGATAAGCATTGCGGGATCTGCAAGCAGCACAGGTATAGAGATTGACCAACAGCCGTTGCAGGCATTGTTGATATGCGCTGTTCCTTAGGTATTTTCGATAGCAGTTCCAATTGTTGCCAATCTGGCATATTCATGACGAAATCAGTTGGGTTTTCGAGACGAGTTTCATACATGATGTTATAGACAACACCTTCGCCAATTTGCAATTGCCTGCTTGTGAATAAATTCATGTTCTGAAACAAAAAAATAAGTTAAAACGCATTCAGAGTGCGGCAAACGCGTTTTAGCGCGTTTGAAATTTTTAGACCGTGAATTTATTCACAGGCGAGATGGCGAAGGCACTTTACAAATACAGTATATCAGTGCTATAAATCTGCTACTTTGTAAATTCATTCATACCTCAACTGTATACGTATAATCTTTCATAGACAAGGCTATGGGTGTCATCTCTTTTCTTCAGCCAACACTTCTGTTTTTACTATTGCTGCTACCAATTAGCATCATCATTGCCCTGCCGCGCTTGCGGCGCTTTGGGCGTGGTAAAGTGACACAAACACGCTATAACCCGAGCAGTCGCTCTGTCTCGGTCATTAGTTTGTTTTTGCGCACTGCCATCTTAACTTGTATTGTGTTGGCATTGGCCGGCATGCATACCATTAGCCGCAACAATAAATTGGCGGTGGCATTTCTAATCGATGCCTCAGACAGTGTCGGCACAACAGGCCGCGAGCAAGCCGTGCAATATGTGCGTGATGCCATGAAGGCCATGCGCATTGATGGTAATGACCAAGCCGCAGTTGTGGTGTTTGGCAGCGATGCTCAAATTGAACAAAGTTTGTCAATTGGGCGCGATTTAGCAGCCCTAGGCAGCCAAGTGCGCTCGGCAGGAACCAATGTTGAATCGGCTATTCGGCTGGGTCTATCACTATTGCCCAATGATGCCGCCCGTCGTTTGGTGTTACTCAGTGACGGCAAACAAACCACCGGTGATGCCGATGCCGCTGCGCGCTTGGTCAAAGCAACCAATGCTCGCCTCGATGTGGTTATTTTGCCGAGTGTACAAGGCCCCGATGCCGCTATTGATCGTGTCGAATCCCCCCAACGCGCTTCTGTCGGGCAAGTCATTCCGCTGCGCATTAGTGTGCGCTCAAACACGGCTCAACGCGCCCAGTTAACCGTCTACGCCGGCCCTGACATCGTGGCCCAAGAGTCTGTCAATTTGTTGAGCGGACAAAACGAATTTACAATACGGGCCAATGCCACCCGGGCAGGGTTTAGTTCGTTTCGTGTGCAACTCACGCCCGAGCGTGATGTCACCCCACAAAATAACACATTGGCGGCTTCGGTCATTGTGGGCGGTCCGCCGCGTATCTTGTTGGTATCGCCACCGCCTCAAGCTCAGCAACAATTTGGTGGGCGTAGTATTTTGGCCGACGAAACTGTCAATCTAAAAATAGCTTTAACCGCCGCAGGCATTAATTATGAAGAAACGACCCCCCGCGCTATGCCGAGCGAAATTCAATCGTTGGCGGCATATCAGGCCATTGTGTTGGTCAATGTGCCAGCCCGCGATTTATCGCAACGCACCATGACCTCGATTCAAAGCTATGTGCGCGATATCGGTGGCGGCCTCATTGCCATTGGTGGGCCAAATAGCTTTGGTGTGGGTGGTTATTTTAAAACGCCACTCGAAGACACGTTGCCAGTTGAAAGCCAAGTCAAAGACCCCAAGCGTTTTCCATCGGTGGCGATGGTGATTGTGATGGATAAAAGTGGCAGCATGGGTGTAAAAGAAAACGGGGTTGAGAAAATGCGCATCGCCGATGAAGCTGCCGCCCGTGTGGCTGAAATCGCCAACGATGACGATGAATTGACCGTCATTGCCTTCGACACCCAGCCAGTTGATGTGATCGGCCCCTTTGCAGGTCGCGACCGTGCCAAATACATCCCCAAAATTTTACAAATTGCTACTGGCGGTGGCGGTATTT
>JAGWYZ010000221.1 GCA_018969115.1 Chloroflexota bacterium | reverse complement strand
AACACTTACTGCCCCAGAATACAACTCGCAATTATCAAACAATAATTTTCGTGCAAAACAATCGCTATTAAACCAAAGTCATTTAGAAATCAATAAATATTTCATGCAGATCGATGCGTGGAGACGCGAAGAAATTATTCAGAGATCAGAATACATGGCTGATATAGCACTAAAAGTTTGGTCGTATTTTGGGGAAACTGAAAAAAAAGTCAAGATTGAGTTAGATGGTGTAAAAGGAACAAAGCCTACAGCTTTATGGATTTTAGGTGAAAAGTTTCAGGTTCGACATTGGCGTGATGTTCTTGAACATACGGTAAACACAATAGCAGAGTTAGAACCAGAAAAATTTACATCTTTAGTTAATCAATTTCCATTCTATATTGGAGAAAATCAAACAAAATTTCGCTCGCCAGTAAAGTTAAAGAATGAATATTGGATTGAAAGCAATCTACAAGCAAATAAGATTTACAAATTATGTAAAAGTATGCTTAACTCAATTGACTTAACAGATGATGATTGGCAGGTTGAAAACCAATAGGGGTAACTTGTTTAACTGTTAGTTTATTTTTCTAATGAGGATAATCAATCAATTTTCACCACAGAGTGAAAAAATCATTCTAAGCCTTGACCATGTTAACGTATCACTTAACGGCAGCCCGGTGTTGCACGATATAAACTGGACGCTGCAAAAGGGTGAAAATTGGGTGATTACTGGGCATAATGGCTCTGGCAAAAGCACGTTTTTGCGCCTCATTCGTGGCGAAATTTGGCCCGCGCCGGTGAATGGTGGCATGCGCACCTATTATTTTGACGACGAGCCGACGCACAGCCCGATTGGCATTCGCCGCAAAATAGCGTTGGTGTCTGCCGAGCAACAAACACGCTATACACGCCAAGAATGGCTGTTGCACGGTTGGCAGATTGTTTTTACGGGGTTGTTTGATGGTGATTTGTTATATCGCTACCCAACCGAAGCCGAGCGTGAATTGGTGCGGCAAAGCATGATGCGGGTGGGGATAAGCGATTTATTTGAGGCCAATTATCAAAAATTGTCGCAAGGGCAATTGCGCAAATTATTGATTGCGCGAGCACTCATTAGTCGCCCGCCGGTGTTGGCACTGGATGAGATTTGTGTTGGGCTGGATGCTGAATCGCGCCGCCAAGTACTTGATTTGGTTGAAGAGGTGGCGGCTGATGGCACTCAAATTTTATATGTCAATCATCGCCGCGAAGAGATGTTGCGGGCTATTACGCATGAGCTAGTGATAAAAGAGGGTCGGGCGGAAAGCAGGGAATACAGAGCAGAGAATAAAGCGTTGGGGGTTGAGCGTAAAGCGTTGAGGACTACTCAGCACTTAGCACTCAGCACTCAGGACTCGCAATTATTAGCAATTCAAAACGCTAATGTAGCGGTTGATGAAGGCAAGGTGATGGTGTTGCACGACATTAACTGGCAAATGCATGCGGGTGAAAATTGGCTGGTGTATGGGCATAATGGCGCAGGCAAAACCACCTTGCTCAAGTTGATTTTGGGTGAGTGGTGGCCGGCGGCTGGCGGCAGCATTACGCGCTTTGGCGAAGATTTTAATAATGTGTGGGAGATCAAAAACCGCATCGGCTTTTTCTCGTCTGAATTGCAGACCCGCTATAACGTTGATTTACCAGCGAGGGATGTGATTATGACGGGGTTTTATTCGAGCATTGGCTGGCTGCAAAATACCACACCGGCACAACGTGAACGCGCTGATGAATTGATTGAGCAATTTAATTTACAGGCCTTGGCCAAACGTAATTTGCTGCAAATGTCGTATGGGCAGGCGCGTAAAGTGTTGATTGCGCGAGCGTTGGTCAATCGCCCACGCTTAATGTTGTTAGATGAGCCATTTGATGGGTTAGATGTTGATTTTAAAGCGGAGTTGAGCGAAATTTTTAACGCCGCAACCCAACACAACAACCATACCCATTCACAAACTAATTTGATTTTGGTCAGCCATTATGAGACCGATACGCTGGCGTGTATTACGCATGGGATGCAGTTGGAGCGCGGGCGAATTGTGGCACAAATAAAGTATGGCGAAGTCGCGCAAGCATTCACATGAGCAAATTGCGTTAGCCTTGCCGATAGATGATGAACCGGCTGAAGCATTAGAGGAGCGGATTGAACGTGCCGAGCAGGTGGCGCATCGATGGGCACAATATGAAGAACAGCAACGCCAAGCCGAAGCCGAAGAATTGGCGCGGCAGCAACAACGACGCGCCAAAAAATATGGGGTGGTGTTCGAGGCACTGCAATTGGCACGTCGCCATGATGACGCAATGACACGGGCGCTACGGATGTATGCTGAGGCACGTGGCGGCAAAGACATAAAAATATCGAAATGGTGGTTGCACAAAACAACGCATCCTAATGCCGATGAATTGGTAAATTTATTTAAGATAGATGAGCAAGATGCCCTTCATTTTGAAGATGACTATTGGCAAGTACTTGCTGAGTTGTTTGAACAAACGCATTACACCGTGTATACGCGTGACGAACAAGGGTTTATTACGGGTTCGCAAATGCGGGTTTCAGAACATCGCGGGGTGTATAGCCTAGCGACGGTCGGCTTGTGTGCCAATTTGGGGACAGATTGGGAAAGCACGCTGGCAGACAAAATCGATTGGCAATGGCGTGTGATATTTGGTCGAATTGGGGATATTGGCGATGAAGAATTCGGCCTGATAGCCAAATTAAAAGGCACGGGCATAAAAATAAAAACAGAAATTTCACAATTGGAATAAACACTAACAATACGGCATGACACTGGACGATTTTTTAAATCCACTTCATTTTTCAGCAGCACAGCATGTTGTTAATCGTGCGTCTATTGCCGATCTTTTTCGCCCACAGCAACGATGCGGCATTTATGTGTTGCAATTTTTAACAGGCGAGGTTTATGTTGGGCAAGCTGTCGATGTGGCTCGTCGATATGTTCAGCATAGGCAAAATCATCCTGATATTGAAACTATTCGCTTTAAAAAAGCAACGCAAAACGATTTAAACGATATAGAAAGAAACCTTATTTGGACATTGGAACAAAATCATTTTCAATTACGTAATATTACATTTACAAGTAGCCCGCAAGGAGAATCAGATTTTGACCAAATTATGTCGGTAGAACAGCAAGAAAGTTGGTTGTTAGGCAACAACCAATTTATTGATGCACAGCAACGCATTCAGACTGATGAGTTAAGGCGAAAATATTCGCATAAATTTAATAAATTTCAATCCCTGCCTTTTGCCAATACGGTATTGAAATTATTGGCTATGTATGTTCATTGTGCAATTCCTATCCCCAAAATGAGCGAGTTGGTTTTTTGGAGTTGTTCATGTTTGCCAGGCAACAGCAGGGAAAAAAATCGTATTATTGTGCGAGTAAATCTTAATTGGCAAGAAGTGTTTAATATTTATCAGAAAGGTGATGAGTTAATTACATCTTGGTATCTTGCTGAATCTATATTTAAAGACATGTCTGAAACTGAATCATCTCAATTGGACCAACAATTTCCAGATTTAGATTTTGATGATAATTTTTATTATCCTGGGGGCATAGATCAATTGCATGTGTTTTGCACTAATTTACAAAATTCGCATTTAGTCATGCAAAACCAATTTTTTATAGCCGCGCTTCGTGCGTTTAATATGCGATTATTGAAAAAAGGGCCGAATGTATATGGTAGATACCATTGTCCTCAATTGGCTGATGAAATTTTCAAAAAATTGGAAACGACAAAAATATGACGATAAACAACTGGAACACCACACTTTACGACGGCAAACACAACTTTGTAACCAAATATGGCGAAGACTTGCTGGGGCTACTTAATGCCCAAGCGGGTGAACGTATTTTAGATGTTGGCTGTGGCACAGGGCATTTGACCGCCAAAATTGCCGAAAGTGGCGCAACCGTGATCGGGCTTGACAACTCAGCTGAAATGTTGCTAAAAGCGCAGGCAGCTTACCCACACATGACATGGGTCAACGCCAGCGCCAGCAATTTTTCTTTCGATCAGCCATTTGACGCGCTTTATTCCAATGCCACCTTACATTGGGTGAGTGATGCCGAAGGTGCGGTGCGCTGTATGGCTGCGGCATTGAAAACAGGGGGGCGTTTGGTGATCGAATTTGGTGGCAAGCACAATGTCGGTATCATCGCCAATGCAGTGCGGCAAGCCATCAAAACCCAAACTGAGCAAGATTCGCAACACGGCTGGTTTTTCCCATCAGTTGGTGAATATGCGCCCTTGCTTGAGAAACATGGATTTGAAATTAATGCCGCATGGTTGTTTGATCGCCCGACCAAACTTGAGGGTGAAGACGGCATGACAAATTGGATTCGGATGTTTAGTGGCGGGCTGCTACGTGGGTTGGCGGCAGAGGCAATTGAGCCAGTCATTGCGGCAGCAGTGCAGCAACTTCGCGCTACACAATATATCGATGGCATTTGGTATGCTGATTATCGGCGGCTGCGGGTGGTGGGGAGGAGAAATTAAAAATTTAAAATTTAGAATGAAAAATTGCAATTTAAATTTTTAATTTTTAATTCTAAATTTTTAATTTTTATTGTTATGATTTTGGAAATTGCCACCCTTGATGTGATTTTGGGTCAAGAAGTCGCTTTTGAAGCTGATTTTGAGATCGCGCAACAATTTATCGTGCAAATTGATGGGTATCAATGGCACGAATTGCAGCGTTGTATCGAAAAACCCAATCGTTATGTATTATTAGTCGGCTGGCGCGATTTAGAAAGCCACACTGTCGGTTTTCGCGGTTCACCGCAATATCAAAACTGGAAACGCTTATTACATCATTATTATGACCCGTTCCCAACGGTGGAACACTTTGAAGCACTTAATATTGCCAATGAAGAAATCTCAACAGCTACGAATGACATTATTGAGCCAAAAGTTCACATAAATAGATGGGTAAAAAGAGGGCGTAATGTAGACCCGAAGACACGTGAATATGCTCAAGAACTACGGCACAACCCTACACCTGCTGAATCTACACTCTGGCAACATTTACGAGCGTACAAGATGAATGGACATAAATTCAGACGACAACATCCAATAAATAGATTTATTGTAGATTTTTGCTGTATTGAAAAAGGCCTTATTATTGAGCTAGATGGTGATTCTCATGGAGTCAAGGAAGCATATGATCAGAGCCGCACAGAATCGTTAAAAAAATTAGGCTATACCGTCATTCGTTTTACAAACGAAGATATTCGATATCGATTAGATGCTGTTTTAGAAGCAATATCAAACTCATTGCAAAATGCCCGCTGCTAACACGCGTCAGACCCACCCCTAACCCCTCCCAAAGGGAGGGGAATTTTGTCCCCCTCCCTTTGGGAGGGGTTAGGGGTGGGTCTGTGTAGTCTAACAGGGGGTCTTAAACCAATCATGAACAAACAAGATCAATTAATCATATTTGATACCACATTGCGTGACGGCGAACAATCGCCGGGCGCAACTTTGAATTTGCCTGAAAAACTAGAAATTGCACGACAATTAGCGCGGCTAGGCGTAGATATTATTGAGGCTGGCTTTGCCATTGCCAGCCCCGGTGATTTTGATGCCGTAAGCCGAATTGCTCAAGATGTTGGCCAACTCGAAAATGGCCCAACTATTGCCAGTTTGGCCCGCACGAACAAGACTGATATTGATCGTGCTTGGGGTGCGGTGCAGGCTGCTCGCAAACCACGTATTCATACTTTTCTTGCTACCAGCGACATTCATTTGCAATACAAATTAAAAATGAGCCGCAATGATTGTTTGGAGCAAGCGGGTGAAATGGTGCAATACGCCCGAAGTTTGTGCCAAGATATTGAGTTTTCGCCCGAAGACGCAGGGCGCAGTGATCCTGAATTTTTATATCAGGTGTTGAGTGTGGCAGTGCAGGCCGGGGCAACCACGCTTAATATTCCAGACACAGTCGGGTATGTTACCCCAACCGAATATTACAACCTCATCAAAGGCATTCTCGACAATGTGCCAAGTATTCGTGAACGCGGGGTGATTGTGAGCACGCATTGTCATAATGATTTGGGGTTGGCAACCGCCAACACGCTGGCGGGGGTTTTAGCCGGTGCGCGTCAAGTCGAGGTCACTATCAATGGCATTGGCGAGCGGGCGGGCAACACCAGCCTCGAAGAAGTGGTAATGGCGATGCACACACGTAAGCAATTTTATGCACCAGTTTATACCCGCGTAGACACTACCCAATTGGTGCGCACCAGCCGCATGGTGAGTAGCTTAACCTCGATCCCTGTGCAGCCAAATAAGGCTATTGTTGGGGTCAACGCTTTTGCCCACGAAGCTGGCATTCACCAAGATGGCATGTTGAAAAACCCGTTGACTTATGAAATTATGCGCCCCGAAAGTGTGGGCTGGAACAGCACCAACTTGGTGTTAGGCAAGCATAGTGGTCGAGCAGCATTAAATGATCGGCTTAAGCAATTGGGTTACGAACTCAATCGTGATGAGTTAGATCGGGTGTTTGCGCGATTTAAAGACTTGTGCGACAAGAAAAAAGTAGTGGCTGATGCCGATCTCGAAGCATTATTGACTGATCAATTTGAGACGTTGGACAATGATTTATTCAAGGTCGAAGAAATTCATGTCACTAGCGGCACTGGCAATACGCCTATTGCCAGCGTGCGACTCACCGACCAAGATGGCGAAATTCGGGCCGATGCGGCATTGGGCAATGGGCCAGTCAATGCGATTTGTAATTGTATTAATCGGCTGACTGGTGTGAATGCGAAATTGATCGAGTTTCACGTTCATGCCGTCACCGAAGGCATTGATGCAATTGCAAATGTAACCATTCGGGTGGAAATGACGGGCGTAGAAGGCAAAAAATACGTTTATAGCGGGCGCAGCGCCGATACCGATACATTGGTAGCGAGCGGCAAAGCCTATTTAGCGGCGGTCAATAAAGGCCTTATTCGTTCAAATAAAATCAATTTGCCAGAACGCCAGAAAATTGGCAGTGTATAAAAAATCGCTATTTTTACCATAATTACCAGCCAAGCTGGTGATTATGGTAAAAATAGCAAAAATTTACCTTCCTAAACCCAATCGCCAATCGCCATCGTACGCATCACTTTTACATTCAGCAACTCATCAGATGCGATTTGAGTAATTAGGACTTACGCGAATCGCATTTTTATAGGTGGGTTCCGTAACATGCTGCACATATAGTCATCAAGTAGACGGTGTTTAACCTGATAAATTGTCTGCTCAGTTTGAGTCGCTATCTGCTTTAATCGCTCCCAA
>JAGWYZ010000220.1 GCA_018969115.1 Chloroflexota bacterium | reverse complement strand
GTGTTTCTTAAAACAATTTTTCGCCGAAATCCCTATCTCAGCGTTGTTATGGGGCGGCTTTGCCGCCCCATAACAACGCTGAGATAGGGATTTCGGCATTCGTTTTGTCTAAATATGCTCTCTGATTTGATAAAACCACGTAATTTCAGCTGACAAAAAAGTGAAATTTGATTTAAGAAACACTCTCTAAGGTCAGGTATTCTAAAATAGCCGCAATGACCTCTTTTTCTTTGCTTTGGATCAAATTATGCCCTGTGTCCAATGTAAGACCTTTGTAAACTGTCTTGATAAACCGCGCTTGCTTGGCAATCACCGATTCAGCAATAATGCCATCGTTACGCCCCCAAATAAAAAGCGTCGGGCAATAAATATCACGTTCAAAAGTTTTTTGCTGAGCATAGGCTAACACATCCATCGCCCGATACCAATTTAACTGCGCAGTCAATGCGCCGGGTTCAGCCAAAATGGCAAAATATTCCTCTTTGTGGCTTTGGGGTAATGCCGCCAGCAGTTGTTTCATATTGCGTTGCCCAGCAACCGTCAGTAAAAATTCAGGCCAATAAGATCGTTGGAAAAATGCAAAATAACGGCTGCGCAGCGCTTGTTCAGGGTCGTTGATGACAGCGTCAAAGAACACCCCAATGTGCGGAATGGAAAGCGCTGTCCATGTTTGAACCCGCTGTAGGTTGTTCATTACTGTGAGCCAGCCAACGACGGCCCCCCAATCATGACCCACCAAATGAAAGCGCTCAAAGCCAACCCCATCGGCCACAGCCAAGACATCAGCCGACAAGGCCACCAATTGATAATCACTGACGTTCTTGGGGCGGGCCATCGGGCTATAGCCGCGTTGGTCAAAGGCCACAACCCGATACCCAGCTTGGGCGGCTTGGGTCAGCAAGGCCTGCCACATCAACGATGATTCTGGAAACCCATGCAGCAAAATTAGGTTTTGACCGGTGTTTTGCATACCCGCAACCCGCAATACAAACTCAAAGCCATTGGCCGCTAAGCGATATTGACCTGAATCGGCTTTGGCCGAAAATTCGGGCAGGCTTGTCGCCTTTTTAGTATGCTTTCTTGACCAATCTAAGGCACCGACATAAAGCACCAACGGCAGCGCGAGGGTAATAAACAGGGCGACAAGGATGATTTGTGTAAGCATCATGCGTCCATGTAAGACTCAAACATCACCACGGGGTAAACCCCAAAGACATAATGCCAAAATCACCATATGGCCGTTGACGGTATAGGCTTTGCCCATGCCATCAACGGCCATATGGTGATTTTGACAAAAATTTATTTTATTTATTGAAAAGATACCATTTTCAATAAATAAAACGGCTTATGGGCGGGCCAAATCCAAAATGGCTTGCACCTTCTTATCAACCTCAGGCGCATGATCAGCCCACTTCTTGCCACCTTCCCAAATCTGATCGACTTCAGCGGCAAAGGCGTTGTTGGCCTCGGTAAAGCGCGTATTATTCGGCATTGGGAACTTCTCGACCCCAGCCACGATGAGATCGGTGGCGATGCCAAACATACGGTTGACCTTGGTCACCCGTGGGTCGGCCCAAGCCGACTTGCGGCCATTTGGCTGTACTTTGCCTTCGGTCACCAAATACACACCTGCTTCGGTCGATGCCAAATACTTAAGCAATTCCCACGATTCAGCCGGATACTTGGTCTTGGCATTAATCATCCATTGGTTGCCAGAGTAACACGTACCTTGACGACCTTTGGGGCCAACTGGTAACAAAACAGCATCCATATCAAATTTTCCGGCAGTCTTGGCAAGGGCAGTGGCCACACTGTTGACAGTGCCACCGTGCGTAGCAGCCAAACCAGCGGTAAACACGTTGACCGATTGCTTATCGATCAAATCAGCAATACGGGTGGCGATCTTGTCCGCCTTAAGTTGAGCATACCACTCACCAACCTCTTTATGCATGGCTGAATTGAAGCTGATTTTTTTGCCTTCTTCATCCAACAACCAGCCATCACGCCCCGCTTTTTCGCCAAAGCTGCGTGAAATATTGCTGTAATAGTGCAGCGAGTTATCGCCTTCAAGCGTCATACCAAAAATACCTTTCTTAGGATCAGCGGCAGCTCGGGCCAATTTGGTCCAGTCATCAAAGGTCCAGCCAGCCTTGGGTTCAGCCAAGCCTTTTTCTTTGAGAATATTTTTGTTATAGCTCACAGCAATATTACCACCCGGATGCACGACATCGGGTAAGCTAAAATTTTTGCCATCCAACGAATTACTTGCCATCACACTGGGGAAAATATCAGCATAATTTTCGGGTGGGCTTGACTTAAGGTAATTATCAATTGCCAGATAAATACCCTTTAAGAAGTTGGTAAATAGCCAACGGTGATGGCCATACACCACATCTTGCAAGGTGCCAGAGATAAAACCCGTTTGGGTCTTTTGCTCAATTTCAGCATAAATGGTCTCTTCGACTGTGACCTTAATGCCTTTATCTTGCTGAAAACGTTTGCCAAATTCAATTGCCATTAGGCCCAAAGGCACGACCGAAGCCTGTAGCTTTAATTCGGCGTTGCTAGCAGGCGCATTAGGCTTGGCGGCGGGTTCGGCGGGCTTGGGTGCGGCGGCGGGCGCGGGTGTGGGTGCACTTTGGCAAGCCGCCAACAACCCAGCCCCAACAGCCCCCATCCCTACGGTGGCGGCCCCTCTTAAAATCTGTCTTCTTGTTAATTTACTCATTTTTTTACTCCTCTATTGAAGTTAAAAGTGCTAAGTGCTAAGTTGGTCTTTCTACTCAGCACTTGCACTTAGCACTATCCTTTTAACCCACTCATCACCACGCCCTGCACAAAATAGCGCTGGCCGATAAAGAAAATGGCGACGGTAGGAATCATAGACATAACACAGGCCGCCATCAGCAGGTGCCGCATGGGAACCCCGCCGACTTCAGGCGCATTGTTAAAAAATTGCAAACCAATCGATACGGTAAATTTATCGGGCGAGTTGAGATAAAGCAACGGGTTTTGAAAATCACCCCAACTGGCGATAAAGGTAATGATCGCCAACGTAGCAAGGGCTGGACCAAGCAAAGGCAATAAAATCGACCAGAAAATGCGCGGATAACCCGCACCGTCGATCAAGGCCGCCTCGTCAAGGTCACGCGGGATGCTTTTGAAAAATTGGCGCAACATAAAAATGCCAAATGCCCCACCCCCAAACCAAGCCGGAACCCATAACGGATACAGCGTATTGATCATGCCCATTTTGAAAAACAAAATAAACTGTGGGATGAGGGTGACTTGGGCGGGCAAAGTCATGGTAGCGAGTGTGATAAAAAACAGAAAATCGCGCCCACGATAGTTAAAACGCGCAAAGGAATAAGCCACCAACGCCGAGGTTAAGGTTGTGCCGATGGTGGTTAAAACCACTACCAAACTCGAATTAAGTAACCATGTCAGCACCGGCACACGTGGCGTATTGAGCACCGTCCAATAATTAATCCATTGTGGGCTAATGGGAAATAATTTGGGCGGATATTCGGCAAATTCGGGGATAGTCTTGAGTGAAGCGCTGAGTGTCCATAATAAAGGAAACCCAAATACCACCACAAGCACCATCAGGATCGCATAAAGCACGACATTGCGCGTCAGCCGTGCGGGGTTAAAAGTGCGTTTACTACTCATTCTCATAATACACCCAGCGCTTGGCGGTTACATTTTGAATGATGGTAAATACGATCAAAATAACCGCCAACACCCAAGACAATGCGCTGCCATAGCCCATGCGCAAGTATAAAAATGCCTCATGATAAATATGCACCAGAATAAACCAAGTTGCATTTGATGGCCCGCCTGGGGTTTGTGGGGCAATCATAGCCGTGGTAAAGACTTTCAGCGCGGCAATAATGGTCAAGATCAAGACAAAAAACACCGATGGGCTAATGAGCGGCAGCGTAATCTTCCAAAATTTTTGGCTGGTGCTCGCGCCGTCGATCTCGGCGGCCTCATAAAAATCTTGTGGCACACCTTGTAAGGCCGCTAAGAAAATAAGCATATTGTTGCCGCCTAACGCCGCCCACACGTTAATCAGTGTCACCGACTCTAAGGCCGTATCAGATGAACCCAACCACAGGGGTGGATTTTCAACCCCGATCGAACGCAAAAAGGTGTTAATTGGCCCTAAGCGCGGCTGCATGAGAAATAACCATACCACCGCAATCGCAACCGCTGGCACCAAATGGGGAATAAAAAAGAGAGTGCGAAAAATGTTAGTCCCATACAATTTTTGGTTGAGCAACATCGCCAATAGTAATGAGCCAACAATGGTGGTGGGCACAAATAAGGCCGTGAAATAAAATGTCTTACCCAGCGATGGCCAAAATTGGGGATCGCTCGTAAAAGCTTTAACATAATTCGCTGTACCCACCCATTTAGGGTCGCTAATAATGTCATATTCGGTAAAACTGAAATAAAGCGAGGCAAAAATTGGCCCCAACCAAAATATAATCAAGCCAATAATCCAAGGCAGGGCAAAAACATAGCCCCACAAGGCCCCATTCACCTGAAAACGGGTTTTAACCCCCAACAAAGTGGCCAATTTGCCAGCGTTATTATTTTGTGTTGGCTGCATCTGTCTTGTGATTGCCAATGTAATCTCCTCCTATCTTGCTATGCACCTATCATACACCTTGCCTGATAGTAAGCTTTAACGATAACGACGTTCCGAATATGCTACCGATATTTTATACCAATTCTTATTATAGTCTTAAAATAACAATACCTTGACCTTGGGTGCGGGTCATTGTTTACTTAGCACTTTCTAGCACTTTCTAGCACTCTGATAATGGTATACTAATTATCCTGTGATGATATTTGTTTGCTTTTACATAATGATGATGCCCAGCGTAATCATGCGCGCGGGCTAATGCAGTATTGTTAGGCGATCGTTGTTTTACAACCGTTGTTACATTTAAAAGAAACGTCTGGGTCACACAGCATTAGCATTAGTAGGTTTAACCGCCCGCGCACAACGCGGGCGGTTTTTTTATTTTTTATCGGAGGTAAATTCATGGAAAATATTCTTGTATGCTTGGCATGGCCCTATGCCAATGGCGATCAGCATGTAGGGCACATCACGGGGGCCTATCTGCCCGGCGATATTTTTGCGCGTTTTCAGCGGCTCAAAGGCAACCGCGTGGTGATGGTGAGCGGCAGCGACTCGCACGGCACGCCGATTGTGGTGCGGGCCGACAAAGAGGGCACCACCCCACGCGCCGTGTTTGAGCATTTTCACGAGCGCTTTTTGCAAACTTGGCAAACCCTCGGCATCACGTTCGATTTATATACCCACACCGACACCGAAAATCATCACGCCATTGCCCAGCAAATGTTTACCCGTTTGCAAGACAACGGCTACTTATACACCGCCAAACAAAAGCAGATCTTCTCGATCAAACAACAAAAATTCTTGCCAGACCGCTTGGTCGAAGGCACCTGCCCGATTTGTGGCTACGACAAAGCGCGGGGCGACCAATGCGACACCTGCGGCAATTTACTCGACGCGGTGCAGTTGATCAACCCGCGCAACCGCAATGTTGAAAACGACACGCTCGAGATCCGCGAAAGTGAACATTATTTTTGGGATCTGCCAAAATCGAGCGCCGAAATCACCCAATATCTGAGCGACAAAGACAGCTATTGGCGACCTCAAGTGCTGAATTTTGCACGCAATTTTGCCAAAGACCTCAACCCACGCGCCTTCACCCGTGACCTAACTTGGGGCATTCCCATCCCGGTGCCAAATAACGAAGGCAAATGTATTTATGTGTGGTGGGAGGCGGTATTAGGCTACCTCACGGCTACAGTCGAATGGGCCAAAGTGTTGGGCCAGCCCGAAGCATGGAAGGATTTTTGGTATGCCCAAGCCGCCGATGACAACGTCAAAATTTACAACTTTATCGGCAAAGACAATATTTTGTTTCATACCGTATTGTGGCAAGGTATTTTGTTTGGCATGAGGCAATTGGTGGGGGCCGATGCCCCACGCCCCGGCGATGCGCCCATTTTTAAGCAACCCTATGACGTGCCGGCCAACCAATACTTGAATTTTGGTGGGCAAAAATTTAGCAAGAGCCTAGGCGTAAGCCTAGAGGCGCTCGATTTGGCGCAAAAATATGGGGCCGATGCGGTGCGGTTTTACCTGACCAAGGTGATGCCCGAACAGCGCGATGCCGAATGGAGCTTTGATGGCTTTGTGCAAGCCAACAATGGCGAGCTTTTGGCCAAATGGGGCAATTTGGCGCAACGCACCCTCAGCCAAATTTGGAAGAATTTTGGCGGCGCGATACCGCAGCCGGGTGAATTGACAGAAGCCGACCGTGACCTGATTGCCGCCAGTGAACGCGCCTTTGAAACAGTGGGCGAGGCGCTGAATGGGGTGCGTTTGCGCGAGGCGCTCGGTTTGGTGCTGGAATTGGCGACGGCGGCCAATGTTTACATTGACCAGCAAGCCCCGTGGAAGATGATTAAAACCGGCGATGAAGGCCGCACCCGGGCTGGCACACAACTCTATGTCGCGGCACGGGTCATCGATTCGCTCAGCGTGCTGTTTTCGCCCTTTGTGCCAAATGTGTGTGAGGCGGTGCGTACCCAATTGGGCTACGATACGCCCTTATTTGGCAAACAATACACCGAGTTGCAACACGAGGCCACCCGCGACCATCTGGTTTTGCGCTATGACGGCGCAGGTGCTGCCGGTCGCTGGCAACCCAGCCAACTCGCACCCGGCCAACGCCTGGGCGGCGAGCCAAAGGGCTTGGTGGCGAAGATTGAGGTGAAGTAGGGGGTGTGGGGATTGGGGATTAGGGATTAGGGATTGAAGGGGTCATGATTCATGAGTCATGAGTGACTGATTTGGGGCGATCGCAAATTCCTAATCCCCTCTTTCATGCTAATTGATAGTAAAAAGTTCAATTTGCTTGTTTATAAGCCTGCTGATGCTAAAATAATGCATAATGGCGGCACGAGATTTATATCATTATTCGGTTAAACATGCCTTACTCAAGGATGGATGGACCATCACGGATGATCCCTTAGAAATGACATTTTTGGGCATTGCCATGTATATTGACCTTGCTACAGAAAAGGTCTTTGCCGCAGAAAAAGATGGCAAAAAGATTGCAGTTGAAATCAAAAGCTTTTTGGGGTCATCTTTATCCACTAATTTTCATGAGGCGCTAGGTCAGTATATGAAATACCTTGATGCGCTTGAAAATCTTGAACCCGAGCGCAAGTTGTATTTAGCGATACCGATTGATATTTATGATACGTTCTTCACATCTGCGTATGGCGTGCATGTGATCAAAAAATTTAATCTCAAATTAATTGTGCAGTAGTTTAGGCTAAAAAA
>JAGWYZ010000219.1 GCA_018969115.1 Chloroflexota bacterium | reverse complement strand
ATCGCTCTATCCCCGTAGGGGATGGGGCGATTGTGATCTCGACATTATGTCTTTTTTAATTGCCCCTGTTTATTGAGAAAAAACAAACACGCCTTCGATTTGATAAATCGAAGGCGTGTTTGTTAATTAACGAATGTAGTCTCGACTGAGAATTACTTCGCCAACTTGGCTTGGGTTTCGGTCAATTCACCCTTGGTGATGATGAAACCGGTCATGGTGGTGTCGGTGGTGTCGCCGTTCTTGTCAAACGTCATGGTGCCTACCACTGTCTTCAAACCTTGGGTTTCGATCATGGCCTTGCGGATAGCATCGCGATCCTTGGCACAAACCTTGGTAATGGCGTTCATAGTCACTTCAGCGGCGGCATAACCATACTTAGCATAGATTTCGAAGTCTTCCTTCTTGATACCGAGCTTGGCGGCGAAATCCTTCTCGAATTTCTGACCTTCAGGTGGCAACAAGTTGAATGGCACGACGCCAGCACTTGCCATAATGCCTTCGGCGATGTCCTTACCAGCAGCGTTGATGAATGCTGGGCCGGCGATGCCGTCTGCACCCATGATCATGGCCTTAATGCCAGCGCCACGAATGTCTTTCACCAATTGACCTGCGCCGTTATCGGTGATGCCACCGTAGTAAATCAAATCTGGGTTCAATCCCTTGATCTTGGTTGCCAAAGCTTTGAAGTCCTTGGCCTTGCCATCGATACCAGTGCGGCCCAAGACGTTCAAACCGATTTCTTTGGCGGTCTTCTCATACACGTCGGCCAAACCCTTGCCATACAATTCGGTGTCATCCAAAATGTAAATGGTCTTCGCGCCCAAGCCCTTGGTCCACTGCGCATTGAATGCACCTTGCAAACCATCGGCTGGCACCACGCGCATGTAATTGCGCACGCCATTTGGATAATACTTGTCTGGCTCACCTGCATCGGCTGGTTTGGTCAAGCCGTCATAGGTGTTGGCGGGGCTGATCATGCCCATCTTGGCTTGGTTCAAAATGGGGATTGAAACTTTGGCAGCGCCAGAGTTCAATGTGCCGATGTAGGCCATCGCATCCTTGTCAGCTACGGCTTTGGTGGCGTTGGCTTGTTCGGTTGCGGCGTCCCACTTGCCAGCAGCGGCGGTGCTGTCATCTAACTTAACAAAATCAATCTTAAACTTGCCGTCGCAAACCAATCCACCCTTTGAAAGGGTTTCAATGGCAATGGCGATTGCATTGTTAATTTGATCTGAGCTGCTCTTCGATGAACCCTGGAGGGGGAAGCTCGAATAGATACGGATCGTTTCTGGACCAGCGGCTGGCTTGGGGGCATCAGTTGGCTTAGGTGCTGCGGTTGCAGCTGGGACGGCAGTGGCTGCCGGAGCTGCTGGAGCCGTTGTTGCGGCGGGGGCGGCTGGCTTTGGGGCCTCAGTTGGCTTTGGAGCCGGAGTTGGGGTGGCACCACAAGCTGCCAGCACGATGGCTGTCACTGCGGTGAATGCAAGAAATTTGTTATTCATTCTTTCTTTTTCTTCTCCTCGGATATTTTATATTGGAACCTGATTGTTTGTTTTGTCAAGAAACCTTCTTGGTTTCTGACAAGTATGAATTTTACATGAGTTGCTTAGATTGTCAACTGTTATACTAGATTTTTAACTGATATTTGAATGAAGACTTGCTGACAGTTAAAAGTGATATGGTTTGAGAATCTCACCTCTGAATGAATTCACAGGCGAGATTGCGGAAGTAGCACAAATTATTAAAAGATGAAGAAGCAATTTCACGATCTGTCTTTCACAACTGTACTGTGAGAGACAGATCGTGAAATTGACAAAAACTAATTTCCGTCTCATCCCCAAAATAGGTGAAAACAATATACTACTTTCTACTTTTACTTTGTAGTTTAAATTTATGAACAATCAACCCTATGCAAACCCAGATGCGCTCGTGAGCACAGAATGGCTTGCGGCTCATCTTAATGATGCGAATATCCGCATCATCGAATCGAACGAAGACCCATTGCTGTATTCAACAGGCCATATTCCGGGCGCAGTAAATATTGACTGGGTGGCTGATCTTAATGATCCGCTCACTCGTGATTATCTTGACGCAGGGCGTTTCACTGCGTTGATGAATGCCAATGGCATTGGCAATGACACCACTGTGATTTTTTATGGTGATAAAAATAATTGGTGGGCATGTTATGCCTTTTGGGTCTTTCAATTGTTTGGTCATAATAAGGCTAAAATCTTAAATGGGGGGCGCAAAAAATGGGTCGATGAAAAACGTGAAACCACGCGCCAAGTGCCTGCCTATGCACCAGCTAACTATATTGCGCCACAGCGTGATGACAGTAAAATCCGTGCCTTTCGAGATCAAGTACTAACGCATGTCAGGGCCAAAGGCACTTTGGTTGATGTTCGCAGTCCACAAGAATTCACCGGCGAGCGTATGCACATGCCAGATTACCCCAATGAAGGGTCGTTGCGAGGTGGGCATATTCCGGGTGCGCAAAGCATCCCTTGGGCACAAGCCGTGCGCGAAGATGGCACATTTAAATCACGCGAAGAGTTGACCGCACTTTATAGCAGCAAAGGTGTTACCGCCGACAAAGACATCATTGCATATTGTCGTATCGGCGAGCGCAGTTCACATTCTTGGTTTGTGCTTACTTACTTGCTCGGTTATCCGAGTGTAAAAAATTATGACGGCAGTTGGACCGAATGGGGAAATGGGGTTGGATTGCCCATTGAGAAATAATTTTCATGAAAAATTACATTACCGTCGCTAAATTTAGTGACCTGCAAGAAGGCAAAATTTTGGCCTTAGATATCAATGAGACACCTATTGCCTTAGTATTGCTGAAGGGTAGTGTTCGCGCTTTTGGTGATATTTGCACCCACGACGATGGCCCCCTCAACGAGGGAAAAATTGCTGGTAACTGTGTTATTTGTCCACGTCATGCGGCTCAGTTTGATTTAAATACTGGCAAAGCAACTTTTCCAGCCGCTGGCCCCATTCCCATTTATGAATGTGTGGTTGATGGCAATGACGTTAAAATCAAGTTGTAAATTTACGGTTCACGATGAGTAGAGGCAGGGTATTCCATGCCGCTACTCATCGATATGATGAAATCGGCAAAAACCTGTTTTAGAATCGTAAACCTAAAATCTAAAATTAAATATTGGCCTTCGGGGCAGGGTGAAATTCCCGATCGGTGGTATAGCCCACGAGCGTGTTGAAAGGCACGCAGGAATCAGTGTAACTCTGATGCCGACCGTATAGTCTGGATATAAAGAAGGCAGTCAACGCAATGCGTCATTCGTATTGCGTCATCTATTATGCTACGCTGACGCACCGTCAGAAGCATCATAGATGACGCTTATACTTGCCTTGCGCATGGTCTGTCAACGCCCCGAATGCACATGCTTTGGGGTGTTTTTTTATGTCTGCAACTGAAAAACTTCGTGTAACGAATCAAATAAATCTGTCAAAATACGCTTTGCCTTGGCTGGGCGTGTCAGGGGTGTTTGTCGTTTGGCATATGATCAGCTTAAGCTATCCACCCTTTATCTTACCCTCGCCACTTTTGGTCGCCGAGCGTTTTATCGATCGGTTACAAGATGGTACTTGGTTTTTTCACACCACAGCCACCTTCACCGAGGCACTGGCGGGTTTAGGCTGTGGGGTAATATTGGCCTTGCTGCTCGGCTACGCAATTGCCAAATTAGATTGGATTGATCGCTTGCTGTCTCCAATTGTGGTGGCTTCGCAAGGCATACCATTTATTGCGGTGGCCCCGCTTATTTTTATTTGGTTTGGCAATGGGATGGGCGCGAAGATTTTGTTATGCACGCTCATCGTATTCTTTCCGATCTTAATTAATGTGGTCGTCGGCATCCGAAATGTATCACCAACACTACGTGATCTATTTCGAGTTTATCATGCAAGCCCTTGGCAAAGCCTGACGAAATTAGAAATTCCAGCTGCGTTGCCCACCCTGATTGGCGGGCTTAGGGTGGGCGGCACTTTATCTGTGATCGGGGCCATTGCCGCCGAATTTACCAGCGCCAGCCGTGGGCTTGGCTTCATGATTCAACAAGGCAATAATTTATATGACACTGCACTGGTTTTTGTCGGTGTGCTTACTGTTATTGCGCTCGCGCTCATGCTTTATATCAGCATCGGCTGGCTTGGTCACAAATTAATCAAAATTTAAGCAACTAACCAACGAATCAATCAATCAACTATTCAACCAACAAAATGAACACAACAAAACTCAAACTATCTATTTTTGCTTTGGCCTGCACTTTGGCGCTCTCGGCCTGTGCTGTACCTGCACCAAGCGCAGGCCAGCTCACCAAAGTACGCTTGCCAATGGGCTATATTCCTAATGTGCAATATGCGGCTTATTATGTGGCACTCGAAAAGGGCTATTTTGCCCAAGAAAAAATCGAAATTGAATTTGACTATAAATTTGAAACCGATGGGGTTAAGCTGGTGGCGGCGGGCGAATTACCCTTTGCAGTGGTGAGCGGCGAACAAGTGGTGCTGGCGCGTGCCAATGGGTTGCCGGTCAAATATTTTGCGCAATGGTATCGCAAATTCCCTATCGCCGTTATTACACCGACCAAACTCAACATCACAAAATTAGCTGATTTGAAAGGCAAAAAAGTGGGCTTGCCGGGCTTTTTTGGCGCCAGTTATGTCGGTTGGCGGGCTTTGTTGAATGCCAATGGTCTGAGCGAGAAAGATTTTGATCAGCAAGAAATTGGTTTTACCCAAGTGGCGGCCTTGCAGCAAGAAAAAGTCGATGCCGTGATTGGCTATACCGTAAACGAACCCATTGTATTGGCAGATAAAGGCATGGCAGTGAATGTGATCGCCGTCGGTGACCAAGTTGAGATGGTTGCAAATGGCTTGATGACCAGCGATAAGGTGATTAAAGAGAACCCAGCTTTAATTAAGGGCATGGCGAAAGCGATGTTACGTGGGTTACAAGACACCATTAATAACCCTGACGAAGCCATGAAGATCACCACCAAATATGTTGAAGGTTTAAAAGCTGATGATCCAATTCAGAAAAAAGTGTTGTTGGCGACCATTGATAATATGAAAGCGCTCAATGGGGCCAAAATGGGTGAATCATCGGCGCAAGCGTGGGAAACGACTCAAAATACATTGTTGGCAATGGGACAAATTAAGCAAAAGCTGGATGTTAAAGACTATTTCACAAATGCATTTTTGCCATAGTTGTTGAATGGTTGATTGGTTGATTAATAACTCATAAGTCATGAGTCATGAGTCATCAATCAACCAACCAACCATTAAATTTGTGATTGTTCCATAATGACATCTCATCCCCAAACCCCGCCAATCCTCAGTGCCGAGGGTATCTCCGTCACCTACCCCAACGGCACCCAAGCCTTACGGCTATTTTCGCTTCATGCCAAACGTGGCGAATTTATTGCCATTATTGGGCCAAGCGGTTGCGGCAAAAGCACATTGCTGCGGGTATTGGCGGGTTTGTTGTCGTCCAATGAGGGGCAGGTGGTGTTTAATGGGCAAAGATTGCGTCAACCCAACCCCGCCATCAGTCTGCAATTCCAAGATTCGGCGCTGTTACCGTGGCGCACAGTTGAAGAGAATATTCGTCTACCGCTCGAGTTGGGAATTACAAATGATACCACCCACCCCCAATCCTTAATTCCTAATTCTCAAGCCCGTCCTACCCCCAACCCTCAACTGCTTATTTCGCTGGTGGGGCTGGCTGGGTTCGAGCAGGCTTATCCACGCGAATTGAGCGGCGGCATGGCACAGCGTGTGGCATTGGCGCGTGCGCTCATCACCCAGCCGCCCATCTTATTGCTCGATGAACCCTTTGGCGCACTCGATGCCCTGACCCGTGAACGCCTAACGGAGGCGCTTGAGACGATTTGGCGGGCCTTGAGCATGACCACCATTTTGGTGACGCATAGTATTCAAGAAGCCATCTTTTTGGCCGACCGTGTGGTGGTGTGTTCGCCTCGCCCGGGGCATATTATGGGGGAAGTGGCGATTCGCTTGCCACGCCCACGTCACTGGGCGATGTCGGCGACCCCCGAATTTGGGCAATTGCTACAAGAGATTCGGGCCTTGCTTAACCCCTTACCATAAATTTGCAAGGTTTGTTTTGCGGCCCATGAGTTTGAATATATTTAGGGTGATAAGATGCGTTAGAGGTCGAAGTCTCAACCAGTCATTCGCCCAATTAAAGTCTATGCCATTAACCAAGGCGTCAGCCGTATTACTGACCGGCTAGAACCTCGACCTTTGGGGCTTGCTGCTGATTGAGACGCGAGCAAGTTTATTTCGCTTGTGAACACCAAGCCAAAGCGCAGCAGCTTTAAATTTCAAAATGGCGAATGTGAAGCAAAAAGAGGTTGGATTAAATTTTGGATTTGCATAAAAGTAGGTTCGCAAATAAAGAAAGTGAGCAAACCCAAGGCGAAAATGACGACGAAAAAGAGCACAATCGGGATAGGCAACCATTTTAAGACGCGATGGACATTGATAGTGGTCTGTCTGAAGGGCGCAACCTCAAATGGTGGGGCGCGAGCCGTTCAAGGCTGCGCTAGGTCGTTTAGCCGCCTTTTTTCATGCAGCGCAAGCAAAAACAATTCGATCTTGCGTTTTTTGTCTCCACCTCTCCATCGTCCACTGGTCGGCGCTCAAGCCCAGCTCAAAACATAGCAAGGCAACTCTTCGGGGCTACAGCCTTTGTCAATAGCAAAAACAGCCTAGTTACATGTTTATATTATATGTCTTAGGCAGTGGTTTTGGCATCGGGTTTTGATGACAGTTTTATGGTTTCAACTTCTGGCATCCCGCGTTTGACAAGGGTTAAACGGATTACAGTATCAAAAATTTGAGACTCAAAGTCGTCCCTAGGGGCTTCGCTGATTGCCCGCCTATTCGGGCAGAAATTCGCGGTGAAAGTCGCATTCTTTGACTACGCAGCACAGTAAAACCATAAGCTCTTCATCAAAACCATGCACTGCTCCGCTCAGAATACTTGCATTTTCTTTAAGACACTGTTTCTTAAAACAATTTTTCGCCAAAATCACTATCTCAGGGTTGTTATGAGGTAGCTTTGCCACCCCATAACAACCCTGAGATAGTGATTTTGGCATTCATTTTGTCTAAATATGCTCCCTACATCACTGCTACTTTAACCTCAGTAACCTCAGTAACCCCTCAATCACATTTGATCTGACCTCTGCATTCTCAGCTCACAGCTTAACCCGTCATTCCCTTGTAAGAGCTGATCGTTGCACAGAACTTTTGTTCAAGGTTCAAGCAAGCGAACGCCAGCGACCCAGGTAGATAAAGTCTGCCAACCCGCCCAAAGCGTGCGCCAGCCGGGTGGATTTTTTAAGGGTTGACC
>JAGWYZ010000218.1 GCA_018969115.1 Chloroflexota bacterium | reverse complement strand
GGTTTGAGGCGAAATAGTTTTATTTAAGGGTGAGAGGTTTCTTTCACGCTTGCTTTTGCTTGCCTTGGCTTCGAAGTGGGCTTTATTTGCCACTCACTGGGGTCGTTTTGTTAAATTTTTTTTAGCCTAAACTACTGATCCTAAGTATCTTCTGAATAATCAGGGTTAAATAAAACAAGTTTTTGCCGAAGTTAGTATATGGTCTTTGGCATGCCATCTTTGAGGTTTCACCTAATCATTGAGAAGATATTATCCTACTCTAATCGTAAATCCAAAATCTAAAATCGATATGAAGGGAATTGCTCATTTTGCTTCTGGCTTATGCGTGGCGGCATGGGTGCCGGGCGTGGTGCAAGATGCGGCGCAGGGCGGATTACTTATTGCGCTGGGTGGCGCGTGTGCCATGTTGCCCGATATGCTTGATTTTCGCATCGAGCGCTTTATTGAACATCGCCATGCCGATATTGCACCCGATGCTCAATTGCCTGATGCCCAAGCCATCGCCGACGCACTTGCCGCTCTAATGCGAGCGGCTTTGGTGGATGGTCAGCCGCGCACCCTGCAACTTCACCCAATCCGACGTGGTGTCATCGATTGGCTGCTCTATTCGCTGCGCTTCGACACCGCTAACGGCGATGTCGTCATTCGGCTGGCCCCCAATATCGCTAATGCAAGCCAAACCCTCGCCCGCGCCCATGTCGGCAAGCTTGATTACACTTATGATGGTGAAATTCACATCGAGGAACTCGGTGGGCCATCCTTAAAATTTACCCCCGTTTTTGCTAACAACGCGCCAACTGACAAAACGTTGCGCATCGAATTTTTACCTTGGCATCGCCGCCGCACCCACTCATTGTTGTTGGCGGCAGGATTGGGCGTGTTGCTCGGTTTGAGTTTTGGCTGGATGGCGGGACTGGTGGGCGGCCTTGGCTATGCGGTACATGTAATCGAAGATCAGCTTGGTTATATGGGGTCAAATTTGTGGTGGCCGCTCACCTCAGAACGTATGGCAGGGCTAAAACTGCTTCATGCCAGCGATGCCCCCGCCAATGCCGCAACCGTGTGGTTGGCTTTGACCTTGCTCTTACTCAGCCTTGATCGCGCCCGTGACGTGCCACTGTTGCCACTTATGCCCTATTTGTTATTGGTGGTTGGCTTGCCAACAGTGCTACTCATCATCGCCCAAGCGCGGCGCGTATGGCGGCGGCACATGCCAGCTACATTTGCTCAAGGCGACATTTTGGCCGATGTTGAAGAAGGGCGGGCGTAACGACCTAGAATGGTTGATTAGTTGATTTGTAACTCGTATCGCATCAGTCAACCAATAAACCAATCAACTATTCAACCCGAAGTTACTCGGCTTGCTTGCGCCATTTGCGGGCCAACAAAAATGCCCGCCAACGCAATGGGGCCAATACTTTGACCCACGCCCCAACCTGCCGCACCAATTGCCCACCAAACCCACGCTTAAATCGATATACGCCCCACAAGCCATCATGCCGTTTTTCAAATTCGGCTTCTAGTGTTTCTTCGTTTTCGTCGGGCACACCCCACAAATCATATGTTTGGCAACCACGGTCGCGACACCAGCGCATCGCTTCCCACTGCAACAAATAGGTTGGCATTAGCTCGCGGTGTTCATTGGCACTGGCCCCGTAAATATAGGTACCCATTTTGGCAAATGCCGTTACAACAACCCCTGCGAGCAGCACCTTGGGCAATGATGAATGCTCGGCCACTAGCAAACGTGCCACATCGGCCCCACCTTGGCCAAACAAACGCACAAAATCACGATAATAATCGGCTGAATGCACCGCAAACTTGTCGCGTTCCGATGTCACCTGCATCATTTGATAAAACTGAGGCACATCGTCAACTGTCGCTTCGCGCACTGTCACGCCTTTGCGGCGTGCCAACCCAATGTTATAACGGGTCTTTTGCTTCATTTTTGCCAAAATCTCGGCTTCGGGGGCATTCAAATTTACCCAAATGCTGCGGCGCGGCTGCACCGTAAAGTCATTGGGCACAAACCCATTTTCTCGCAATAATTGATCGTCAGTGTGCCCATCACGTGCCAAATCCATCAACCCCGGTTCAATAATCAGGCTAATCGCACCATATTTTTTGGCTGTGCCAATCACATGGGTCAAAATCTTGCTGGCTTGTGCTGGCGTATCCCAATCGGCTATGGGGCCACGCGGCATATAAGCCAATTTACCCAACCGAATCGGCAAATCGCGCAATAAAATCAGCCCGCCGCCGCTCATCTCACCACTGGGGTTAAATACACACGACCAAGTGGCATGCCAATCATAATTCGATTTTAGTTTGCCCCACGTGCCGGTTTGCAAAAAATGCCCATAAGCATGTGTAGATGAGAATTGATCCCAGTCACTCATGGAGAATGTGCCATTGTGCAGCATGGGTAAGCGACTGGACATGAAGCGTTTAAGGTTGGATCTTAGATTTTGCATTGACCTAAACGCAAAATCTGACATTGCCAATAAAAAAAGTCGGGGAGCCGGGATTTGAACCCGGGGCCTCTGCGACCCGAACGCAGCGCGATACCAAGCTTCGCCACTCCCCGACGATGTTTTTATTTTACCATGTTGATTGGTTGACTGATAACTTGTGACTTGTGAGTTATCAATCAACCAATCAACTATTCAACCCAAATATTGCCTCACCCCTGCGCCAAGGCTTTCACCGTCTTACGCGTTGGTGAGGCGACCCAAGGGTCTTCGGGCCAGGGATGTTTGTTATAGCGCCCGCGCAATTCTTTGCGCATCACTGGGTAAGTGTTGGCCCAAAAACTATGCAGGTCTTGGGTGACTTGAATGGGTTGACGCGCTGGTGATAGCAAATGCAACATGACCTTGGTGCGGCCTTCATTCACCGTTGGTGTGTCAGCCAAACCAAACATTTCTTGTAATTTCACTGCCAACACCGGCGGCGCACCTGCCGTATATTCGAGCGCAATACTTGAGCCGCTTGGCACATCAAGATGCGTCGGAGCCAATGCCGCAAGTTGATTTTGGGCTGTCCAAGGCAACAACGCCGATATCATCGACAACACATCCAAACGTGCAAAATCATCGCGTTTCGACACTTTATCTAAATAGGGCAATAACCAATCTTCAAGCCGTGCTAACAATGCCTCATCCGATACATCGGGCCACGCCTCGCCACGCCACAGGCGCAGGCTTTGAACACGGGCCTGCCATTGGCGTGCCGCTGCTGTCCAATTGAGCAAACTCAGGCCTTCACTCCGCACGACATCGCACAGCACTTGGGCGCGTTTGGCAGGTGACATCGCCGCGCTGGGTTGGCTCGACAAAACCAATTCGCCCACCCGCCGTTCGCGCCGCGCCACCAAAACGCCTTGCTTTACATCCCAGCCAAATACTTCATGCTCGGTGGTGATGGGTTTAAGATCGTCTTCGTGAAGCGGGGCCGCCAAAAAGATGCGCCCGACGTCGCCAACATTGCTGCTGCCAGTACCTGCCGCACCATCTAAATGTGCCACTGCCAGCCAAGGCGCATGTGCCAGCGCGTCGGTTTGTGCCAATTGCACCCCGCGCCCATTTGCCAGCCGATAGGCCGTGCCTTTGTCGCGGGTTTGGGCGATGCGATCTGGGTAAGCCAACATCACCAGCGCTCCCACTTCATATGCATCTGGGCGAATGTTATCGACCCGCACATTCAATTGTTTGCGCCACTGGGCTGCCACCCGCTCAATACGCGCCAAGGCTCGCATATCGACCCCATATAAACCACGTTGGGTGGCCCGCCAATGCCGCAAGGCTTCGACCCGCAAGGTTAAATCGGCTCCGGCAGCGCGGGCTTCTTCGCGTAATAAGGGGTCGCGGTCATCGAGCAAGGCGGCCACATCGCAGGCCAAGGCCAACCCTTTGCCGCTGGGTAATTTAGCCGCCTGCACCAACAAATGTGCCAAACGGGGATGGGTCGGAAAATCAAGCATGGCTTGTCCATTGGTGGTCAGGCGATGCCCGTCTAATGCGCCAAGCTGGGTTAATAGCTCTTGGGCGTGGCGAATGGCCCCGACCGGCGGCGCAGTCACCCAGTTGAGGTCTGCCACCTCGCGTACCCCCCATTGTGCCAACTCTAAACGCAGCGGGGCCAAATCGGTCTCTAAAATTTCGGGCTTGCGTGATGGGTTGAGGCGGGTATGGGTTTGGGCGCTCCACAGGCGATAACACACACCGGGGCCTAATCGCCCGGCCCGGCCCGCCCGTTGGTTGGCGCTGTCAAGCGTCACGCGCACGGTTTCAAGTTGGGTCAGGCCGCTGCGCGAATCAAAATGCGGAATACGCGCCAAACCACTATCAACCACCACCCGCACCCCTTCGATTGTCAACGAGGTTTCGGCAATCGCCGAGGCCAACACCACTTTACGCCGTCCGGCAGCATCAGGCAAAATGGCAGCTTGTTGCGCCTCAAGCGTCAATTCACCAAACAATGGGCATACTTTTACGGTTGAATGGTGCTCGGTAAGGATGCGCTCGGCACGTTGAATTTCGGCGGCACCGGGCAAAAATGCCAATATGTCGCCATCATGATCAGCCAAAGCTCGTGATATTGCGTCAGCCATTACAGTTGGCAACGTACCAAGCCCATAGGGTAACTCAATTGGGTCACGTGCTGCGTAATTCACCTGCACGGCAAATTGCCGCCCGCTGGTGCTGACAATGGGTACATTGCCCAAAATAGCACTCAGCGCATCGCCATCTAAAGTGGCCGACATGACCAACAGCCGCAAATCATTGCGCAAGGCCTGTTGCGCCTCGCGGCACAATGCTAGGGCCAAATCGGCATGTAAACTGCGCTCGTGAAATTCATCAAAAATTACCAACCCGATGCCGTTTAGCTCGGGGTCATGTTGCAAGCGGCGGGTAAGAATGCCTTCCGTCAAAACCTCGATGCGGGTGCGGGCACTGATACGTTGCTCAAACCGTACGCGATAGCCAATGGTTTGGCCGACCTCTTCGCCCAACAAATCCGACATGCGGGCTGCCACCGAGCGGGCCGCCAAGCGACGGGGTTCGAGCATCAACATTCGTTGCCCGCGCAGCCAAGGCTCATTGAGCAATTCAAGCGGCAAAACCGTGCTTTTGCCTGCGCCGGGCGGGGCTTGCAAGATCACCATCGGCTGGGTTTGCAAATGGGTTTTAAGCGCGGGTAACGCCTCGTAAATGGGTAATGGCTCACGCATCAGGCCAACACATCTCCAAACGTATCGCCATAGCGCACTACGCGCACGGCGGTGCCGCCTTCGCTGAGGGCTGTTAACAAGGGTGCAATAGGTTGGGCAGCGGCGTTAAAGGTGTGGGCATCGATCAACACAACCACCACCCGCCCCCCCCGCCGCGCCAATTGGGCCGTAATCGCGCCCCATGTTGGGTCGGGCGAAGCCGAAATGAGCACAATGGTCGAGCCACGTGGCAAATGCATGGCCTCGGCGCGTAAAACGCGGTCAAAAGGCACTTCGCCTTGGGCTTGTACTACTGCTAAACGCTCTAAAATTTTGTTTAATTGGCGGTCGCCACGATCTGGTTGCAACATTTCACGTTGACCGTGACTACGTGCCGCATCTCTATGCGCTGCATCTCGGTGCACCGATTCGTTGCGGGTAGTGCTGCCGGCATAGGCCAACATACCTAAAGCCTTATTTTGGGTGAGAAAATGATTAGCGATACTCGCCGCCAGCGAAATGGCATATTCAGCCGTAGAGGGTGGCAAGGCAAAATTTTGGATTTTGGATTTTGGATTTTGGCCTTGTGTCTTGTCATCGATGTGGCTGATGGTAGGGATTTCGCTCAATGGCTCACCATCATCGGCTTCGGGGGCGATAACGTGACCTTGTTTATACAAATCGAGCAATACCCAAAATTCGGCGGCGGGGTCAAGCTCAAATTCTTTAACCACCATGTGCCCGCGACGCATACTCAATGGCCAATGAATCCGATTGAGGCTGTCCCCCATCACATATTCACGCACACCTGCGGCATTGGTAGTGACATGTGGGGTACGTTTGCGTAATGATTCGCCACCGCCCGATGCATTGCTGCGTAATGGAAATGAGCGTAATTCATACGTAGCCGGGTAAACTAGCACTGAAGTTGTATGCTCGATTTTGCGGGTGCGTTGATAAATACCCAACGGATCACCACTGGTAATTTTGATTGGCCCCAAGGTGAAACGTCCGCGCTCGGTGCAAACCGTTTGCACCCGCCATCCATGCCGGTTGCCGCCTAATATTGACCCCAAAACGCGGCTGGCATAGTGTTGTGGCAAGGTCGAGGCATCCCGAATTTCGAGCCATAATTTGGGAATACGCCCAAGATTTGCCACCACAAATTCTTCTTCTAATACTTGCCCAACTTGTGCTACCCGTGTTAAGGTGCGGCGGCCTACTCGCAGCCAATTCACGCTGACATAAGCCCACACCACCGAGGCCACCAACATGCCAAACAATGCCCCGGTCGTCGCCCAATAAATTTCGCGACGTGTGTTAAACGCGCCAATGAGCGTTAAGATAAACAGGATAAAGACAACGCGGAAACGGGTCATGTTAATGGTTAATGGTTAATGGTTAATGGTTAATGGTTAATGGTTAATGATGAGTGATGGATATCATTAACCATTAACCATTAACCATTAATTCAGATTTTTGTGCCCGGAACGGGGGTGCTATCGATGAGGTCTTGTACCACATCTTTGGCGATGATGTCTTTGACGCGAGCCGAGGGCGTGACGATGATGCGGTGGGCGAGGGTAGTGATAGCTAACGCCTTGACGTCGTCGGGTAACACATAATCACGACCTTTCACAGCGGCCATCGCCTGAGATGCCCGATAGAGCGAAAGCGCCCCACGTGGGCTTGAGCCTAAGTAGACATCGGGATGCGCATGTGAACGCTCAATCAAACTAACAATATATTGCTTGACGAGCAAATCGGTATGCACGGTTCGCACTTTGTCTTGCATGTCTTGTAGTTCGGTGCCGCCAATAATTTGCTTGACCTTATCAATTGGGTGAGCAAATTGTTGCGCGTCTAGAATACTGATTAATTGTGCCGACGATGGGTAACCCAACGACAAACGCATCATAAAACGGTCGAGTTGGGCCTCGGGCAAAGGAAATGTGCCTTCGTATTCAATTGGGTTTTGGGTTGCCAGCACAATAAATGGCTTTGGCAAGGGGTAAGTGACCCCATCGACGGTGGTTTGGCGTTCTTCCATCGCTTCGAGCAAGGCTGATTGAGTTTTGGGTGTGGCGCGGTTAATTTCATCGGCTAACACCACTTGCGCCATAATCGGGCCGGGGCGAAACTCAAAGTCATTGGTTCTTTGGTTATAAATTGAGGTTCCGGTCACATCTGCGGGCA
>JAGWYZ010000217.1 GCA_018969115.1 Chloroflexota bacterium | reverse complement strand
GTTCTTGTTTTTGCTTTGCCAACAATCCACCCAACATACTTAAGCCAATCAACGGGTCAGGCACTAGGGGATGAACCGCGTCTAAATAAAGATAAGCAGGCGGCGATTTTAAACCAGCCGTATCCACCTTTTTTAACGCCAATAATAAGCGAGCCAGCGCCTCGCCAACTGCGGTGCTTTGTACCAAATTGCCAATCTCGGGGTTTGCCCCAGCGATGAACGGCATAAGAATGGCCAAGCGCGACCTGCCATTGTCATTTAATAACGCCCACCACTCACCATGACGGGTCGGGATTGGGGCAGTAACTGCAAAAGGCAACGCCATCCGATTTAATTGAGTAAGCACACTTAGCTCGTGCTGAATACCTTGGGGTTTAGCATGTTGACCATAAACACGCAGCACATAGCTTTGGGTGTCACTTACATTCAAGCGATAAAGCTTATTATTGGTACCAACTTGCCCAATGCGCATAATTTCGGTCTGTGCGGGCAAATCCCAATAATCCGTGAGATTTTGCATAAGCTAAGTTTATCGCAGTGAAGATAAATCAGCAATATACAGTATGCTTATTCGGGGGAAACCCCAAAGATATAATGCCAAACGCACTATATGACCATTGAAATTAGGAGCTTTGCCCCTAATTTCAATGGTCATATAGTGCGTTTGACGAAAAATAGTTTTATTTCCCGCGATTTTTTGAACTGACTACTTGCTCGACATAAACGCGGCCAAATCACCAACGCGGCAGCTATAGCCCCATTCATTATCATACCAAGACACCACTTTGGCGAGGTTCCCACCAATCACCAAAGTATCCATTGCGCTAAAAATAGACGAATGGGTGTTGCCCTTCATGTCACTCGAAACCAACGGCTCATCGCAATATTCCAAAATTCCCTTCATTGGGCCATCGGCATATTCCTTCATCGCAGCATTAATTTCATCTTTGGTCACATTACGACCAAGCACAGCAGTAAAATCGACCACCGAGACAGTATTGGTGGGAACACGAAACGCCATACCGCTAAATTTGCCGACCAATTCTGGGATAACCAGACCAACTGCACGCGCAGCGCCAGTCTCACTGGGCACAATATTAATAGCAGCGGCGCGAGCATCACGCAGGTCTTTGCTTGCCATATCAAGCAAGCGCTGTGAATTGGTGTAAGCGTGAACTGTCGTCAGTAACCCCTTCTCGATGCCAAATTTCTCGAATAACACCTTGGCTACTGGCGCAAGGCCGTTGGTGGTGCAGCTTGCATTCGATACAACATGATGCTTGGTTGGGTCATACTTGTCTTCGTTCACCCCCATCACCAAGGTAATGTCTTCTTTTTTGGCGGGTGCGCTAATAATGACTTTTTGGGCACCGCCATTCAAATGGGCGCGAGCCTTATCAGCATCGGTAAAGAAGCCGGTAGACTCAATCACAATTTCGGCTCCAACGCTGCCCCACGGAATATTACCGGGTTCGCGCTCGGCAAATACTTTCAAGCGGTCACCGTTGATGATTAGGTCACTGCCATCAACTGCAACTGTGCCATTAAAACGCCCATAGTTGCTGTCATATTTAAACATATGTGCGTTTGTCTTGGCATCGGTCAAGTCATTGATCGCCACAATGTCAAATTTATCGCTATGCCGCTCAAGCATCGCCTTTAGCACTTGGCGCCCAATGCGCCCAAATCCGTTAATTCCTATTTTTACTTTTGCCATGATTAATCCTTTCTAATGATTTAGTGTTAAAAATACACCTATCAGTATAACCAAATTTATCAACCTAGATTCTGATATTTGTCTATAAAGCAAAGATAAATGTCAATCGTTTTCGGCATCGCCCCCAGCCGCGACCATACAATCGTCTTGATATTGTTGGATAGTGCTATAGAGTGGGTGTTTTTTATCGAGATCAATAAACACCAACGGCAATGTCAATACCCCTTCTTTACCCATGCTTACAGCAACACTAATGCCAGCATATACATCTTGATACATACATTCTGTAATCGTCAATGCGCCGGTTTTAGGCACTGGAATATCTTGCTCCTTGAGCATGAGTCGTAATTCTTTAGAGGGTGTAAATGTAATCGGCAAATGCTTTTGAATTTGTGCTGTCAGCGCGATTAATGCACTTTCATCTGCAATTGGAATCAACGTATCCTCATTATCTTCATTTTCTTCATTTTCTTCATTTTCTTCATCATCATCGTCATCAAACGCATCCCCCAAATTTAACATATCCCACGTTTCTGAGCGCAACCCTTCCTCAATGACCTCGCCAGTCAAGGGGTATTTAAGCATAATTTTGTCACGCCCATATACATTTGGCAACTCATAACTCTTGTTGGCAGCTTTGGGTGTGTCGCCTGTTGCTTGCATCTCATCACGCACAAATGTCGGTAATGTGCGCAAAGCCGCGCTTAATACAGCAATTTCTTTTGCGGTAGGGGCCGATAAACCTTTTTTAATAATTAAACGAATGACTCCGGGGTAAGCCTCATCATTGACAACGGGCCAGTTATATTTATCGATTGCGTCTAGATCGTCAAAACCCATCGCCGAAACTTCACCATACATCATCGAAAATAGGTTGAAATTAAGCATGTCTTTTTCGTCACTGGGGCCTTGTCCATTCATCGCAAGCTGCAACTCGCTAAGCGATGCATATAATGCAAGCCCAAATTGCTCACCGCCATTGCCCAACACCACACCATAATAAGGTTTGGCATCTTCAGGATAACGAATTTCGATGACATCGTTATTCCACAAGCCCGCCCATGGGGTCGCTTGGTAATAAGCCGCCGCCGCGTCAAAATATTCAGCCATCATGGGCACAGTAACACCGGGCACTTTGCTTAAACTTGCGGTTTCTGGCACATCCATCATCTGGCTCATTTGGGCAGACAACGCTGCGGTTACTTCATCAAACGCTTTACGTGATTGAATGGGTAAGCATTCCATTGATAACTCGGCAAATTTGGGTTGCAACGCAGTCTGCAATTCTGGGGTTTCAACAAATACTCGTTTTGTGCGCATCGGCTTCAAACGGGCGGGGCTAGGCATCGGCTTTACCATGCCCTGCAGAACATATTCAAGTAAATCATCGGGAGTCGGGTTCTCAATTGATAAATACATGCCCCGAATCATTTCAATTTCGCCTTCAAACACAAAAACACCATACGGGCGGCGTAATGGTGACTCATCGTCATTATCATCTTCAGGAACAAAAGTGCGTAATTTAACAACACAAACATAAATATCTTTGTTAACCTGTTTTAATTTCAATAGATCGTTTATTAATTTTTTATTCATCATCAAGGATTCATCCTTTATTAAAAATTGGACAATAAAAGATGAAAAAAGCAAAAATCACGCCAGCCGACATTACAAAGGCAAGTGTAATGATGTGATTTTGGCAAAAGTCTGTTTTATAAAACAGATTTATAAAACAGTCAATTTAAATTCGTTGGGCCTTTTTAATTTGCTCAAATAATGGGTCTAAGCGCTCAACCGCCATCTCATGTTTTGTGGCACCAATCGGGTCTTCAATTTGGTCGAGGGTCACACCCGACATTACCTGCAGCGTGCTTAATACACCATGACCTAGCACCTCTAAATCATAGCCACCTTCAAGCACGCAAATCATTTTACCGCCACAAAATTCATCACTCAGCGCCGCCATAATATGGGTAAGCTGGGCAAATCCCCCAATCGAAACCCGCATATTGGCAAGTGGGTCGCGCCAATGGGCATCATAACCTGCCGAAATTAAGATAAGCTGAGGTTTAAATTGACGTGCTTTAGGCACAATCAATTCATTAAACGCCCGCACATAACCTTTGTCCCCTACCCCTTCGGGCAATGGAATATTCATATTGGCGCCAACGCCATTCTGCCAGCCAACAGCGTTTGAGGTGCCTGTGCCGGGGTAAATCCCACCATATTGATGAGCCGAAATATAAAGCACACGCGGGTCATCATAAAAGATAGCCTCGGTGCCATTGCCATGATGCACATCCCAATCCACAATCATCACGCGCTCAAGGGCAAATTCATCTATGGCACAACACGTGGCAAAAGCCACATTGTTAAATAAACAAAAACCTTCGGCATGATCAGCATAAGCATGATGACCGGGTGGGCGCGGTAAGACATAGGTGCGTTTAATATCACCTTTCATCACCACTCGCGTCGCTTCCATCGAAGCCCCAGCCGCCAATGCGGCTGCATCAAAACTGGCATCGGTGGTATAGGTGTCACCACCATCGAGCAAACCACCGCCAAAGGCACAGGTGCGCTCGAGATCACGCACATAATTTGCTTTATGCACACGGCCTAATTGCTCGTTTGTCGCGGCTTCGAATGGCAAGGCGATCATGGCGTGGGCAGCCTTATGCTGTAAAACATGCATCACAGCAGTCAATCTTCCAGCATGTTCAGGATGACCGAGCATATCATGCTCTAAAAACTTAGGCGAATAAAAGGTTCCAATTGGGTTCATGGCCATCGACGTATTTATTGACATTCTACCTTTGCAAGACATGTCTCCTATCATCACGCACAGCAAGCCATACCAAGAAAATACCAACAACCAAAATAATCGCATTAATCACAAATGGGCCTTCTCGAAATACATCATAAATCGCCCCCATGCCAAGATAACCCACCACCTTGCCCATTGACTGCGCCAATGTATATAGCCCAAAGCCTGTGCCACGTTTTTTACCACCTGTTAAATCGGCTACCAGTGCTTGTTCGGCAGGCACAGCCGCAGAGTAGCAAATGGCCTCGACGGTAGCAAAAAGCACCAACGGCAAAATGCTGGTCATAAACGGGATCAAAATCGAAAAAATAGCGCTGGCCCCCAAGCCAATCATCATTGGCAATTTGCGCCCGTAACGATCAGACAAATGCCCCATTCGCGACGGCAACGAGCCAAGCACAATTGCAGCCGGGCCATAGGCCAACGCAATCCAAGCAGGGTTAGAGGTAATATGATCGCTAATAAACTTTAGCAATAAAGGCTGAATACCATATGCAGACGCACTGGTGAGAAAAACAATGACTAAAAGTGAATATAAGCGCCAACCAAATTTGGGGTTTGGTATATCATCATGAGCCAATACCAAATCACCACGGGTATCTTTAATGCGTGTTAGGCTAAGCCATGTTGCAACCAATGCCCCCACCGCATACAATGCAAACGCCAACGCCCAAACATCTGGCGTAATCGACAATTCGCCACGCACATCATAACCCGTCATCAACAAAATCGGCACCATTAACATAATGCCATACAGCCCCCCACGATACTGCGATTCTTCAGTTAAGCCAAAACTGCTGCCCCGCCCTGCCCCAATTGCCATATCACTAGTAATGGTATAAGCAGCAAGCAACATCGTGCCTAATGCAAAGCCATGTGCGGTGCTGGCTAAAAATAACACCCACGTACTACGTGCAAATGCAAATAACACATTGGCAAACAACATTAAGACCACCCCAAACACCAAAAAGCGTTTGCGCCCATAGTGATCGATGGCCCGTCCAATCAGCGGACGTGACAAGGCTGCCATAAATGCACTCACTGAAAGCAAACCACCTAAGCCAGTACCCGATATTTTAAACTGGGCGGTATAAATGGGTAGGGCCGCCGTCGCCACCGTAATCGACAATGATGCCAGCATCACAATCCAACGCATTTGACCCAACTGGTCTTTTGGCGTTTCAGGCTTATGGTCTACCCTATCATTCACTTTATTTCGGGGGTCAGGGTTTCTGCTTAATATGTTTGCATTAATTAAGGGATCAGATACAGGCGGTATTCTTAATGCATCATTTGATGCCGACGAGATAGGCATGACAGCATTGTGATTTTACTCGACCGCTATTGGAACTTAGTTAGAATGGATACTCGTAAAAAAAACGTAAAGCAGTCACTGTCTTTGTAACGTCTTCTCAATAAACAATGGAAATTAAAACAAATTTTCGCCAAGATCACGGGGGCTTCATTTTTGGAGCCATCGTGATCTCACCTCTCAAATTATTGTGCAAATACCGCAATTGCAACAAAAATTTATCCTAAACGTATAAAAATCATGGAAACAACCTCTAGACCATTTATGTCTGCAATAAATGCTATCGATACAAGCAAAACACCCGCTGAACAAGACAATAATAATACAGACCCAAACGCAAAACGCAAACAATTACTTGTTCTAGTTGCGGCTATTGTCATTACACTCGTCCTATGTATTGTTGCTGTTCGTTACCATCACATGCTCGAAGCCTTTGGTCACTATGGCCTTTTCGGCCTTTTTGGTCTCAGCGTACTTAACAATGCGACATTCATGATCCCCGTGCCGTTTGCCTCTGTAATCGGCTGTTCGGTCAGTGTCAAATATGGCGCACTCATCATCGGGCTTGTGATGGGCTTAGGTGGCGCTATTGGTGAAATGACCGGCTATATGGCTGGTTACGGTGGCAGCAGCATGTTGCCCAATAGTGTCATTGCCAAAAGCATTGAGCGCTGGGTGCGAAAATGGGGGTTCTTGGCTATTACCACCCTCGCGCTTGTCCCCAACCCCTTCTTTGATATTGGTGGTGTTGTTGCTGGTATGTTGCACATGAGTTGGGTCAAATTTATCACTGCGGCATGGATAGGCAAAGGCTTACGCATGGCGATTATGGCCCTCGCCTGTATGGGCATATTACCCAAATTATTTCATTGGTGATGGGGAAGAAAGCCGTGAGCCGTGAGTTATAAGCTCACGGCTCACGGCTCATTATGCGAATCGAAACCTTATATGCCGACGAAGACATCGTCATTGTCAATAAACCTACTGGGCTACTTTCGGTAGGTGATGGCATAAACGCGGCTTTGCCCGATATACTCGAACGTGAATTTGGGCCGATATGGGTAGTGCATCGACTGGACAAGGAAACCAGTGGCGCAATCGCCTTTGCCCGCACACCTGAGGCCCATCGTGAATTAAGTTTACAATTTGAACTTCATCACGTGCAAAAGCACTATCATGCCTTGGTAATTGGGTTGCCAACATGGAATAACTTTAGCGTCAATGCAGCACTCCGAAATGATGCTGACCGTCATCATCGCACTGTTATCGATGAACACGGCAAACCTGCCATTACACATCTGCGTGTATTACAACGCTTGCGCAATACAAGCCAGAGTTATGCCCTGATCGAAGCCCAACCAGAAACCGGGCGCACCCACCAAATTCGGGTGCACCTACGGGCCGTTGGCCACCCAATTGTGGCTGATGTACTTTATGGCGATGGGCAACCCTTATTGCTCTCACAACTCAAACGCAATTATCGCGCCACCGGCGACGCTGCAGAGCGCCCATTGATGGGGCGTGTTGCGCTCCATGCCTATACACTTTCTATTAAACACCCCACCACCGAAGAAGATTTAACGATTACGGCCCCTTACCCCAAAGATTTTGCAGCTAGCCTAAAACAACTGAAATAGTATGCGCTATCTGTAGC
>JAGWYZ010000216.1 GCA_018969115.1 Chloroflexota bacterium | reverse complement strand
ATGCTGGAGCAGGGATAGTGATTGCGGCGAAAACTGTTTTAAGAGCCGCGCCTAAGGGAAAATAAAAAAGCCCCGCTTTCTTGTAAGAAAGCGAGGCTTTTTAGGTTCGATTTAATTACCAATCGCGGCGCTTGCCACCACCGCTGCTGCCGCCGTCACGGCGACCACCGCCGCCGCCGCCGCCTTCGCGACGACCGCCACCACCGTAACCACCGCCGCCACCGCTGTAGCCGCCGCCACCACCGCCGCCTTCACGACGACCGCCGCCGCCACCACCGCTGAAGCCACCACTACGTGGTGCGCCTTCTTCGCGTGGGCGAGCAATATTGACAGTGAGTGCACGGCTGTGCATTTCAGCGCCATGGAACTGACGAATTGCCTTCAGCGCATCTGCTTGTGTTTCCATCTCGACAAATGCGAAGCCTTTTGAACGCCCTGTTTCACGATCTTTGATAATTTGCACCGACTTAACTGTACCACCCTGCGCGAACAATGCCCGCAGGTCCTCTTCTGTGGCTGTATACGCCACATTCCCGACAAAAAGTTTGTTTTCCATTTGGATTATTAAATTCTCTTAGAACTCGTGCTTCCGAATATTTAACTTAAAGATCATTAGGGCGTCAGAATAATTCAGAGAGACTGACACTAAAAGCTGAAGGCACTAAAGACAGAAGTGTGAAAGTGAAACAAGAGAATTTAGCCTATTGTAGCCTAAAAAAATGAGATCAGGCTTATATTTTCTCGGACTTTTGTAGGATTGCAGAAATCACTACTTTTTAGGTGGCATACCGGGCATGCCGGGCATTTGAATCAACGATGGCTCGATGATTCTTGTGAAGCAGCGGATCGATGAAGTCGCATCGGGCATATCTAACAAGACATAATGATAAACGCCATTTGGGAATTCTGGCGTAGGGCTATGAATACCATTGCATTTGTCGAGTTGGGTGGTAGTTATTTTTTTGCCATTGATATCGTGGTCGCTATAAAAGGGGGAGCCATCGAGTGCGATGCCGAGAATATACGATGGGCCGCTTGGCCTGTCTATTTTGGTGATGATATATTTTGGCAAGGCATGATAATGATATTCGCCAAATGGGGTGGGGTAGCCGGCACAGTCATCTAAAAACCATACATCAACCCCAGCCGTATTTTTTACCGAAAGATTTGATTGCATTGCAACTATTGCTTGATCAAATTCATAGGGGTTAAATAAGGGTGCACCTGAAATCATAGCGCCCACCACCCCAAGGTCGGTTAAGGGAGGTAATATGGCTTTCTTGGGGTTGAGTAGTATCTTAATTCGTAATTTTGTGCTACGCTGGGGTCTGGCCCAGTGTGCGATGTGGCAATGGTGGGGCGTGTCTGCTCTCATTCGGCAAAGCATATTCGGCTGGGCATGGGTGATTGGGTAATCTATTCGGGCGATAAAGAAATTTGCCATCGGTGTAGTTGACCATGATATTGCTACCCCATTGGGCTTGTTGATAGCTTTTGGTCATTTTGGCAATTTGCCCCGCATTGGCTGCGTTAGGCGAGTCGATGCTTTGTGGGTTTGCTGTGGATGTGGTGCTGATGCAGCCGACTAACGCAAGCAACCCAGCGCTCATTACAATCATCGTTAAACGGGTGTTTGTGTTCATTGATCTTTTTTCCATAAAGCAAAATCTTTCATCAACTCGGAACCTGCTCTATTTGGTTAATATCGGTAAAAAGGTTAATTTATTTAAGGTGGCATTGGGCGCTGTGGCTGGGGTTGCGGTTGCAATGGGTGTAGCCGTTGCCGCAGGCGTGGCTGTGGCAGATGTTGTGCCCGTGCTGTTGCTGAGATCGCCGATATAGCACCCGATGAAATATGGAAAAGCGTCGGTGGCGTAATAGGCATAAGAGCCATCGGCCTGCACTTTGCCATTGCAACGGTCTAAATCGCCAGCCCCAGCTACATAACTATTGCGGCTCCATGCCGCGGTTTGGCTTGGGCTGGTCAATTGCCAACTGCTGCGCAGCTTTTTGGTGCTGCTACAACTGGCATCGGCGCACACATAGGGGGTGAGAATGGGCCAGCCATCGAAGGCATAGCCGACGACGACCCCCGGAGTGGTAGCCTTGAGTTTATCGGTGAGACAAGTGGCATTCACATGAAAATGATAGTCGCCGCGTTGTGCAGGATGCCCATTGCAATGATCTAAAATCCCTTGCTCGTAAGGGTCTTTATAGCCGTCGTTGGGGGCTTCGGTTGGTCCAAAGATGGGAATGCCATTCACTGCAACAGCAACAGCCCCGCCTAGCGGTACGCTGCGGCTTGCGCCGGTAGTGGGGGTTAATGGAATATTCCAGGTATAGTTCTGCGCTTTTAAATCATTTGGGTTGACCCGCACAAATTCAAAATTGGGGATGCCATTTGACCTAACGACCATGTTGGTGTTGTCGCAGGTGACTGTGAGCGAAGGCGCAGGGTAGGCCAAATTTTTAGGGTCAGCAGTCACATTCATAAATTTGCTGGCCCCGCAAGCCAACACAGTTGCGGCATTTGAAGCATGGGTTGATATGCTGGCAAAGCTGATGCTCGCCCCTAATAAGGTGCAGGCCAGAAGATAAGAAGTTTTTTTGTTCATGGATATAAAACCAGCATAAGCTGTGCTTGTTAAGATTGTGTTCGGAAGCGATATGAAATTTGTGTGGGTGGTTGTATCGTACGACTTATGAAGATATTGCTAGATATGGTTGGTTATGGGGTGCGCGATATGGCTGCCATGCTTAGGTTTTATCGGTTGCTTGGGTTGCCATTGGCCCCCGAACTTGATAACGAAGCTTTTGCTGAGTGTATTACTGCTAATGGCTGTCGGCTAGGCTGGAATCACATCGATATGGTGAAATCATTTGACCCCGAATTTGAGATGCCCAAGGGTAGCCGCGTTTCGGTGGGGTTTAAATGTGCGACCCCAGCCGAGGTCAATGAGTCTTATCGGGTATTGACGACGGCGGGTTATACCAGTCACAAAGCCCTTTGGTATGCATTTTGGGGGCAGTGCTATGCCCAAGTGCCTGATATAGATGGCAGTATTGTTGATTTGTTTGACTATTTAACCTAAAATTTGAATGCGTTGTAAAACAAGTTTTTGCCAAAATCACTAACTATCCATGATTTGCAAATCATGGATGGTTAGTGATTTTGGTGTTGCGTCTTTTTTAATTTGTTTTAAAGTTTTCGAATAAGTGAACAATTGACCTAACTTGAGTTTGCTAATTTAGAGCGTGATATTTTTTATGCGTGTGCTGGGCGCGACTATGCGTGGACAATTCAACATTTTGCCGAAGATGTGAATTATGCTGGCCCAAACTGTTATGTTAACTGTAATCGTGCTGAACTGTTATATTTTTTTGAGGAGGATGGCGGTTTTGTGCAGCGCACCGTGCTGCATAACGTGGTGTTTGACGAAAAGCGTCACATTGGCGCGGTGGAATGGACTCGTGACGGCACCCGTCGTTATCATGTGGCATCGTGGGTTAAAGTAAAAAAACAGCCAGATAACCCATTGGCGTGAATACCAGCATGTCGATGACCGCGAATGGGCCGAGTTTTTTGGTGGTGCAGCGTCTGAATCGATGATAATGTAAAGTTGCAAATTCTCAATAATTGATATAAACAAGCGTTGTATTTATATTGAAAAAGCAAAATATATGCTTTGCGATTTGTAATTTCTAGTTTTATATAAAAAATGAACACTCAAATTTTTTCTCTTAAGTCGATCTTAGCGACGACGTTATTTTCAGCCGCGCTTGCACTTAGCAGTTGCGCTGCACCAGCGCCAACTGCGGCGCCAACGCCAGCGGCCCCGCCCGCCAATATGACATTAGCAACGACCACCAGCACCAATGATACGGGGCTATTGGCGGCCATTTTGCCCGATTTTGAGCGCCAATACAATGTTAAAGTGAAGGTGATTGCCGTGGGCACTGGTCAAGCGCTCAAATTAGGTGAAGATGGTAATGCCGATGTTGTGCTTGTTCATGCCCGCGCCCAAGAAGATGATTTTGTGGCGAAAGGGTTTGGCATTAATCGCCGCGATGTGATGGTGAATGATTTTATTATCGTTGGTCCCACTGCCGACCCAGCCAAAGTGAAAGGCGAAGCCCTGGCTGCCCCAGCTTTGCGCAAAATAGCCGAGGCTAAGGCCAATTTTGCCTCACGCGGAGATAATTCTGGCACAAATACCAAAGAAAAAGACTTGTGGAAGATCAGCGCAGTGACACCCATTTCATCGACGACTGGTTGGTATTATGCCGTTGGGCAAGGCATGGGCGAAACGTTGACTTTTGCCCATGAAAAAGCCGCTTATACGCTGACTGATCGTGGCACATGGTTGGCGCAAAAGGCCCGTTTGTCAAACCTCAGTATTATTGTTGGGGGTGAACGGGTTGAGCAAAATACTGACCCGGCGTTACAAAACCCTTATGGGGTTATTCCTGTTAACCCAGCCAAACACCCCAATATTAAGGCCAATTTAGCCGAACAATTTGCGGTGTGGATTACATCGCCTGCCACAAAACAAAAAATTGCACTCTTTGGGGTTGAAGAATTTGGGCAAGCCCTATTTCGGCCACTTTAAATAATTAGGACCTACGCGCATTAAAAACATTTCGCTACAAAGAACGCAAAGAGCACAAAGAAAAGAAAGATTTTACCGATGCAAATCTTTGAGTTCTTCGTGCGCTTTGTGGTGAAAATCAAACTTCACGTAAGTCCTACAATTACGAATTACAAAATTTACAATTCGTAATTCGTAATTTGTAATTCGTCATTATTGATGCTCTGGTCTGTCATCTTACTTTCGCTTCAAGTATCTGGGTTGGCGTTGCTTTTTGCCGCGTTCATTGGGGTTCCATTTGGGGCATGGTTGGCTTTAACCCGTTTTCGAGGGCGCAGCCTTGTCCTCGCTGTTCTATACACGTGTATGGGGCTGCCTCCAGTAGTAGTGGGGTTGATGGTCTACCTATTGCTATCTCAAACCGGCCCTTTTGCCCAATTGCAATGGCTATTTACTACAAATGCGATGGTCATGGCACAGACTGCCATCTCAACACCGATTGTGGCTGGAACTGTGATGGCCGCCGTTAGCGGGGTTGAGCCTGATTTACGCCGCCAATTGCTATCGTTAGGGGCGACACCCTTGCGGGCGATGTGGGATGTGATTTTTGAAGCTCGGTTTGGGGTGTTATTGGCCCTCGTTGCAGGGTTTGGTCGTAATATTTCTGAAGTAGGGGCTGTCATGTTAGTCGGAGGCAATATTGAGGGGTTTACTCGTGTGCTCACCACTGCCATTGTGCTCGAAACCCGACAAGGCAAGTTTGACCTAGCGGTTAGCTTGGGTTTGGTGCTGTTAGGCGTGTCATTTTTGGTGAATGGTCTATTGCTTGTTTTGCAAACCCGCACCAACGGTGTTTGGCGGGCGGTTTAGTATCCATGTCTAACCCCATTATTTATCACTTGCACGACATTGCAAAAAGCTATCGTGGGCGCAGCACCCCAGCCGTGTTGGTGCCAGGCGTGATGGAGATAAGGCGTGGTGAAATTTGCGTGATTGTCGGGCCTAGTGGCGCTGGCAAAAGCACCCTGTTGCGCATTTTAGGCATGATCGAGCCGCCCACTGCCGGTTGGCTTATGTTTGACAATCAACGATACGATGCCAATACCCAACCTGCACTCAGTTATCGCCGTCGCGTGGTTTATTTGTTTCAGCGGCCATTGCTACTCAGCCAATCGGTTTATGATAATGTGAATTATGGTCTGCGTGTTCGCGGCATCAAAGATGAGCAAAACCGTGTGCAACGCGCCATTGCCCAAGTGGGGTTGCAACATTTAACCCATGCCAATACCCGCACTCTCTCGGGCGGTGAGGCTCAGCGGGTGGCATTGGCTCGCGCCCTTGTCATTGAGCCAGACATTTTGCTGCTAGATGAACCTACCGCTAACCTTGACCCTGCCAATGTTGAAGTGATTGAGCGGGTGATTCGTGAGCGCAACCAACAACAGGGTATGACGATTGTATTGGTGACGCACAACTTATTTCAAGCCAGGCGCTTAGCGCAACAAGTGGGGTTGATGTTAGATGGCAAATTGATTGAATATGCACGCGCATCCGCATTCTTTGAATCGCCTGTCGATCCTCGCACCAGTGCTTTTATTCGCGGTGATATGATTTTCTAGGCACTAGCACATTTTGGCAATCACATGTATAATAATTATTGAGTGTGACTCGTCAATATATTAAGAGTAGCTTCTTCGTTGATGAAAGGTTTTGCCGATTTTATTACCTATCTTCTATAGCATAGGTGTGAGAGATAGATAATGAAACTGGCCCTTCATCTTGTAGGAATTTGCTCTAGTATGATAGCGTGTTATATAAAGTAAAATTTTTTCAAGCATTTGCAAAGCAAATATTGAGGAAAGTTTTGATTAGTTTAGTTTTACCGTTTTAGATAGGAGGACTTATCCCACCCCAAAGACCCATTCACAATGCCATAGCGAATAGTTATCGAATTAATGGCCAGATTCGCGTAGCTCAAGTACGCCTTATTATGCCTGACGGTAGTAACCGTGGCGTGGTAGACATTCAAGAAGCCCAATGGCTGGCTCGTTCGATGAATTTAGACTTAATTGAAGTTGCACCCGCGGTTAGCCCACCTGTTTGCCGTATTTTTGACTTTGGTAAGTTTACCTATGAGCGTGAGAAAAAAGAACGCGAAGCAAAAAAAGCACAAAAGACGATTGGTCTCAAAGGAATTCGGTTGCGGCCTAAAACCACCGACCATCATTTGTCTTTTAAGATTCGCGCTGCCCGCCGATTTTTAGAGCAAGGTAATAAAGTGAAGATTACTTTGCGCTTTAAAGGCCGTGAAGGGCGTATTCCGCACGTAGCATTTCGCATGTTGGAAAAAATGAAAGAGGGCTGTGCCGACATTTCATTGGTCGAGGTTGCACCTGGTATGGAAGGCAATGCCATGTTAATGGTGTTGGCGCCCAATACCTTAGCCTTGGCAGCTTCGAAGCTGAAGTCTACCCAAACCCGTCTTGAGGCTGAGCGAGAGGCTGATTTGGCGGCTGGCTTTGTAGAAGATGGCGATGATGATGACTTGGATCAAGATGATGATGTGTTTGAGCATGATGATGATGAGCATGATGAGAAGCAGAGCGTGTCGGTTGAAGACCGTGTGGCTGGGCTAGATTTGATTGCACAAGCCAAAGCTGCTAAAGCTACGGTTGATTTTCATGATAAAAAAGCGCGCAGCGAATTTAACAAAGATAAGCGCAATAAGCATCGTCAGATGGAGCAGTTTGACTTACCATAAGCACTCATAAAACTGTCGTAAAATAGTTTACCGTTGAATTTTAAAAATCGGGTTTCTTTAAAGAAACCCGATTTTCTTGTCGGTTTAATAGTATTTCTTGAACATATTAATTTGACATTAGAGGAAATTTCTAAGACAGTGTTTCTTAAAACAATTTTTCGCCGAAATCACTATCTCAGCGTTGTTATGGGGCGGCAAAGC
>JAGWYZ010000215.1 GCA_018969115.1 Chloroflexota bacterium | reverse complement strand
GAAACGGTGAACGGGGTGCAGATTCACCGCAATATGCCAGCATGGGGCTGGCGCACCCGTCGCCACATCGAGGCCTTTATGCGCCAATGGCAGCCCGATGTCATCAATTTGCAATATCAAGCCGCCGCCTACCAAATGCACGGGGCCATCAATTTACTGGTTGGGCAATTGGCAAAACGCTGTAAAACCGTTGTCACTTTTCACGATCTGCGCGTTCCCTATCTTTTCCCCAAGGCCGGGCCATTGCGTTGGCAAGCCATTTTGCATATGGCACGCTCGGCCCAACACGTCATTGTCACCAACGCCGAAGATGAAGCAACGCTACACAAGGCCGGTTTGCGGCACGTATCGGTTGTGCCCATCGGCAGCAATATTGCCCCCGCCGCCCTGCCCCATTTTGACCCACACACATGGAAAAGCAGCAATAGCATCGACCCAACGCTGCGCTTAATTGGCTATTTTGGTTTTATGAATGAGAGCAAAGGCGGCGAAACCCTGCTGCGAGCCTTGGCGCAATTGCGTGATCTCAACGTAGGGCTATTACTTATTGGCGGGCAACATGGGGCCAGCGACCCCACCAATATTGCCTATGCGAAGTATTTGGCGGATTTAGAAGTGTCACTGGGCTTAACACCAGCGCCTCAACCCTCCGAGAGCTTAAATCCCTCGGAGGTTTATCCCCGCATTTTCCGCACCGGTTTCATCGATGAAGCAGGCGTGAGCGCAGCGCTCAACACCTGCGCATGCCTAGCCCTGCCTTATCGGGATGGGGTGTCATTTCGGCGCGGCACATTGTTGGCGGCGTTGGCGCATGGCTGCGCGGTGGTCAGCACCCAGCCGCGTATCCATTTGCCCGAAGTGATTGACGCGCAAAATATGTTACTGGTGCCGCCCGATGACCCAGCGGCCTTGGCCCAAGCCATTCGCCGCGTGTTAAGCGACCCGACCCTATGCCAAACGTTACAGCAGGGCAGCCTCGCCCTCAGCCAACAATTTCAATGGGGCACAATCGCACAAAAGACACTGGTGTGTTTTGAAACAGTCGGCTAAAATCAATGCACATGAATTTAAAGCAATTTCTAGTCAAGGTCGGGGTTGCCAGCGGGGCATTTTTGTTGGCGATGGGGTTATGGTATGCCAACCTCAGCCCCATTGCCGCGCAAACACCAGCACCACTAGAGGCAACCAACACCCCCACCGTGCCAGCCGCCACCCCCACCCGCCGCGCCAATGAGTTGGCGCGTATCACCTCGCCGGTGCGTGAACAGGCCCTGCGTGGCAATATCAATATTGTCGGCTCGGCCACATCGCCGCGCTTCTCAAAATATGAGGTGGCCTATGCCCCCGAAACCCTTGGCACACCGAGCAACTGGGTCATTATCGGTGGGGGCATTCAACAAGTAGATGGCGGGGTGTTGGCGGTATGGAATACGCGGGCGATCTCGGACAGCGGCTACGCCCTGCGGCTGCAAGTGTTTAATATCGACAATACCATCAGCGAATCAGTGGTACGTAGTATTGGCATTTCAAATACCTTTGGCATCGCTGCACCCAGCAGTGCCCAACCTGCCGCCGCAATCGCCGCACCCGTACTTACCCCCACCCCAGTCGCCGCTAGCATCAATTTGTCACTCATCCCCAGAGGCTTTATGCAAGGGGTTTGGTATGCCATTTATGCGTTATTAGGATTAGGGGCCTATGTGTTGCTCAAAAAAGTGCTCGGTTTCTTATGGCGTTTAATCTTCCGCCGCCCCATTGATTATGGAAAATAACATCGACGATAAACAGGCGTGGCGCATCATTGTGGGTTTGGGTAACCCCGGCAAACAATATGCCGACAACCGCCACAATGTTGGCTTTCATGTGGTAGATAAGTTAGCCGAAAAATACGGCCTAAAGTTTAATAAAATGCTCAATCGTGGCATCGCTGCCATCGGCGACATTGAGGGGCACAGGGTGGTTTTGCTCAAACCACAAACCTTTATGAATGAAAGCGGGGTATGCGTATCGCCAACCTTCAAATTCTATAAAACAGACCCCAGCAACTTAATGATCATTTACGACGAGTTAGACATCCCGTTTGCCCAATTGCGGCTGCGTAAATCGGGCAGCGCCGGTGGGCATAATGGCATGAGATCGATCATCAGCAAGATCGTCACCCAAGATTTCCCACGGCTACGGGTCGGCATCGGTCGCCCACCCGGGCGCAAAGAGGCCGCCACGCATGTGCTCGAAGATTTCACCCGCGACGAAGTCATTGCCATGCGCGATGTGCATGACCGCGCTATTGCTGGCATTGTGTTGTGGCTCAATGAGGGCATTGATAAAGCCATGAACAAAGTAAATGGAAGTAGTTAAAGGTTAATTAATGACTTATGACTTGTGACTCATCATAAGTCATAAGTCACAAGTCATTAATCAATGTCCATCAAAATCGAATTTTTTGCCGTTTGCTTCCAGACCTGCACGGCAGCAAGGGCATCAGACGTGCCAATTTGCAGCAATGCCAATACAATGTCAAACTGCATCCATTCATCATGAGTGGCATAAAGTGCCTCAATTAATGCCGTCACAGCAGCGGCGGCGCGTAATTGACCAAGCGCTTGCGCGGCAGCCATACGAATAAACCAATGCTCATTCTCACGCAGGGCATCGATCAATTCATCGACCGCCTCAGCCGCCAATAAGGTCTCGATTGCGCGCCGCCGCGCCGATAAATCAGGTCGGTGCAGGTCGGCCAATGCCATTTGTAAGCTAGACTCAGTGTTTGACATTACGGGTAAAATAAAATAATGGTTAATGATTAATGGTTAGGGGTTAATGGTTAATGATAAATGATCGGCATTCATCACTAATCATTAACCATTAATCATTAACCATTAACGATTAGTCATTAAAAATATCATGATCGAACAACCTATTAAATTTGGAACCGACGGCTGGCGTGGACGCATTGCCGATGACTATACCTTTGCCAATGTGCGCCGCTGCGCCCAAGGTTATGCCCAATGGGCACTGCAAACCTATGGTACGGGTAAATCGGTGGTGATCGGCCACGACAAGCGCTTTCAATCAGAAGATTTTGCCGCTACTGCTGCCGAAGTGTTAGCGGGCAATGGCCTTAAGGTATTTTTGACCAACGGCGCCACCCCCACCCCCGTCATTGCCTTCGCCGTCCCTGCCACAAAATCGGTCGGGGCCATCAACATCACCGCCAGCCACAACCCCCCCCAAGACAATGGCTTTAAAGTGCGCAACCACACCGGCGGGGCCATCGACCCCGAAGGCTTGGTCATCATCGAGAGCGGCATCCCCACCAGTGATGAGGTGAAATCGATGGACTATGACAAGGCCATTAAGGCTGGCTTGATTGAGAAGTTTGATGCCAGCACCGACTACCTCGCAAACCTCAGCAAGCTGATCGACGTGCAACCGATCAAAGATGCCGGGCTAAACATTGTGATGGACGCGATGTGGGGCAACGGCGCGGGCTGGCTAACGGGGTTGTTGGGTGGCGGCAAAACCACCATCCACGAAATTCACAACTCGCGCAACCCATCCTTCCCCGAAATGAAGCGCCCAGAGCCAATTCCGCCCAATGTCGATGTGGGTTTGGCAACCGGCGTGCGGATGGGTGCAGATTGTGTGTGCATCACCGACGGCGATGCTGACCGCTGTGGTTTTGGCGATGAACATGGCAAATTTGTCAACCAATTGCAAGTGTATGGCTTGTTGGCCTTGTATTTATTAGAATCACGCGGGCAACGTGGCGCAATTGTCAAGACGCTCAGCACCACCACTATGCTCGATAAATTGGGCGCATTGTATGGTGTACCAGTCTACGAAACGGGTGTCGGCTTTAAATATGTGGCTCCCAAGATGACCGAAACCGATGCCATGATCGGCGGTGAAGAAAGCGGTGGCTTTGCGTTTCGTGGCAATGTGCCCGAGCGTGACGGCATTTTGGCGAATCTGTACTTGCTCGACTTTATGGTCAAGACCGGCCTCAAACCATCGGGCTTGGTTGACCTGTTGTTTAGCAAAGTTGGGGCGCATTATTACGACCGAATCGACACGCGCTGCACCCCCGAACAACGCGAGCAAGTGAAGGCACGCTTGCGCTCGGCCCAACCCAGCACCATTGGCGGGCTAAAAGTGACCGGCAAAAATATGACCGATGGCTTTAAGTTTGTGATGGAAGACGGCGGCTGGTTGCTGGTGCGCATGAGCGGTACCGAACCCATCATCCGCGTCTATTGCGAAACCACGCATGGCGATCTCGTACAACCCATCTTGGCCGATGGCGTGAAGATTGCGGGACTTTAAAAAGTAGATAGTGATAGTAGATAGCAAAACTATCTACTATCACTATCTACTATACTGAGTGCGGTCTCAAATTGACAAAATTCGGAGTACAACTAAAAATGGATGAGAAATGATGAGACACGAGCTAATTTTACAATTACCTGACGAAGTTTATCAACCGCTAATAAAAACTGCCTCGCAAAGTGGTTATACCCCTGAGCAATTAGCAATTCATTGGCTTATTGCAAGGGTTCGCCAAACACACCAAGACCCATTAGAAGAATTTATTGGCAGCATTAGCAGCAAAACAACCGATTGGGTAGATCAACATGATGCTTATCTTGGGCAAGAAATCTTAAAGCAGATTGCACCGCATACTACGTAGCCCCACAATGACTGAAATATTTGCAGACACCTCTGGTTGGGGTTGTTTATTTGATGCGGCCCAAACCCATCACGCATTAGCCGTAAATTTATATCGGAATGCACGGTTAAATCATCACAAAATTATCACCACAAATTATGTTCTAACAGAGTTGGTGGCGCTTTTAAGCAGTCCGTTACGTTTTCCACGAACTCAAACCATCAAATTAATCAAAAGTTTGCGAGACTCCCCGTATATAGATATTTTACATATCGACCTGACAACAGATCAACAATCTTTAGATTTATTTTGCCAACGCCCAGATAAACAATGGAGCTTGGTTGATTGCAGCAGTTTTGTAGTAATGCAACAACGAGAAATACACGAGGCTTTAACTACCGATCATCATTTCGAACAGGCCGGATTTACTTGTTTGCTTAAGTCTTGACCCACCCATCTTAACGCATTAGCACGACGATTGATGCCGAGCAAGCGCCGCAGGGCGCGGCGAAAATCATCAATATCGCCAGAGGCATAATAGTGAGTGCGGCCCTGAGCGGGCGTGTCAGCCCCATCAGCCAAACCTGCCGCCACCCGCGCCACCTGACGCGCCACCGCAGGCGCGGGGTTGATGATGCGTACGGGTCGCTGGGGTGTTTGTGAGTCACAAATTTTTTGCAACAGCGGCGCAATAAATGGGTAATGGGTGCAGCCTAGCACCAAGGCATCGGCCCCTTGTGCCAAAATTGGCTCGACCCAGCCGCACAGCATGGCCTCGGTTTTGGGGGTATCAAGTTCACCAGCCTCGATCTGCTGCACCAAGCCGGCGCACACCTGCGTCAGCACACGCACATTTTGGGTGTCGGCAAAGCGCGTCACCACCGAGGCAAACAATTCGCCCTGAAAGGTGACTTGGGTCGCCAACACACCAATCACTTTGGATTGGGTGATCTCGGCGGCAGGTTTGACAGCTGGCTCCATGCCAACGAAGGGGACATCGGGAAAACACGCCCGCAGATATTTGAGCGCCGCGGTTGAGGCGGTGTGGCACGCAATCACAATCACCCGCGCCCCCTGCCCCAGCAAAAAGCGCGTCACCCCCTCCGAAAATTCGCAAATTTGCGACATCGGGCGCGGGCCATACGGCACATGCGCCGTATCACCCACATACATCAGCCGCGCCGCAGGCATCTGTGCGCGTATTTCACGCAACACCGATAACCCGCCTACGCCAGAGTCGAAAATGCCAATCATAAAAAGGTTGCAAAGTTGCAAGGTGCAAGTTGCAAAGGTGCAACTTTGCTACTCTGCAACCTTACACTCAATAAAGCAAATAAGGTGCGCGTTGTTGCTCAAAATGCTGGGGGATTTGGGACCAAGTCGCCATGATATCGGGCACAGGCACATTGGCCACAAGGGCATTGCGAATGTGAGCATTACCAGCCAGCAAATCGAAATGCGGACGCGGCACGGGTAAATGATGCCCCTCCCACGAGGTCGGCAAAAATTCAAACTGATCGGGATGTAAGCGCCGACACGTCGCCAACATATGTAGCCCAACAGCGGTGGCGTTGAGCAAGCTACGATCGGTGACATGCACCTGCACGCCTTGGCAAGTGGCCCCCAAATGTTTGCTATAAGTGGGCGCAAAGACAACCGGCCTAAATCGTACGCCAGGCAAATCGAGGCGGTTAAGGGCCTCGGCCCACGCCCGCCCATTCACCCAAGGTGCACCCAGCCATTCAAAGGGATGGGTCGTGCCACGCCCTTCGCTCAAATTGGTGCCTTCGAATAAGCAAGTGCCCGGGTAAACGGTGGCGCAATCGAGGCTAGGTAGGTTGGGTGATGGCGTCACCCATGGCAGGGCAGTTTGGTCAAACCACAACTCACGTTGCCAACCTTGCATCGGCAAGGTGCTAAGATTGCAGCCGATGCCGAACTCGGTGTTGATAAAACGCGCAAACTCGGCATTGGTGAGGCCATGGCGAATGGGCAAAGCGTAACGACCAACAAAAGACGAAAACGCCGGATCAAGCATATTGCCTTCGATCTGCACCCCATTGATAGGGTTGGGGCGATCAAGCACCAACACCTCTACGCCGTGTTCGGCAGCGGCTTCCATCACATAACTCAACGTGTAAGCATAGGTGTAGTAGCGGCAGCCAACATCTTGAATGTCGTAAATGAGCAAATCGATGTCACCTAACATCTCGGCAGTGGGCTTTTTGTGCTCACCATACAGGCTATACACCGGCAGGCCAGTGGCTTCGTCAATGATACTGCCGATCGTCAGGCCGTCTTGCACTTCACCACGTGCGCCGTGTTCGGGGCCAAATAGGGCACGCACGGTTACATCAGGCAGGGCGCAAATGACATCGACCATCGAGCTAAGGTCGTAGGTGATGCCGGTAGGGTTGGTGATGATGCCGATGCGTCGCCCGCGCAGGCGAGCGGGATCGGCGAGCAGACGGTCGAGTCCGGTGAAGGTTTGCATGGGATAGCGATTTTAATGGCAAGTTGGCGGTGGGTTTGAAATGTCGTCAGACAAACCTTGGAGGTTTACGTTTGTGTCACCCCTGCCAAGACCAGCACCAAAGGTGGTAGATGCTCACAGCACTTAGGTATAAGACATCTCGTGTGGCCTAAACTTACAAAACTATCCCTTTCACCCGGGCTATCTTACAATGATCTTGATTGGCCTCAAGCCATAAAATTTACGCACGGTCAATCACAAATTGGCCAAGGTATCATATTTTTACACAAATTTATCTAACATCTCAATCATCATTCGGGGTAAATCCTAAAGATGTAATGCCAAACGCACGATATGATCATTAACATTAGGGGCTTTGCCCCTAACTTTAATGGTCATATCGTGTGTTTGGCAAAAAATAGTGTTACTACTCAGGGCATAGACGGCATGATAGGATCGCCATCAAAAACGGAGCGCAGAG
>JAGWYZ010000214.1 GCA_018969115.1 Chloroflexota bacterium | reverse complement strand
GACATTGGCTTCACTCAAGTGGCAATAGGCACTAAACACCCCACGCCCATGATCGATAAATACTACTAAGCCCCGCACATCAAGCTGCTCAACCGCTGCCACTTGGCCGCTCGCAGGGGCTTGTACGGGGGTACCCACAAAGGCTCGAAAATCCATACCGCTGTGATAAGTATTGAGGATGCCGCCATTAAAATTACGACGTGCGCCATAAGTTGAGGTTACGTCGCCAAATGCTGGATATTTAAACGTGCCATCCCACCACTGTTGATCGGTATATTTTCCATAAATTTGATCGAGTCGCGCTTGTTCGGCTTCGTTTAGTTTTGGGTTAAGCAAAGGCAATAGGCCATAACTGACAAATACATTTTGAAACCCATAGTTATGAGGGGTCAGTTGAACTCGGCTCTGTAATTCGGTTTTTGGGGCGCTATCAGTGACGGTGCTTAAATTAATATCAACCACTTCAACTTGTTGAAGTGCTGGAATGCCGACAATCGCAATGTAGAGACCTTCGGCTTTTTTGTAAAAATTTAAGGGAGTACTGCCCATTTTGCCCTCAAACGACTGAAGTGGCGCAGAGGTGTAAGCTCGAATACTGACCACTTCGCCTGCAATAGGGGCCGGGGGGTCGATATCAATTTGGGTAAATGGTTGGGGCAAATTGCTCTCGACTGTGACTTGGGGAATGCGTAACAATTGACCAACCACTAAACAATCGGCACAGGGCAGCTTATTCATTTGTTGTAATACATAGGGTGCAAGCCCATATTGGGCGGCAATACCCAGCAATGTATCGCCTTGGGCAACCCGATGTAAGGCAATTTTGGGCGTAAATGGCTGAGGCATTCGCAGTTGTTGTCCCACCAATAATATATTTGATTGGGTTAAACGGTTTCGCTGCGCCAAATCGGTGACCGAAAAGCCCGATTGGGCCGAAAGCAAGGCCAATGTATCACCAACGCCAGCTACTTTGAGTGTGGGGTCACCAACCAAGACAGCACGGGTGGGGCGAATAACAGGAGCCGAAGTTGCCACAACTTCAATTCGTGGCTGATCGACAACTGAATCATCGGGCGCGGGGGTGGCAACTTGAGCCAGAAATTCATTGGCCCCAGCCGCAGTTATGGCAGCATGGACGGCTATGGGTGTGCTTAATTGTGCCGCAGCCATCAGCCACGACGTTAAGCCAAATGTCAAAATGCCATAAAAAAATTGCTTACGCACGTATTGTGAATTTTCTCACAATCCTTTCAGACTATTCACAAATCCGGCTTCACGCAGTTGTTTAAATTTTTGCAAACCGCTCATCACATCGGGCATTTTGTGGCCTAGGGCTTGCTCAATTTTGCTTACATCGAGGGCCAAGTTGGGTGAGCGTGGTGCACGCAAAGCCACATCACGAAACGAAGTGGCGTCGATCAAGGTCTCATCTAAATCAAACGTATGCGCCACCGCGCGCGCAAACTCATATTTGCTCAGGCTTTGCCCACCTACCGCGTGAAAAACACCTTTGTTCACGCCGCCCAGTGTAATCAACTCTAAGATGACATCGCATAAATCATTGGCCAACATCGGGCAAAATGTCACATCGGCAAAGCCGGGTAATCGTTCCCCATGTTCAAGTTTATATAACATCCACTCAGCCAAGCTATGTTTGGCCTGAAAATTCCAACCATAAAAATTAACACGTAATACAATCGCACTTGGAAAAATTGTCAACACAGCTTGCTCGGCTTGCAGTTTGGTAATGGCATAAACACTGGGCGGGGTGGGGCGATCATCCTCGCGGTAGCGTAAACTTGGGTCATTACCATAAAACACGGCATCGGTTGAAATGTAAACGAGGCCAGCGCCCAGTGCTGTGGCGGCCTGTGCTATAGAAGCGCTGGCTTCGACGTTAATGCGTTTTGCTTCAGATGGATGATCTTCACACCAGTCAACATTGGCCGCAGCAGCACAATGCACAATCCAATTAGGTTTAATTTGTGCAATTAGGGCTTGGGTTGCAGCAACATCGGTTAGGTCAAGCGTCACGCCCCCACGCAATGGGTGTTGATGGGTGACAGGGGTTACATCCCAGCCAGCGTCGCGGGCTACCAATACTAAATTCGCCCCCAACAAACCACTTGCGCCTGTAATTAATAACAATTTTGTCATAAAAACTACTCGACATTAACAACAATATAGCGATTTTTGGGCATATTATTAATTAAGGAAGCAATTTTATAGTAAAGTCTTCAAAATTGACCTATGATTTGTAGGCAACTCCATAATAATAATAATTGTCCTTCCTATCCGTTAAATTTTGTCAATAATGCAAATTTTCGCACACTAAAAACCTTATTTATAAAATATATATTTAAGCGACAAAGGTAAGATCTCGTCTAATATGAGGCGCATAGTCAGTTTTTCGGGTCAATCGCAAAAAAGCCAGTGCATCAGTAGCTTTGACGGAATGGAACATTTCTAAAAACGCTACAACCGAAAACCCACCGTCAATATAATCAGTAAGCGTTTGAGCCGGGACTCGAGTTAATTGGGGATCAGAATTAATTGGGCTATGATCAAGAAACAGCATAAATCAAGTCTAGCACAACTAAGCAGCAAAAAAACGCTTCAATCCTTCGTCTAACCCTACCCGACAAACAAACCCTAATGCCGTCAACCGTGAAATATCAGCTTGCCAATAAAGCGGGTCGCCCGCACGAATAATGCCATCGAATTGAATTTGGTGCTGCGGCGCTAATTTATGCGCCAATTCATGAATGCTGACACTAATGCCGCTAGCAACGTTAAATGCCTCGGCCCGCATTGGGGCAAATTTAAGCAAAGCCACCAAGGCCTGTGCCACATCATTCACATGGATAAAGTCACGGGTTTCGTTGCCGCTACCGCTCAGGTGGATTGGTTGGTCGAGTGGTGTAGCCCGTGCCTTTTGCAAAATATCCCACACTACTTGTCGCTGCAGACCTACGCCATAGGCTGAAAAAATTCGCGCTGATGTAATGGGCATGTTAAACAATTGATGAAACTCGGCCCCAAGTTGTTCGACCATGTGTTTGTGAAAACCATATGGCGAAATCGGGCATATATCACTATCTTCGCCAATTGGTAATCGTTGGGGGTTGCCATAGACAGCAGCGCTCGATAACAATAGGGTGCGACAGCGTGGTGCAGCTTGCCGCAACACATTCAGTAGGGCAAAGGTAGCACTGACGGTATTGGCAAAATCATGTTGTGGGTCGATGATAGAATCGCGAACCGAAGCTGGCCCCGCACAATGCACACAAGCATCTGGGGGGTATCGCGCAATAAGCGCAGCTAATGCCGAGGTATCATCTGGCAATCGCATGTCTTTAATGGGCAGTGTCGCCCATCCTTCGGCCTCACAAGTCATACAAACAGCTTTGCCAATAAACCCCGTGGCCCCAGTAATCAAAATATTCATGAATGATGGTCAAGTGTATCAAACTAACTTAACACCTTATGCTATAATATTATCCGCTGTTATCCAGTGACCACCGGCATCTAGCAATAGATTTAAGTCACGATTGATTCGTGGGCCTGTTGAGGAAACACAAGGCAAGTGAATAGACTAGAGTACCCGTTTTTTTGCGGGTTGTTTTTGTCTGTATATTCGCGCCTCAATCAGTCACTGGTTGAGGCGTTTTTTATTTTTTGTAAAGGAGGTAATTACATTGGCAATCTCACGTGATAAAAAAGAAGCGATCATAGCCGAATACAAGGAATTGGTCAGCAAAAGCCAAGCCATCATCATCACCAAATATGGTGGGATGGATATGAAGCAGCTCGATAAAGTGCGCAAAGAAATGCGCAGTGCACAGGGCGAATTTCACGTCACCAAAAACACATTGCTGTTCAAGGTATTAAAAGACGCTGGGCAAGAAGTGCCCGAAAAATGGTTGACGGGACAAGCTGGCGTTAACTTTTGTTTCAAAGACCCTGCTGCTGGCGCAAAAAAAGCCGGTGAATTGGCGAAAGAATTTGAAAAATTTTCAGTGATTGGCGGCGTATTAAGTGGTAAAGCGATTGACCCGAGCGGCGTTGACGCATTGGCTTCGTTGCCACCGCTCGATACATTGCGAGCGCAGATCATTGGGTTGATTTCAACCCCAGCAACCAATATTGCTAGCGTCTTAAACAGCGCTGTTGCAGGCGTTATGTATGCGTTGCAAGCAAAAATCGAAAAAGAGCAACCATCAGAGGCATAACTAGGGTTGGCTTGTTGATTGGCAGCAATATGAGCCAATTAACCTGTCAAACAAATAAACCAAATCAAACAATTTAAATTAATCTGGAGAAGAATTACAAATGGCAGATCTAAATGCAATCGTCAAATTACTAAGCAGCTTGACACTGCTCGAAGCCGCCGAACTGAAGAAGTTACTTGAAGCCGAATGGGGCGTGAGCGCCGCCGCCACCACTGTTGCAGTTGCCGCTGGCCCCGCCGCTGCCGTTGCCCCCGCCGCTGTCGTTGAAGAACAAACCGAATTCGATGTTATTCTTCACGAGCCTGGTGCTAAGAAGATCGAAGTAATTAAGGTCGTACGCGCAATCACCAACCTTGGCTTGAAGGAAGCTAAGGATTTGGTCGAAACCGCCAATGGCGTCATTCAGACCGGTGTTTCTAAGGCTACAGCAGAAGACACCAAGAAGAAGCTAGAAGAAGCTGGTGCAAAAGTATCGATGAAGTAAAAGCGTGAAAATGCCTAATGCACTATCCCTTCATTAAGCAAAGCTTGATGAAGACATACTGCGTTAACTATACATCTTTTTGGGTGATCCTAATTTAGGAAGCTATAAAATTCCCAAAATACTTTTCTAAGTCAAAACAAAACCCGTTTTCACATTTCAGTGAAAACGGGTTTTGTTTTATTATTGGTATAGTAGCCCCCCATGAGCCACACTGATCTTGCCCAGCGCATGGTGCGTTATGCCGAATTATTAATCAAAATTGGGGTCAATTTACAGCCCGGTCAATCGTTAAATATTGCTGCTGATCTTGGACACCGTAACTTTGTGAAAGAGGTTGTTGCGGCGGCCTATCGCAGTGGGGCAAAATTTGTTAATCTTGATTGGATCGATACGCCATCGACCCGAATGCGTTATTTACATAGCAAAGATGAATATTTGGATGAATTGCCCGATTTTTTAGTGGCAATGCGACATGAGTTTGTCGACCATAAATGGGCCAGATTGGCATTAATTGGCGACGATTTCCCCAATATTTTTGATGATGTTGAGCCAGCCTTGATGCAACGGGTGCAAAAAACACGAGCGCGGTTGATGCGCTTTTTTACCGAGGCTCAAATGTCTAATCGCTTGGCTTGGTGTGTAGCAGGTGTACCGACCCGTGCATGGGCGCATAAAATTTACCCCCATTTGCCAGTTGATGAGGCTGTGGCGCAACTATGGAATGAAATTTTGCGTTTGGTGCGGGTCGATCAACCCGACCCAATTGCGGCATGGCAGCAACACGATACCAATTTGCGCAAGGTTACACAATTTATGCACAAAAATCAGGTGTGCCGTGTGCATTTTTTTGACCCTGTGCTGGCCGATGATGGGCAGCCCAGCACCGACTTAACAATTGGGCTAACGGCTCGCCCGGTTTGGGTTGCCGCTTCTGCGATTACGCCTGAAGGTGTGCGATTTTTGCCAAACATGCCCACCGAAGAAGTATTTACTACGCCCCATCGATTACAGGCCGATGGGTATGTGCGCACCTCAAAACCTGTTTTTCCATTTAAACGCGAAGTGCGCGAGGCGTATATTCGCCTAGAGAAGGGCGAAGTGGTTGAATTTCGGGCTAACCATGGCGAAAATGTGTTGAAATCGTTTTTTGAAGTGGCTGGCACACGGCGTTTAGGTGAGGTGGCGTTGGTCGATGTTCGTTCACCTGTCAACCAAAGTGGCCTCGTGTTTTATGATACGCTGTTTGATGAAAACGCGGTATGCCATATTGCATTTGGTAAGGCTTACCCTGAGGGCATGGCAGGCGCAACTGACATGGACGAAGCTGCGCGTGTAGAAGCTGGGGTTAATGCATCGGATGCGCACGAAGATATGATGATTGGTACCCCGACTATGAATGTGACAGGCATTTGCGCCGATGGCAGCCATGTGATGATTATGCAAAATGGGCAATTTGTTGATGCCGTGTTCGCCTAAATAGGAATAGCACATTAGAGGGATGTTGTTGAATCGAAAAGAAGCATTGTGGCAGCGCATTGATAACCCAGTGGCATGGGATGTGGCGCTACAAACGCTGCCATCACCACATGTTTTGCAATCTTGGGCGTGGGGTGAATTTAAAGCCCGTTGGGGCTGGACAGCTGAGCGCTGGTTAGGGCCACAGGCCGCAGTTCAAATTTTACGGCGGCGCATTGGGCCATTATGTGTGTTATATGCCCCCAAAGGACCAGTAGCAGCCAATGCAATGGCCCATGAAGCATCATTGGCGTGGATAGAACAACGCGCTAAATGCAATCTAGCCGTATGTGCCAAGGTTGATGGCGACCCAGTGTTTGTAACCGAGGCCCAATCAAACAATGAAAATACATATACAGAAAACTTAACGCAATCGCGCCACAACCTAAACAATCGCGGCTGGCAATTTTCTAAGCAGCAAATTCAATTTCGCAACAGTTGTGTCACTCATTTACAGGCTAGTGATGATGAATTGCTGGCCCGTATGAAGCAAAAATGGCGCTATAACGTGCGTTTGGCCGAGCGTCGTGGCGTGATGGTGCGAGCTTCAACCCCAGACGATTTTCCATTGTTCTATGAAATGTATGCTGAAACCGCCCAGCGTGATGGCTTTGCCATTCGTGAGGCGGGTTATTATTTTGATGCATGGTGCAGTATGAATGGCAGTGGGTTTATTGCCGAACGTGATGGGCAGGCATTGGCAGGGCTAATATTGTTTGGGTTTGCCGACCGTGCTTGGTATTTTTATGGTATGAGCCGGAGTGAAGGGCGCGAGCATATGCCGACTTATGCATTGCAATGGGCGGCGCTGCGCTGGGCGCGTGATCGTGGCTTTGCCAAATATGATTGGTGGGGTGCGCCAGATGATTTAACTGACCCTAATGATGGCATGGCAGGGGTGTGGCGCTTTAAGGAAGGGTTTGATGCCCAATTTGTCGAAGGGATTGGCGCATGGGATTACGCTCCCTCTAAGTTGTTATTTTGGTTGGCAACAGGCCCGTGGTTAAAAGCCTTGACTTAAAGCGCAGAGATACCCAAAATCGCAGCAAGCGAAATAGAAATCAGATGAGATTTTTCTGGTGATTGTGCAAAAGGCCAATAAACAAGCCAATGTTGAAAATCTGGTGTTTCATTTGGGTGTCGAAAATTTGTTGGATCTGAGCATGATTAATGCTTTAGCCACTGAATTAACTGGTGTAGACTTACACAAATTGGCCTCTCATCCGGGGGTGCGTTTGGATCTCACCGGATGGCCTTGTAGAAAAATCGATTGCATCTGTTAGTGTGGGCGAGACAACGAATACCTATTTACAAACCACCAAACAAAATTTGCTGCCCAGCACCCTTAAGACAGTGTTTCTTAAAACAATTTTTCGCCGAAATCACTATCTCAGCGTTGTTATGGGGCGGCTTTGCCGCCCCATAACAACGCTGAGATAGTGATTTCGGCATTCGTTTTGTCT
>JAGWYZ010000213.1 GCA_018969115.1 Chloroflexota bacterium | reverse complement strand
ATTAAAAAGACGTATGCCGATTTCACTATACCCTCCCATGCTGTAGGCATGGCAAGGTGTGGTGAAATCGGCGAAAACTTACCTTGATTTGGCTAATGTGACATTGTCAAGTTATGCAAAAAAGCAAAAAGCAACGTGCTTTATAAGTACGCCGCTTTTTATTGGAAAGACTATCAGATTAATAAAAGGGTAAGTAAAACAAATTTTCATCGGAATCACTACGGCCTTTGGGATGCAGGGCTTTGACCCACATCCCAAAGGCCGTAGTGATTCCGACATTACATCTTTTGGGTTTACCGCGAATAAAGATTAATTAAAAATTACTGCAACCCTTGCGGGAAGAACACAATCCCAATGCCAGAGCGAATAACAATAAAACGTGGCGTCGATGGATTGCGTTCAATCTTGCGGCGAAGCCGGAAGATCAACTCGTGCAAACTGTCTTTGTTGCGAATATCACCCCACACGGCTTGCATCACTGCGTAATATTCGCATACATCACCTGGGTGACTCGCCAAATATTTCAGCAAACGATATTCCGTACGTGATAACGTCACCGGTAAAATTTCACCATCGCACCATATAATAGCGCTGGGGCTAATCCATATCCCACGTTGCGCCGGTGGGGCCTCGAGCACCGCCGACATCGATGATGATGAGGCTACGGCAACAGCAGCCCCATGCCCATTATTGCTAGCTGCGCCATTACGCGAAACAACCGGTAGTACTGGATCGATGGGTTTTGAGTCTGTATGATGTTGAGGAATGGTAAAGTCCTCAGTGACACTTAGATAGAAGAAATAGTAATCAAATGACTTTCCAACTTGGATGTGATCACCTGCACTTAATTTTTCGGTGCGACGTTTGATTACTTCACCATTGATCTGTGTGCCATTACGGCTACAGTCTTCGACCAACCAATGCCCATTCTCAAAAATGAGCCGTGCGTGTTCACGCGACACGGTAGTGTCTTGGGGTGAAATGAGAATGTCATGTTCACCTGCAACAGCTCTGCCAATACTAATTACATCAGCATTAAGGTAGATGCGGGCGCCAGAGCGATCTGCTGCTTCTAAGACCGCCCCTTGCATCAATCCGGGTATTCTTCCCGACCAGTTCATGCTTTTCATTTTACAGAATTCTCAAATATAAATCTATCCGTCAAATGCCCTATAAGAACTATGTCCTATGCATTACTTGAATAAGATAGCCCCATCCATCCGATTACTTAACTACAATATTACAGATAAAAATACCAGCTTAAACAGATTTTCATCGCGCCACATCGGCATCAATCAATGGCAATTAAAATGATAACCCCACCTAATGCCGTTCTTTTCTGACTTATACTTAGTATACACAGTTCACGTTGAATTTGCTTAGTTATTTAAGGAAACGTTTTGTTAAATTTATTGTCGGCGGCTTGCTCGAGTGCCAATTGTCCAATCAGAAAGGCTGCGTAATCGGTCGCTACTATAAGTTAAAGGGGGCAATTGAACATTGCTGATATGTGAGGCAACCCCATATCGATAAATTGTGTAATATAACGGAATAGCGGGTAAATCTTCGCTAAATGCTTCTTGAAATTTAGTATAGAGATTAATGCGCTGGGCGCGATCATTAATGGTGCGTGCAGTTTCGATTAATTCGCCCGCTTGCTTGTTGTTATAACCCGTATAGTTTTGCCCGCGAACGCTTTGTGACGGATGCCATAATGGGTAGGGGTCTGGATCACCGTCCATTGAAACTTCAACTAAGGCCACTTGGTAACTGCGTGACTCAAGAAAATCGCGTTGTAAATTGCGCACTGGCTGCACATTAACCCGCACCCCTAATTCACGCCACTGGGCCGCAACACTTTCAGCCACAGCGCGTCGGGTGGGGTCATCGGGAGTGAGCAAGGTAAAAGCCAAGGCCTCGCCATCTTTTTGCCACACTTCAACAGGGGAGGGCGCCACCGCACGAAAATCATAACCAGTATCGCGCAGTAATTGTTTTGCTTTGTTTAAGTCAAACCCATATTGTTTGACATCATTGTTATATGCCCATGTGTCAGGAATGAACAAACTATGGGCTAATACCGCGCGACCCTCAAGCACCTCACTAATCATACGGCTGCGATCGAGTGCCATCATAAGGGCTTGACGCACATTTTTTTCAGATAACGCAATTACGCCGCTATCACGGCGTTGATTAATAAAAAGCGATACTACATGGGTTTGTTTGGTTGAATAAATGGTCAAATCATTACGCTCATTCAGCCGTCTGGCTAGCTCTGGGGTAATGGTGTTAATCCCATCAATATCACCATTTCTAAACGCATCAGCAACAGCATCTGGATTGACGTAATAACGAAAAACTAAACGCGATATATTGGGGTTTTTATTAATGCCCGAAATTGCGCCAGAAAACGGCTCGAGTGTTACCGATGAAACACGAACCCCTGATGTGCCAACTTGCGTAACACGCCAAGGACCATTGCCCACAGGCTGTAAATTAAATGGAATCTTGTCGAGTTGGCTCGGCACTGTACCCGACAAAATATGCTCTGGTAATAGGCCGATAGTGGTGTAATCTAAAAACGGGGCGTAAGGCTCACGTAGCTTAAAAATGATTGTATCTTTATCTTGTTTCTCTACCTTGACGGTTCTCCACAATGCAGCGATATCGGGCCGGCCCGGAAACTCTGGGGCTTGCAACAAACTGGTGGTGAATAAAACATCATCAATAGATACATCTGCGCCATCATGCCAACGATAACCTGATTGCAATTTAAAGGTGTAAGTGAGACCATCGCTCGAAATCACCCACGTGCCAAGATTAGGCACAACTTCACCATATTCATTAAAACGAGTTAACCCAACAAAAGTAAGGCTACAAATATCACGGTCGGCTTCGTTTAAATCGCACAATAATGGGTTAATTGCGCGGGGCGCACCAGCCACACCTTCTATATAAGTGGTGTTTGTGTTGGTTGGTATGACCAAAGCGCTGGGTAAAACCAAGCGAAATGCAAGATAAAGTGTTGCAATAATACCAACAACAAACAAGATCAATGGCAAACGTAGTGATCGCATAAAGATTCAGTACACCATAACCAGCCATCAGCAATCAGAAATAACATTTTTGATTACGATGACTGATTACTGATGACTGATCGCTAATAATTATTTTGCGGCCGACAAAACCACGTTAACAATAGCCAGAGTGAAGAATGCGATCGCCAGAAACACCGTAATGGTAAATAACAAGCGGTCAACACCGCGGCGTGTTTGATAAATGCTTTGCGCACCCCCAAATACCCCGCCTAATTCTTCTCCCTTGCTTTGCAACAGCACTGCGCCAATCAACGCAACCGCTAAAACAATCTGTGCGATGCCGAGAAAGACATTTAAGATCATGACAAATTATTATACATGGCATTGCCCAACCAATTAAATTCTTAAATTGATCAAATTTTGAGGCGACATTAACGCTGTTCTAAAGAAAGTTTGTTATAGTTCTATCAGATTCATGGGTTTCCTCCTATTGGATAAGTGACAGGGCAGTTCGGCGGTTGCCCTGTTGCGTTTTTTCTGAAATGCCAAGATCTAAAGCAATTTCCACGCTTTGTTTTGTATTGCAAGCTATACTTAAAATTATTTAGGCGTGCATAGCACCTTTTGACATTGATTACACCCCCAATCAAAGTTGAAAAACATGTCGCGATCATTCTATTTGGCAATTTATGTGTATAGTGCAATCTTGCTTTCAAGCTGCTCAAATTCTACGAGCAGTGTTCAACCCAACACGACAGGGCCAATTGTCACAACCTTTGCTAGCACATCGCTAACGTCCCCCAGCACGATCAACCGAGCCTCTGCATGCCCTGCGCTGATCCCAGCATCACAACCAGTGAAAGTGGCAGAAGAAACTGCCGTCCCGCGTGAAATTATCAACCTTGAAACCACCCGCCCAATTGACCCTAAGCAGCTTGCCAACTGCACCCATATTATTCACAGTTACACTTTTCCAGAATTAGTCAATCGTAATCAATAGGTCTTTTTTCAGATATTATTCCAGATGTTATTACTGAGGCAACATGTATTAACCCAATCTAGTCCAACGATGGCTGTCAGAATGAAATAGCCAATGCACAACAATTGTTGGCGCAATTTGCCATTTTAAACCTGCCAGCCCCACCCCAAACGCTAAAATTAGCCCAAGTGCCATCCCCCAAAAACAAGCTCTCACCATAATTGCTTTATTTTCAATTACAATTTCAACATTTGGGAATTAAAGCATAGTGCTAACAAAACAAGCATTAAATAATAACTTATGTCAGACAAATCAACTTATACCTTGGGGATTGATATTGGCGGCACCAAAATTTTTGCAGCCGTTATTGATAAGAATGGAAAGATTTTGGGCGTTGGGCGCAAGGCAACAAAAGCAGAAAAAGGTGCAGATGCTGTAGTAAAACGCATTCTTAAAACAGTGGATGAAGCTGTTGAAGTTGCAAAAATCGAACCCAACCAAATCATTGCAATTGGGGCCGGTGTGCCGGGCATGGTTGATGACGCAAACGGCATGGTGACAGGGGCCGTAAATTTGCCGGGCTGGATGGGCTTGCCGTTGGGGCAACATTTAAGCTCATGGAATAACATTAATGTGCCAGTCGCCTTATTAAATGATGTCAAAGCAGCCTGTTATGGTGAGCTGGTCATTGGCGCTGGACGCAATGTAAAACACTTTGTCACCATTTTTGTCGGCACGGGGATTGGTGGCGGCATTGTTATTGATGGGCAAGTTTATTTGGGCGGACGCAAAAGTGCTGGCGAAATTGGGCACATGGTGCAAATGGTAGATGGCCCAACCAACCAGTCTGGAACTGTCATTCGTGGCGGCATCGAAGCCCTCGCTAGCCGTACCGCCATTGTGCGTGATATTCAAAGCGCAATTGCGCATGGGCGCAAATCGATTGTGCCAAAGCTAATTGAAGAAAAAGGCGAGATTACCAGTAGCATTTTGGCGATGGCAATGAAAAAGAAAGATCACCTCACTGCTGAAATTGTTGATCGTGCAGCCTATCAATTAGGGGTTCATGCGGCTTCGCTCATCAATTGCCTTGACCCCGAAATGCTCATTTGGGGCGGTGGTGTCATCGAGGCTTTGGGTGAATGGATGTTACCGCATATCCAAGAAGTAGCCATGCAACATTGTGTGTTTAAAAAAGATGCTGACCAGATCAAGTTTGTGCGCTCAGAATTAGGCGATTATGCCGGTGTGATTGGTTGCGCCATGAAAGCGCGTGAGAAAGCTGGCGTTTAAATTAAACTCGTTTGTAGGGGCACGGGATGCCGTGCCCACAATAATGTTGGGATAGTATGCGCAGATCAATTGGCGCTAGCGCACTGCCATTCACCACTAAAACGTTGAGGCTGATTAAATTTGAAATCAGGCGAGTTAGGAGCCGTATTAATGAGTGATAAATTGGTGAAACTTGTCGCGCCATTTTGCAACAATGCTAATTTTACATCGGGGTTAAGCCCTGAGAATGTGCTGCCATTAGCACCCAAAACAATCGTCATCACCATCGGTGTTGGTTCGACCAAAGTCGTTACATTTCCAGCAAAGCTTACCATCGCATAATTCGGATGATCGATAGGCACACCCGTGTTGGCCCGCATTTCATACCATGCACCCAGCTTGGGTGGCGCACAAACCGCTTTCAACTGAATAATTTTGCCGCCGGGTAAGCGCAAGGTCATACTGCCTTGCTCAAGACCAATTGGCAACCCTGAAGCGGTTATTACTGTACTGGGCGCAACTCCCCCATTTGAATTAGACGATATAGCAGTCGCCTTGGCCGTCGGGCGCGGCCCATCTTCGCCAAGCATACTTCCAATTTCAGCTAAACCATCTGCGCCCAATAAATCGGTAATGACGCCAAGATCGAGCAAGCCCGATGTCCCACTGATACCCTGAGTTCCCGATATTAATTTTGCCAATTGTCCCAGCAAAGCTGCGCTATCTTCAGGTTTTAGGGTGTTGGTTAACCCCAATGTGCCAGACAACATGTGGGTGCCTGAAATGCCGCCAAGCAATTGGCTGGCTAAAACGGCTGGGTCCGAATCTGACTGAAGCGCCTTTTGGATGGCCGCAATTTGCTGCGGGTCTATTTTTTCGCCCGTAATTTGCTCAATGGCTTTGGCCGCCACTTGCGAAGAGGCTTGTTTCATGGTGTCATTGGCTTTTTGTTCGATAGCTTGTTTCATCGCCGTGATTGGATTACTTGATATGGCACTTGGCGCATTTTGGGGTAACAAAGCAGCATTGCCAAGCCAACGCACCGCTACAAACCCAAGCCCCCCCACCATCAAACAACCCACTAGGCATCCAATTAAACCAATTTTGACAAATGTTTTTTTGTTGCTCATGTTTTTATTGTTGCTCATCTTAATGAGTGTTGTTGCAGAAAAGTTCACCAAAATTCACAAAAGCGGCCCTATCCAAAAAAGTCTTTTCCAGGGAGGTGATCGACATATCGTATTTTGCAATACCTTCGCCATCTCGCCTACGAATGAATTCACGGGCTGGCAATCGCAAATTGACGAAGGTATTGATTCATGATTTCTATTACGCCTAATTCCATCAAGTTTATATATAAACCTGATCTATTTTGAAACACATAGGTCTGCGTCCTTCCCCAAAAGATGTAATGTCGTGTCGAAATCACTCTATGACCTTTGGTAGCGTGGGCTTTGCCCACGCTACCAAAGGTCATAGAGTGATTTCGATGAAAATTTGTTTTAATTGCCTGATTGGGATATAACTACGGTTCTCAAAAGAGTCGCGGTTTAGCATCTTTTTTGCGGCCTTAAATTTCTATTTTTAAGGTAATGTTTATCCATAGTAAGGTCTAATGAGTAATGAGTGCCGTGCCAATACCTATGCATCCCTCGTTATTTCTTACGTATCATGCACGCAAATGCCATAACAAGAAAAAATCGAAGGGTGACCAAACAGATGTACGAACGCCAATGTGCGTCAAACCGCGCCGCGTCCATTCATTACATGGGTTAAACAGATGATACCAGCCGTTGGCAGCAAAAAACACATCATTGGGTGTGTAGCCGTCAATGGCGGACGAAGTGGGGATGACGAAAGAATCAAGTGAGTAGACCACCAATTGATGATATTGACTGGGAGAGAGGCGCAAGCGTATAGTACTGACATCGGGCATGGGGGTGGGTAATAGCTCGACGTGCATGAGCGAATACCCCAAGCCAGACAGTGAAATGAAAGCCGTTTGTGGAGTAAGGTCAGCCCATGTCGGAGTATTCAAATACAACTCGCTGCTGCCCCAGCCAATGCTGATGTGAGTATGGCTTGGGTCGGGCTGAAATGCCGCCCATAGCGGCTGTGTGCGCCAGTCGAATAGGGGGTGTTGAATCGGAAAAACCAGATCAGTGTGTACACCATTGCTGCGCACAAAAATCTCAACGCCGTCGCTACCACTGTAAGGCTGAAATTGAGCATTGCGCGGTATCAGCCCAAATACCAGAACCGCGCCAAAATAGGCGATAAGGCCGAATAAAACAACACTGACACCCGTTTTGACGAGCTTGAGCAAGATATTCATATAAAAAATACGCTTGTGTATCAGTTTATAACAACTTCAAATTTTCATAGTTATATCCGTCCATTTTGAAATCTGTAGTGCCAAAT
>JAGWYZ010000212.1 GCA_018969115.1 Chloroflexota bacterium | reverse complement strand
ACATTGACTGTAGTATTGTCACTAGCATTAATGATTATTACAAATGCCCCAACGGGACAAGACATACCAGCCGAGGGTGTAACCCCAAAGCCACCCCAATAATGCCCTCTTGGGGCATGACATATCAACTTCCGAGTGCAATGTTGTCCCACATCACGCATGATGCCTTTGCGATATCCAGTTTAGTCTCGCCAGAAGCAGGAATAATCACGTCATGACGCTGACTGAGAAACAAGTCGGCATCTGCAACGTCAGTTTTGGAATAAACGTCATCAACAACCTCACTGTAACGGGTGTAAAGCTCTCCATACCGAATACACGGGCTGTATGCATTAGGTGAAACATCAGCTTTAGAAATGCCTTTGCCTTTAAAGAATGAAGCGACATCACCAAGTTGCTTCTCCTCCCACTCCCCCGCCCCCTGAAATTCAGGAAAACGCAACTTGGGCACTAACGTGGAGTTGCCATCATCATTCTTGTCGGCAGATTTACTTTTCGTCATCATAAACAATCCAAATCAAATAACCTCTAAAACGAGCCAAAGGCCCATAGGCATACCAGCATAGGGTGCAACCCTATAACTATGACCGATAGCGCGTCGCATCATGATACGGGCGTGTGCGGCATCCCACGATATGTGGCCCCCGAAATTCCCGAAGTTCCCAAGGCGATGCCTTGGGTTGGTGTGTGTTGCGCCGATGGGGCACAGGGGGGCTGCGTTCCCCAAATCGATGCCTTGGCTTGGTATGTGTTGCCCCGATGTGGGGCGTTACACCACTTTGCAATTAATATCCCAACCCATACGTTGCATTTGTGATGTAATTCTACGTGAGTCATAAAACGATGTATCTGTACATATTTTGTCTATTTATGTTTAGTCTTGACCCCCTCATGGCCTACTTCACGGGGTATGTAATACGTCCCATTTCAGTTGATATTCTTTTCAGTCCGCTCATTTCGCTGGTTAAACGCCCAGTTTTAGCGTATAACTGCTCTTTTTCTATTTGATGCTGCTTTTTGACCTGTTCGATTTCACGTCATCCGTCTTCATATAAGCATATCAAGCCATTAATCACAATTTGTTTTCATTGATCCAACTGGGTTGGCACCACCTTGCGTTCACTTCCAATTTGTGCCATTGTTTTTTTTCTCGTAGTAGCTCACGGGCTACTTCAGCCTTGAAGGTAGGTATAAATGATTCCTTCATTTTCGTTTGAACTCTACCTGACTTTAACCCTTTTTCATCTCTAGTTTTCGGGGTCTACTATAATGATGTAGTCGTTACAGGCTGGGCAGATCAATATAATTCTAAATAAGCGTCATTATTTATGCTAGAACTTACCCTTATTGAGGCATCTTCACAATTGCCTAATCTTGTAAAAGCAGCAATTGCGGGTGAAAGTGTTCGCAATGCAATCAATGCGAAACAATGGATTACGCTTGTGACCTCAACTTTATACAACAAGAAAATGAATTGTAAAGCTGGTAGCGCCAAAGGTCTCATTTATATTGCGTCTAATTTTGCTCAAACACCACAAGATTTCCAAGATTATCTGGAATGATATGTTCAAATGATATGCATACCTTTTTATAGTTTATCATCGATAATCCGCAACTATCGGACTGTGCAAAGTCATACCTCGAAGCCCCTGATACAGAGATTTTGCTTAGTATGGCAAGTATTTAGGAGATGTACATAAAAATTGGCACAGGCAATATCAATTTGCCTGTGCCGCTTGGATCTTTTTTAAAATTGTAATTGCAAGAAAATAATATTAGCTTGATCGATCTTATGTTTGATCATACGATGAAAATCGCAGATATGCCTTTTCATCACCGCGATCCATTTGCTCATTTATTAATAGCACAGTCATTGGTTGAGAAAATTCCACTGGTTAGTGCAGATAGTATTTTTGATCTATATGGCGTGCCACAAATTTGTTAACGTTTTATTATGAAAGCCCTCGTTCTCAAAGCCCACGAAGAAATTATTTTAGAAGATGTGCCGATGCCAGCCTTGGCTGATGACGAAGTATTGCTTAAAGTCGCAGCTTGCGGCATTTGCGGCAGCGATTTACATGGCTATATGGGCCATAGCGCCCGTCGTAGCAAAAACCTCCCCCTCATCATGGGGCACGAATTTACCGGCGTTGTGGTCGAATATGGCAAACGGGTCAGCACCGTTGCCAAACAAGCGTTTCCGATCGGCGCGTCGGTTGCCATCAACCCACAATATGGTTGTGGAGTATGCAAAGCCTGCCGCGCTGGCCTCAGCCATGTTTGCCCCAACATGACGCTGATCGGTATTGAGCGCGCCGGTGGCATGGCCGAATATGTCACGGCACCTGCCCACCGTCTGTTCAAATTACCGGCTGGCCTCGGCACGGTGGCTGGTTCGATGGCCGAGACGCTGGCGGTAGAGGTTCATCTATTTAAACGGGTGATGACCCCATACACCCGCACTGTGGTGGTGTTGGGGGCGGGCGCACAGGGGCTGTTGGCCGTGCAGCTTGCCAAGGCGGCGGGTGCACAACATATTGTGGCCTGCGACATTGTGCCGCAACGCTTGGCGATAGCAAAAAAATTTGGCGCTACCAGCACGGTGATCGGCAATGAAGAAAATGTAGTCAAACATGTCATGACCTTAACCGACGATTGGGGTGCAGATTTGGTGGTCGAAGCGGTGGGTAATGCGCGATTGCGGCAACAAGGTGGGCAAATGTTGGCCATCGGTGGTATGTTGGCCTTGGTCGGCAATTTTAATGGCGTGACCAATTTCGACTTTTTGCCCATCATCACCAAAGAACAGCGCATTTTTGGCACCTATTGCTACACCGATGATGATTTTGCGCGAGCGCTTGAAATGATTGCCAGCGGTCAAATTAATGTTGGCGATATGTTACATACCATTTCGCTCGATCAGAGCGTCGAATATTTTCATCGCTTGATTGAAGAGCCGGGCGGCTTGATGAAAGTGGCGATTGTGCCATAGGCGATGCAACCCCCAAAAGTGTAGCCACCGCCTTAGACACTGTTTCTTAAAATAACTTCTCGCCAAAATCACCACCCCATAACAACCCTGTGATGGTGATTTTGGCATTTTGGCGTTCATTTTATCTAAATATGCTCCCTGATTTGATAAAATTACGCGATTTCATCTGACAAAAAAGTGAAAATTAATTTAAGAAACATCCTCTTAGGCTTTACAAGCTGATTTCGGTAATTATTTCTACTAAATAACCTTGGTTAAGATCAGGCGGAATGTGAATCTAAATAAGCCAATAGAGGTGAAAGATAAACCGGTAACCCTTTGTAACGAATAAAACTGGGTGGCGATGTGCGTAAAATGCCAGCCATACGTTGCGCCCAAACTGGGTCGGCAGCTAAATGCCCAATGCTAGCAAGATAGCTGTGAATGGTAAATAAAATAGCATTGCTGCGCGGTAGTTTTAATAACCCTTGTCGCTCGACGCGATAATAACAGCGTTCGCCAGCATTTTGGGCAGTCACTAGCAATTTTTGGGTATCTTGATAAGCACCGTATTTGGGCGCAAGATTGAGATTGGGGCAAGCATGTAACGACCAATTGATACGCCACACTGGGCGATTCGGCTTTAGACGCGCCATCAACAAATCGACAGGCCGGCCAATGCGTTCAGCATATTCTGGCACTGGCCCATGAATGAGCATCATCGATAACCCCATTTTCTCGCCCAAACTCCAACGGCTGGCAAAACACAATTGCCCAGCGATCAATGGGCACTCTAGGTCATTGCCATCTAACAATAATAAATCTTCTTGTACTTGTCGTCCCAACCAATCCAGCGGAGCATAGGGCAACGATGTCACATCACCGAGCCGAAAAGTAATCTTTTGATTGAGCAATCGATTTTGCCATGTCCAGACCTCATTTTTGCAATCGAGCGCAAAATGTTCTGGGTAGTCGCATGCCATTAATGGCAAAATGGTTTCAATGGTTTCCCACTGGGCTGCTTCAGTGCCAGCCAAAGCCTGAAAATAATAGCTGTGTTCCTCGGCTAAAATATTTTCGCGTTGGGCAATTTCTGCGCGATAGTGTTCATCCACTTCAATTAATTGGGCTTGGCCTAACGGGCGTGTGCCCAAGGTCATTTCAAATTTGTTGCTGGGCAAAAAAAAGTAGGGGTGTGGTGAATTCATTGTGGGTATTTTATGTGATAACTTTGGCTTGGGTAACGCGAGATAGATGAAGAATTCAAGAAACAAGTTGTGAGATTGAGCCACGAAAGTGGCAAAAGCATCAGCCAAGTGACACAGGAATGGGGTATAGACCCCATCTATTTTGAAAACCGCAGTTTTTTATCATCAAGATTTAATGAGGTTTTAGTGTATCGTCTCAATAATTCAGGGTAAACCCCAACGATGTAATGCCAAATGCACTATATGACCATTGAAGTTAGGGGCTTTGCCCCTAACTTCAATGGTCATATAGTGCATTTGGCGAAAAATAGTTTTATTTCCCCCGATTTTTTGAGATGTTACATAAATGTTGCGTAAATGATGGGTTTATATGACGATTAAAGTGTCGAGAGCAGGTTTTGCATTGATGAAAACATTTCTGGATAACTATAAATAGGCCAACTATTGACCAATAAGGGCTTGCATTTCATTCTGGCAAAGATTAGAATGTCATCCTAACAAAATGGCAACACGGCTCTATCGTCCTGATTCTTTTTTGCGCACATTTTCGGCAACGGTGCTTGAATGCACCAGCCATAATGAGCGACCAGCAATTATTCTCGATCAAACCGCTTTTTACCCTACGGCGGGCGGCCAGCCCCACGACACAGGTGTGTTGAATGACATGGCTGTCGTTGAAGTGCTTGAGCGCAAAGATGGCGAAATTTTGCATATTTTGCACCCCCAAGCCCCGAATTTGGACGTGGGTGCTGTTGTAACCGGCCAAATTAATTGGGCACGACGTTTTGATCACATGCAGCAGCACAGCGGGCAACATGTGTTATCACAGGCCTTTGTGGTGGCGGCCAATTTAGACACGCTGGCTGTTCATATCAGTGCCGATGACTGCACGCTTGATTTGTCGACGGCAAAATTGACCCCCGAAATGGCTGCTGCTGCTGAAGCCGAGGCAAATCGTGTGATTTATGATGATTTGGCCTTCGTCATTTACGAGGTCAGTGATGCCGATTTACCCACCATTCCATTGCGCCGCCCCCCAAAAGTGACAGGCCAGATTCGCATCGTCGAGGTCAAAGGTTATGATTGGTCGGCCTGTGGTGGAACTCATGTAAATAGCACTGGGCAGATTGGTTTAATTAAAATTACGACGATAGAAAAACGAGGTAATGAAACCCGTGTTACATTTCGTTGCGGGGGCCGTGCCATGCGACACTATAACCTTGTGAATGGCATTGTAAATCGGGCAGCGAATGATTTTAAAGTGGCTATGACAGACCTTGAAGCCACGATTACAAAACTGCGCGAAGATGCACGTAGCCAATACAAACAATTAAACGAGGTGCAAGAAAAATTGTTGGGTTATCAGGTTGCTGAGTGGGTGGCTAGGGCTGTGCCTCAGGCAACGGCCAACGGTGAAGTTAAATTGATTTGCCGATTGATTGACCGTGACCCAGCCCAGTTACGCACGATGGCTAAGGCCATAATCGCTTATCCGAGCACTGTGGCGGCTTTGGCTTGTGTGACCGACAAAACCTCTTTGTGTTTTGCACGTGCTGCCGATGTAAATTTGGATGCTCGCTTATTATTAAAAAACGCGCTAGAATCGCTTGACCCCATTGCTCGCGGGGGCGGCTCTGCTGATTTTGCTCAGGGCGGTTGTGTGGGCAATGACGCAAAGCGCGTGCAAACAGCACTTGAGCGTATTAAGTTGTAATTTGCAAATGAGTGTCTTTTCAATAAACAATGACAAATTAAAATAAATTTTTAATAAATCACTGTGTACCGTTCAATAGCATGGGCAAATCCCATGCTATCGAACGGTACACAGTGATTTCAAAGTTACGTTTTTGGGGTTTCTCTCGAATTATTGAAAAGATACAATAACCTTTATTTAACAAAAATTTATGACACAATTAAAATCCGCTTCTCCACCCATCAAATTGGCGAAGGGCATTTACCTTTGGCATGGTTCAGACAATGGCAATGTTGGTGTTGTCATTGGCGATGATGGCTTTGTGGCCATTGATTTGCCGACCAGCCCCCAAGACACCTTGTTATGGCGCACCGAAATTGCCAAATTGACCGATAAACCATTGCGTTTGGTGGTATTTACCTCATCAACCCGGGTGAGCGGCGAGGCCTTGAAAGCTTTATCAATTCAGCGTATTGCGCCACCCTCTATTATTCAAGATGACGGCTGGGCGCAGCTATATAGCGCACTCGAGGCTACTTACCCACATGCCACCGAAACCGGCATTCCATTACAGGTTCGAGCCGATGTTGGTTTTCCAGACATGACCTTTACTGATAAAACAACGTATATGTTAAATAGCGCGGCTCATGGAGCTACCCAACCCATATGTATCGATATTCATCATGTTGGCGGGTGTGGGCCGGGTGGGTCTTATGTGACAGTGCGTGATACTGGCATTATTTTTGTGGGCGATCATGTTTCAGTGGGCGAGCCACCCGCTTTTGGGGCTGGCAATTTAGATGTTTGGCTTAAGTCCATTGCCAATTTGCCAAAGCTAAAAAATGTGAAATTAATTGTGCCGGGGCATGGCACGCCCGGACACCCTGACGAGATTGGGGTTGAGATCACTGATTTTGTTAAAGCCTTACGCAGCACCATGAAGAAATTTATGAATGGCAATCATTCACGCGAAGGTTTGGTGAAATTAGTCCCACCGTTTGTTGATATGTATGCTACCAAGCGTAATTTGGTGTTGACCGATGAAGAAACCGAGCGCTTATCGCGCCGTGTATTAACAGGGTTAGAGCAAGTTTATGCCAAACTCACCCCAATTGTTCAGGCCGTTATTGTGTGATAGGTTGTATTTTTAGTCATTGGGGGCAATGCTAAAAGAGGTAATACCGAACTCACTAGGGTCATTTGTTTAGATTGAGCAATGCCCAATCTAAACAAATGACACTAGTGAGTTCGGCGAGAATTTTTGTCTATGATTACAGTATTAGGCAGCCTTAATTATGATTTGATTGTGCATATGGCACGGTTTCCGCTGGCGGGCGAGACCATTATGGGGCGTGATTTTGCAACAGCTTGCGGTGGCAAAGGCGCAAATCAGGCTTACGCCGCCGCCCGTATGTGTGCTACGCCAAATCGGGTGCAGATGGTTGGATGCGTAGGCAATGATGGGCCAGCCGATATTATGTTGGATGGCCTACGCTCGGCAGGGGCCAATGTGGATGCAGTGTTGCGTCGCGCCGATGTTGCCAGCGGTATTGCCATGATTTTGGTGGAAGATGGTGGCCAAAATGAAATTATCATCGCCTCTGGGGCCAATATGACCTTGACAGTAGATGAAGTGCAAGCCAAAGCCGAATTATTGCAACAATCGCAAGCGTTGGTATTACAACTCGAAGTGCCAATGCCTTGTGTGCATGAGGCTTTACGGGTTGCGCGAGCGGCTGGGGTGAGCACGGTACTAAACCCAGCCCCATTTAACCCTTGGGTACGCGAATTTTTGCCATTGTGTGATGTCGTGATCCCCAATGAAACCGAAGCGCAGCAA
>JAGWYZ010000211.1 GCA_018969115.1 Chloroflexota bacterium | reverse complement strand
ATAACAACGCTGAGATAGTGATTTCGGCATTCGTTTTGTCTAAATATGCGCTCTGATTTGATAAAACCACGTAATTTCAGCTGACAAAAAAGTGAAATTTGATTTAAGAAACACTCTCTAAAAGATAAAGGGCCAATTTCACCATCTATCTCCCGCAGCGTAGCTATGGGAGATAGATAGTGAAATCGGTAAAACTTTTCATCAACGTCTTTTTAAATTACAAGACTAGATCTTCTTGCCTTGTGAATAATTGAACATCACAGCCTCGGCATAGCTATGATATTTGACCACATTGGCTTGGAAGGTGCGATAGTTATCATAAACCTTCTTCACATCTGGGTCCTTGGCCGATTGCTCGTCAAACACCTCAAGCGCAGCCTTCTTTGCTGCATCCATCACATCTTGGGGGAATGGTTTGAAAGACACGCCTTCTTTGAGGAGACGATCCACAGCTTCGGGTGATTTCGCATCATAGCGGGCTGGCATGATGGTATTGGCATCATGGGCGGCGCTTTGCACAATTTCCTTATATTCTGCTGGCAATTTGTTCCATTCGTTTAAGTTGATGATCACATCGAGGGTTGGGGCGGGTTCCCACCAACCGGGGTAATAACAAATCTTGGCGACCTTATAGAAGCCAAGCTTTTCGTCATCATAGGGTCCAACCCATTCAGCGGCATCAATGGTCTTGGTTTGCAGTGCTTGGAAGATTTCGCCACCGGCTACTGTTACCGAGTTCACGCCCAGTTTCGACATCACGGCACTGCCGGTGCCACCAAGGCGCATCTTTAAACCTTTCAAGTCGTTTACGTTATTGATATCTTTGCTAAACCAACCACCCCATTGACAAGCTGTGTTGCCACCAGGGAAGTTAATCACATTGAACTTTTTGGCATAAATTTCTTGGATCAATTTTAAGCCGCCGCCTTCAAACAACCAAGCATTATGTTGTTGCATGGTCATACCAAAAGGCACACCGGTTGCAAAGGCGCATACCCAGCTCTTGCCAATATAGTAATAGCTGGCGGTGTGGCCCATTTGCGAGCCGCCTTGTGACACTGCGTCTAACACCTGCAATGCAGGTGCGCCTTGTGGGTCACCAGCAGGGCGAGGGGTGATTTTAAATTTGCCACCTGTCATTTTGCCGACACGCTCGGCAAAGTGAACCGCACCACCATAAATGGTGTCGAGTGATACAGGCCAGCTTGTGGCAATATTCCATTCAAAAGCCTGAGCAGGGCCGGTAATGGCAGGGGCGGCTGGTTGTTGAGGCTTGGCTGGCTCTGCAGCGACAGGGGCCGCTGTCGCCGCAGGTGCAGCGACATTGTTAGTCGTACAAGCCGATGCTAAGCCCATTGCGACACCACCGACAGCACCCTTCATGGCAACTTCAAGTAATTTTCTGCGATTCATTTTATTGGTTCCTCTCTTCCTTAATTAATAAAAATTTAATATTTCGTTTTAGCGGTAACTTGATAATGTCACATTCGCAACTGTGAACAAGTTTTCACCGATTGCACGATATCTTCCTACAGTAGGCAGAGGGAGATATCGTGCAATTAGCACATATATTTCTTAATATGACACTGTCAAACTAAGACTGTATTTATAACTTTTTTGTATACATATCAGCGCTAAAACATATATCATGTTTATAGTATACCATTGGGATTTTGAATCTGTGTGTCGTCAGGGATGGGTTCGAGAAACCCCAAATAGGCACCCATCAACAAAAACAAATTGGCGACATAAACATTATCGACAAAATTATGGGCGGCAATATGTGCCCATGCCCCAATGATGCCGATAGCGATCAAATTACGGCGTTTCGCACGGGCGGTGTAAATGATGATGCAAAGCCACATTACAACATAGGTAATAAACCCCACTACGCCCGTTTCAGCAAAAATATTAAGATAATAATTGTGGGCGTGCCCAAGCGCATTACGCCAATACATAGTACGCACCTCGTCATAGGCGGCTTCATAATTGCCAAAACCCACCCCAAACCATGTATAACGTTGAATCATTTCCTGCGCGGCTTGCCAATGGGCCAATCGCTCAATTGTGGCAAAATTGGTTGCGTTGAGCATCACATAACGCACATCAACGTCAAACGATGAATATTGGCTGGTAAAGCCAGTCAGCCTGTCACGTAACGAGGCTGGCAAATAATTAATCCCATTAAACATATAAATCATTGCTGCAAACGCCACAATAATGACAAGGGTGCGCCCAGGGCGGCGAAAAGCCACGATGAGCATAGTAACAAAGGCAACCCCAGCCGCCAACCATGCCCCGCGTGACCATGATGCAATTAATCCAGCCAAACTTAAAATAGTCACTAAAAAGGCAAACCCAGCCAAGGCCAATTGGGGGCAGGCAAGTTTGGTTTTGTTGTTTAGAATGGATACAACTTGGCGCAAGGCTTTGCTTTTTTCAGGGTGTTGGGCAATAGTTTGTAGACACAAGCGCAGGTCGGCGAGGGTTAGGCGCATATGAGACAATGCCCACACTGCAACCCCGATTGCAAAAGGCCAAATGAGTCCCATTAGCCCGCCAAATGGGTTAGGCTGTTGCAATGTGCCAAAAGCGCGAAAATATTGGCCATCCAAAATGGCAAAATGGCTGGGCGCAACTGAGTTGCGTGTAAATTGAAGCAACCCCAACACGCCTTGAAACACCCCACACCACAAAATCGCAATCATCACCCATAAGCGTTTAGTACGGCTTTCGTTCGCCACAATGAGATAAATGATGACAACTTCGACCCATTTCAAACATTCGCGCAGCCACGCCATGCCATCGCGGGCTTGAAAAAAGCTGGTGAAGGCCACAAAACCAAACAGCCCAATTGCCCCTAAAACCCAAGCATTGGCATTTAATTTACGCTGACTTGTGCGGTTACGTAAAGGTTGCATCACTATATCACGCAAACCATATGAAAATAGGGTTAAGATAAGTAGTGTTTGCCCACTGTCAATGGGGTAGTGATAAAGTTCTTGCTCAAGCGGTTTAAATGGGGCGCAAATAAGCGTAAAACATAACCCCAACACCGGCTCTCGAATAAGCAAATAGAGTATAGTGATGCCGACAATAAGGATTAGGGTCGCATTTATTTGCGGGATAGGCTGTAGCCAAATCACAACCCCCGACCAAAGCGCCAGCATCGCTAACAACAATTTGCGGCGCGGATACATATTAAACCGCCAATAAGGCCATCGATTTCCTAAAGGTGGCAACATAAGACACGAATCATCATACCTTATCTATTAGAATTCTCTATTAGAATTCTCTTGCTAAATTATGCCTCAGTTTGTTCATATTGATATTACCCACACCGAAGGAAACGCTCGCGCTGGCATATTACATACCGCGCATGGCGATTGCTCAACCCCGATGTTTATGCCTGTTGGCACCCAAGCCACGGTAAAAGGGGTCACCCCACGCGACCTAAAAGCGCTGGGTTCGATGATGATTTTGTCGAACACCTATCATCTTTATTTGCGCCCGGGGGATGATTTGATTGCACGACGCGGGGGTTTACACAAATTTATGAATTGGCCCGGCCCCATTCTCACTGATAGCGGTGGTTTTCAGGTCTTTTCGTTGAGCAATATGAATAAGATCGATGAAGACGGCGTGACCTTCAAAAGCCACCGTGATGGCAGCAAACATCGCTTTACACCTGAAAAATCGGTGCAAATTCAACATAATTTGGGGGCCGATGTGATTATGTGTTTTGACGAATGCGCCGACCCCAACGATTATGCCTATAACGTGCGGGCCGTAAACCGCACCCACAAATGGGCCGAGCGCAGTGCGCGAGAACATGAACGGTTGTGTGCCAACCCGGTGCATGGACATTGGCCTTCGTTATTCGGCATTGTGCAAGGTGGCATTTTTCAAGACCTGCGCGAAAAGTCGGCCCAATTTATTTCGGCGCTTGATCTGCCGGGCTATGCCGTTGGCGGTTTGGCGGTGGGCGAAACCAAGACCCAGATGCATCAGGTATTAGATTGGGTGCACCCCATCTTGCCACAAAACAAACCGCGCTATTTGATGGGCGTGGGTGAACCAGTTGACCTAATTAATGGCGTGATGCGCGGGGTCGATATGTTTGACTGTGTGATGCCCACCCGTATTGCGCGGCACGGCGCGGCTTTTACCCGCGATGGGCGCATTAATATGCGCAATGTTAAAAATGCCGAAGACGAAAACCCGATCGACGCGGGCTGCACCTGTTACACCTGCCAAAACTTCACCAAGTCTTATGTGCGGCATCTGCTGCATGTCGACGAAATGCTGGGGTTGATTTTAATGAGCTTGCATAATTTGCATTTCTTGCTCAATGAAATGCGCGAAATTCGCACCGCGATTTTAGAGCAACGTTTTGGCGCATACGCCGATGAATTTATTGGGCGGTATATGGCCGGGAAAACGGCGGCAGCGTAGTAGGGGCACGGCATGCTTATTTTGTAAGGCTGTTCAAAAATGAATCACCATGTCTTTTAATCTCAACTCTTACCTAAACACCGTAAAAAAAGCCGTCAGGGATGACGCGCCCAAGCTGCGCGAGGCGGCAGGTGACGCGCTGTATTATGCGCTGTGCGCCACGCCACTGCTGGCGCTGGGGCAATTGGGTAGCGAAAAAGAAATCATCGCAGGGGCGGTGGCGTTGGTGGGCAGTGTGGGCGGCAATTTGCTGGCGAATGTGGCGCAGAAGGTGAAGGATGACGGGCAACAAAGTCTTGCCGACCAAGTTGAACAAATTGCAGTTGCGGTGGATCAAAACCCTGCGCTACAAAACGCCTTGGACGATATGCTTAAGACGCTGGATGTGATTCAAACTGCTCAACAAGCACAACAGGTTGAGCAATGCCAATGGTTTATCGAAACGTTGCAAAAACAACTGGAGATGTTGGACAGCAACTTGACCATTGATAGTAGCGGTGGGGCGGTGATTCAAGGATCAGTGACGGTGCACCCTAATGGGCATTTTGTGGGGCGCGATCACGTTGTAAACCATTATTATGGCGCACAGTATGGAGTGAGCGCGAAGCATTACTTGACCCAATTAAGTGACGATTGCCAAAAACTGCCATTGGTAAATACGCAGGCAAAAAACGAGCGCGATGTGCAACATGCCCCGCTTACGTTAGCGCAAATCTATATTACGCTTAACACCACCAGTGTCTTAGATTTGCAAAAAATGCAGGTAAAGGCGGAGTATGATGTTGATTCTAGCCGTTCGCTGGCTAATTTACTTCCGCCTAGATGGAGGAGACGTAGTGAAACACGGTTCTTAACCGCACACGAGGCGGTAATACGCCACCGCAAAGTGATTTTGCATGGTGAACCGGGCAGTGGCAAAAGCGCTTTTGTGAACCAGCTTGCCATTGAGGTGGCACAGGCGCAATTGGGCAAGCAACGACTACAAGGCCGGATTGGGGTTTTGCGTGGGCTTTGTCCCATCATCACCAATTTGCGGATGTTGGGGCAGGCGCTAAAGCGCGATGACTGGGAGACACTCAACCCGAACCAGCAGCGAAATGTGCTTTATGAAAGTTTGTGGGCGCATTGGTGTGATATGCTGAAACAACTTGGCGTAGATGGGTTTGAAGCAGGGCTGAAACAGCAATTGTTAGACGGCAAAGCATTGTTGATTTTTGACGGCTTGGATGAGGTCACGCCACGCATACGAGAGCGGGTTTTGGCCTGTGTGCAACACGCGGTCAAACTTTATTGCAAACCCGATAACGATACACGTGTGATTGTGACCGTGCGTTCACGCTCATTTCGGTCCGATTTACTGCCGCAGTTTGCCGCCTTCCAGTTGGCGCGGTTTACCGATGGGCAAATCAAGGATTTTTGTCGGCGTTGGTATTTTCAACAACCTCAGCGTGGCTCTGAAACCCAAAAACAAACATGGGCCGACGATCTTTATCGCAGCGCGACTGCCAGTGACGAGATTTCTGACATCACCGCTATTCCGCTCTTGCTCACCATTATGGCACTGGTGCATCAAAATGGCAACAAGAAACTGCCCGATCAGCGAACGTTGCTTTACGAAGAGGCGATTGATGTGTTGCTTGATCGTTGGCAAGAAGCCAAAGAGATTGAGTTAACCCTGACTATGAAGCAGGTGTTGAGCAGCCGTAACAAGCCAAAAGTGATTTTGGCTTTACGGCATTTGGCCTATATTGCCCATTGTCACCAAGAAGATGAGCATGGCAAAAATAAGCGTATGAAAGATCCCGCTGAGTTGACGCGCACTCAGGTCTCTGAAATCCTCACCGGTGAAGGTTATTTGACGGATGAAGAAGCCGAGGAATTCTTGGTGTATGTTGATCATACGGCTGGGTTGTTTGCGGGGCGCGGTGGCGATGACATCAATAGCTTGACCTATCGTTTCCCACATCGCACTTTTCAAGAATTTTTGGCTGGCTGCTTTTTGGCTTTGCCAGAGCCGGATGATGCACGTAGTGTTGAGCTGTATTGTGACAAGTGTCATAAAGATGATTATTGGGAAATTGCTGCGCAGCTTGGGGCCGAATATCAACTGTATACCGCAAATCTTAATCGGCGTTGGTTGCCATTGGTGTATCAACTATGCCCTAGCGCTGACCCAAGCGAACCAGAAAAACGATCTTCGGCCTATTGGCGGCAAATTTTGTGGTCGGCGACGTATGCCGCTTTGGATGCCGAGCGCGTAAAACGTGACAAGCGTAACGAAGAAAACTCATTATATAACGGCGGTGCAAAATACCTTGCGCGAGTGCGTGAACGGCTGCTCACCCTTATGCGGCAGCGCAAACTGCCGGCCAAAGAACGCGCCGCGGCTGGGCGCGCACTGGCCAAGTTGGGCGACCCGCGCCGTGAGGTGACCACAGTCGAGGCGATGCGCTGGGTGTGCATCCCCAAAGGCCCATTTATACGCGGCAGTGACAAGAATGATGATGATGAAAAGCCACAAATGCGCGTGAATGTGGATGACGATTACTACCTCAGCCAATATCCGGTGACGCAAGCGCAGTATGCGCAATTTGTGGCGGCACAGGGTTACGCTGAGCCACGTTGGTGGGGCGAAGCCAAGGAAGCGGGCTATTGGCAAGCCGACAAGGGGTTTAAAGGGGGCTATGATGACGATTTTTGGACCGCATCGCGTCACTATGGTGAGCCATTTTCACTGCCCAACCATCCGGTGGTGGGCGTAAGCTGGTATGAGGCGGTGGCGTTTACACGTTGGTTGAACGAAGAAGTAAAAAATGACCGATGTGTCTTACACGACCATCAGGCTAAACCATTGACTGGCAAGTTTGAAATACGTTTGCCGAGTGAAACAGAATGGGAAAAAGCCGCGCGTGGCACAAAGGATGCGCGGGCCTATGGGTGGGGGGATACACCCAATCCAGATTTGGCAAACTATGACGCAACTGGTATTGGAAGTACGCGTGCGGTGGGGTGTTTTCCGAATGGTGATGCACATGAATTTGCGGTTGAGGAAATGAGTGGCAATGTATGGGAGTGGTGTATTACGCCTTGGCAAAGCAGTTATAAAGACTATGATGACATGAATAATATAAAGAATATTGAATCTAATATCCTGCGGGGCGGCTCGTGGTTCTACAGCAGTGTCGACCTGCGCGTCTCGGTTCGCCACTATGGCAGCCCCGACGACCACGGCAACGACGTTGGTTTTCGGCTTCTTGCGCTCCCCATTTCTTCGCTCTGACGACTGTCACTCTGAACTCCGTGCTCTGAAGGGGGTCTGGGGGTATCCCCCAGTCGTGT
>JAGWYZ010000210.1 GCA_018969115.1 Chloroflexota bacterium | reverse complement strand
TGAAAGTAGGGGCACCGCATGCGGTGCCCCTACTTTCACCACGACCTACCAACAAACGTATAATCGCGCCATGTCACCTTGGTTGCGTCACTTATTTAGCCGTGAAAATGCGCTCGCGGTTGCCGTTTGTCTCATGCTCATTTTGCTGGTCGTGCTCACCTCGGGCGATGCCCCACGTTGGATTTATCAAGGCTTTTAATGATACTGCCGCAATCACTCCTCTTCTTATTTAAGTCGCGGCGCATGACCGTACTGCTTTTCATCAGCCTTGCCGTTCTATTTTGGCTGCAGCCCTCGTCGCCGGTGCGCGGGCTGCAAATGGCATTGCCACTGGCTTCGCTGCTCATGACCGTGTTTGTGTGGCTGCTGTGTTACAAGGGCATGGGTCAATTGAGCCAGCCACGCAGCCTCAATATCGTCGTCGCCGCCATTGTTGGGCTGTTTGTGTTGCTCAAAACTGAGGCACTGACGCAAGGACTGAGCGCCGCGCTACGTGCCATCAACGGGCAAAACACCAGCCAAGCTGCCGCCAGCGATGTGGTGTGGCTGGGCTTTAGCTATATCGCCTTTCGCCTCATTCATGTATTGCGTGACAAGGCTAGCGGGCGCTTGCCTGCGCTCAATTTGCCCGAATTTGTCACTTATGTGTTGTTTGCGCCCACGCTGCTGGCTGGGCCGATTGACCGCGCCGAGCGTTTCGCCAAGGAGTTACGCGCCATCTTCAAGCCTAATTGGCCCGACCTGTTGGCGGGCGGACACCGGCTGTTTATCGGCGCATTTAAAAAATTTGCTCTTGCCGATACCTTGGCACTGATTGCGCTGAATGAATACAACGCCAACCAAGCCACCTCGGCATGGGGCGCGTGGCTGCTGGTGTATGGCTATGCGCTGCGGCTGTATTTCGATTTTAGCGGCTACAGCGATATGGCGATTGGCGCGGCGCGGCTGGTTGGCCTGAAATTGCCCGAAAACTTCAACGCGCCTTATCTCAAACCCAACCTGACCGTGTTTTGGAACAATTGGCACATGACGCTGTCGCAATGGTTTCGCGCCTATTGGTTTAACCCGCTGTCGCGTTGGTTGCGTGGGTGGCAACTCTCGACCCCGACCATGATTTTGATCTGCCAAAGCAGTACCATGTTGCTCATCGGTCTGTGGCATGGCATCACGCTCAATTTCGTGGTGTGGGGTGCATGGCATGCCATCGGTTTGTTCATCCACAACCGCTGGGTCGATTTTGCTAAGCAGCGCGAATGGGTGCTAGAGGGCCGCGCCCAACAACTCGCTGCCGTCGCTGGCGCAGTCGCTACCTTTCACTTTGTAGCGTTGGGTTGGGTGTGGTTCGCCTTGCCGTCGCTGGCACTGTCATGGCAGGTGTTGGGGCGGTTGGTGGGGGGGTAAAATGCGACTGTTAACACATATCATTTGGCTATCTAACTAAATACACGTAGGTTTATTTTACAGCGGACCCCAAAAACTGGACAGGAAAAGCACTTAAAGGTAGAAAAATAAAATAGTCCAATGAAAAAACAATTTAGTGCAAGTTTTAACGCATGAGTAGTGTGGGAGTTACTGCAAGAAACAAAAACCTTTGCTCGAATTAGCAGTGAATGGGGCGTAGCCCCGACGCAGTTATCACAATGAAAACAAATCGCGATCAAAGGATTGCCCAGCTTATTTGAAGATGGACAACGAGAAATAGGGCAATTGAAGCAAAAATATGCTCAAGAATAAGAGCAACTGTATGAAGAGATCAGGCGCATCACGAAATAATGTGAGCTGCTGGGGTTAAATCGTAGTGGCTTCTATTATCAGGCACAAGAAATTAGTGCTAAGGAGATAGCACTAAAGCATCGGATCGACGAAATATATATAGAAGCTCATTTTATGGGTCACATCGTATCACACAGCAATTGCAACGGAAAAGCTGGGAAGTGAATTGCAAATTGTTGCAGCGGCATATGCGCAAGATGGGGATTGCAGGGATTACAGGCATTGCACTTGGCCCAAATTTGAGTCGTCGTGCAGCAAAAGCCGCGGTATATCGATATTTGCCACGCAATTTAGAGATCACGCAGGTGAATCAGGTCTGGGGTGTCGACATCACCTACATTCGTATGAAACGCAGTGGACTGGCATTCATGGTATGTGTTAGATTGGGTGCTTGAAAAAAGCTGAGATTCAAATCAGCATGGATGGTAAAGGGCAAGCTTTGGATAATATTTTTGTCGAGCGGTTGTGGTGCCCCGTAATTGGGGCGCACTGTAAAATATGAATATGTTTTCTTGCACGATCACGAGACCCCCCGTGACTTGTGATCGGGATTAGCAAACTACTTCACATTTTATTGTCAGCGATGGTTGCATCAATCGCTTGGTTACAAGACTCCGGCTGAGGTCTTCTTTTCAGCTAAATCGAGTTAAATATCCACAAGTTTTTTTCTGTTTGCAGGAGCTTTTCTTGTACGAAGATTGGGGTCTACTTCAAAAAGCCTGGCCGCAAAACGGCCTAATACTAGTGACATGTTAGCTTGCTCGTATATCTCCTTGATATCTTTTAAGCATCATCATGCTGTGGTGCATATCGATAGTCCTATTATTACTTATGACAAACCAGAAAGAATGCAAAGATATCTGGACTGCATCTAAAATCTATCGAAAAAAGGTGTTTTAACACCCTAATTATATATTTTTAGTTGATGTAAAAAGTTTTGCTGATTACACTATTTATGTATCATCTCAATAATTTGGGGTAAACCCCAAAGATGTAATGCCAAACGCACGATATGACCATTGAAGTTAGGGGTAAAGCCCCTAACTTCAATGGTCATATCGTGCGTTTAGCAAAAAATAGTTTTATTTCCCCCGATTTTTTGAGATGATACCTATCTATCCTCCAAAGCTAAGCTTTGAGAGATAGATAGTGTCATCAGCCCTTCATATTTTAAGAATTTGCGCTATGCTAAATATTTCTTTAACCATTCTAATGTCATTTTCCAAGCCCCAACAGCGGCTTGTTCGTTATAGGCTGCCCCACGGTCATTATTAAAGGCGTGTCCTGCGCTGTCCCAAATCTTCTTTTCATACACTTTCTTAGCATCTTTCATTGCATTTTCCATATCAGCAATGGTGCTATTTACCCGCTGATCATTGCCGCCATAATGTGCCAAAATGGCGGCATTGGTTTCGGCAAAAGGCTTGATTGTCTTTGGTGTGGGGCCATAATAGGGCACCGCTGCTTTGATTTTGGGGTTAGACACTGCCAACTGAATGGTCTGTGCGCCGCCAAAACAGAAACCGACAACACCTAATTTTCCTGTCGCTACCCCTTGCTTTTCAAGGAATTCGACAGCTGTGCTCATGTCTTTAAACAAGTCTTCCGGTTTGGCTTGGCTAAGCCAGCCCGGCACTTTATCATCACCCACAGCTATGGTGCCACCACCACGAGCAACAAGATCGGGCGCAAGTGCAATAAAACCAGCCTTGGCTAAACGGCGGGCGACATCACGAATATGATCATTGAGACCACGATTTTCGTGAATGACAATAACACCTGGATACGTGCCAGTAGCCTTGGGTTTGGCAAGATAGCCACTCAACTTGGCATCATTCTCATAGGTTACTTCTTTAGCATCAACATCGGGATCTGTGGGAGGCACATATAAAACACCTGGTTTATCTGGAGTAGGCACAGGCGTGGGTGGGGTCGCTGGTTGGACAGTGTTCGCGGCTGGCTTGGGAACATCGGTGGGTTTGGGTGTGTCGGTAGGCGCAGCCGTTGACGGGGCGTTTACGGGTTGACCACACGCAGTCAATAATGCAGCAGCACCGGCACTGCTACCGCAAATAAAAATCAACCGCTTTAACATTTTACGGCGGGTCAATTGACCCTCTTGCCAATCTTCAATCATCTCAGTCCCAAGATAAATTTGCATTGGATTGAAAGATTCAATAGGAATATTGGGTCTTTTGTTTGTGGGCATTTTAAGAGGCTCCTTTTGTATTTTATGTTTGGTTTGGCTGAAATATACACAAATATTTTCGAGCTGTTATGGGTTTAGCATTGTTACCTGAACGAATGCTTAATAAGACATATGTCAATTTGTAAGAATAGCAAATTCCATACCATTTTGTTTTGAAACAAAATTTACTATACTTTTTCTAAATCATCATTTTTTATTCAATCTGATTAAAAAGTCGGAAAATGCTCACGGCAAGCCTTCAGCATCAGCTTTCGTGGTTCGATACGTTATACACGCTTGTATTATATACGTTATACGGAAAGCAAAAATATGAAAGAGAATGGCAATGGTAGCACGATGTAAGTAACAACACCTAACCGCCTAAGAAAAACTATAAGCACGGCTGGCAGATCCGCACACAATTGAGTCCTTAAATTTATTGCTCGATAAATTGGATGTAATGGCTGTTTCTGTCAGTGCATTAGATGGTTTTTTATGGCGAGGCAATCCAGTGGTTGAATCGTTATCAGACAGGGTGAAAGACCTAAAAAAGATGACGAGTCAAGACTTGAACGTAGTTTTGCCAAAAACTTTGGGCAAAAGCTAAAATAGCCAACTGTGCACGAATTATCTATTGCCTATAGCCTTGTGCAAAACGCCAGCGAAGCCGCGCAGCAGGCGGGCGCACGCAAGGTGAACAAGGTCTTTTTGCGGTTGGGCAAATTATCTGGCGTGGTCAAAGAGGCGTTGCTGTTCGGTTACGATATCACCACCAAGGGCACGTCGCTCGAAGGCAGTGAATTGATCATTCAAGAGTTGCCTGTTGTCATCTATTGCGGCTCGCCCCAATGCCAACAAGAATTTGCCATTTCGGGGCTGCAAGGTTTTTGTTGCCCAAAATGCAACCAACCCAGCAACCAAATTCGCCAAGGCCGTGAGCTTGAAATTGAAAAACTAGAGGTTGAGGTAGACTGACCACCCATGACAACGCGATACCTAGAAATACGCCAAGGTGTATTGAGCAAAAATGACCAAATGGCGGTGACCTTGCGGGCGCGGCTACAAGGGGCGGGCTTGCTCACGCTCAATGTGGTGTCTAGCCCGGGGTCAGGTAAAACAGCGCTGCTCGAACGCATGATGGGTGATATGCGCAAGGCTGGTCATCCGGTGGCGGCATTGGTGGGCGATTTGCAAACCGACAACGATGCCAAACGCCTCGCCCGCAGCGGTGCGCCAGTGCGCCAAATTGTCACCGATGGCATGTGTCACCTCGAAGTTGAGATGATTACGGCACATCTGAATGCGTGGGATTTGGATTTGAACACGCTCGAATTTTTCTTCATCGAGAATGTAGGCAATTTGGTATGCCCTACCTGGTATGACCTCGGCGAAGACCTGCGCATCGTGCTGCTCAGCGTGACTGAGGGCGAAGATAAACCGCTCAAATACCCTTCGATGTTTTATTCGGCAGATGTCGCTATCATTACCAAAATAGATTTGGCCGAAGTCTGCGAATTTGATCGCGCCTTGGCCTATGAAAACATTTTGAGTGTGCGGCCCGGCATTCATATTTTTGAAACTTCGGCCAAGAAAGGCACTGGCATTGCCAAATTGATTGAATTTTTGGTGCAAACCCGCGCCAATAAATTGCCAACAAACACCAGCAATCGCTCTGCCAATGGCTTATTTAGCCCAAATTTTTTGCGCATAGCGGCATAATAGGCAGCATCGCTATCTTTGCCAGCGCAGATTTTGTGTTGCTCAACAAAGCCGATTGGGTCAGCCAAGCGCAATTGACCGACATGCAGATTGGGTGCTGAGCTTTACCCCAAATATGCTAATACTGCATACAACCCATGGTAATGTGCCATTATCATTGCTGCTTGGCAGCGGGCAATTTGACCCCATGCACTTCATCACCCGCGCCACCCATAAAATTCATGTCCACCATGCATATACACACTCTCATCATCATACGGGGCATGAACTGGTGTTTGGCACATGGCACTACCAAAGCATAGAGCAACTTAGCCTAAAGGTAAAGGCCATCAAACAAGTGGTGTCGCGTCTGCTAGCAGCGCTGCATCGTGCCAAAAGTGTGTTATGGATCGCCGAAGATCCGAGTCGGCGTGCCATTGTGAAAATGGTAGGCAAACGCGGTCATGTTTCGTGGGGCGAAATTTAGGGCGATAATGTACCTGTGTGACAATTGGCTGTGATTGGGGTGCAAGGTGAAATAGATGCAGCCGCGCTGCAACGCAGTTTTGACGATTGTCGTATTAGCTGTCGTATTAGGGCCGCTGGCAATGCCAATGCTGACCCATTTGAACAAGCCATGCGATCTTATTGCGGGGCATTGCGGCAATTGCAAGGTTAGCATATTGACCATATAAGGAGATTATCATGTGTTTAGGGGTTCCGGGGCAAGTCAACGACATTTACGTCACAAGCAACATGCGCATGGGCAAACTCAATTTTGGTGGCATCACCAAAGAAGTCTGTCTTGAATATTTGCCCGATATTGGGTTGGGTGACTATGCGATCGTTCACGTTGGTTTTGCTATTGCAAAAATAGATGAGCAAGAAGCGCTTGAGTCATTGCGCTTGTTTAATGAAATGGGCTTACTTGAAGAAGAATTTGGGATCGCTCACGCGCCAGATTTAGAAACAACGCACATTACAACCTCATTTAGCATCGGCAAATAGCATCGGCAAATAGTATCGGCAAATAGCATCGGCAAATAGCATCGACAAAAATGAAACATGAAATACCTCAATGAATTCCGTGACGGCGACATTGCGCAGAAGCTGGCGGCTGAGATCAAGCATCTCACCACCCGCCATTGGGCGATTATGGAGGTGTGTGGCGGGCAAACGCATTCGATCATCCGCAACGGCATTGACCAATTGCTGCCGCCCGAAATTGAACTCATTCACGGGCCGGGCTGTCCGGTGTGCGTCACCCCGCTTGAGATGATTGACAAAGCAATGGCGATTGCGGCACTGCCCAATATCATTTTTTGCTCATTTGGCGATATGTTACGTGTGCCCGGTAGCAGTAAAGACCTGTTCAGCATTAAAAGTGAAGGCGGCGACGTGCGCATTGTCTATTCACCGCTTGACGCGGTGAAAATTGCGCGTGAGAACCCTGCCAAGCAAGTAGTGTTTTTCGGCATCGGTTTCGAGACCACCGCACCCGCCAATGGCATGGCGGTGTTTGTCGCTAAGCAACAAGGGCTAAAGAATTTCTCGATGCTGGTGTCACATGTGCTAGTTCCGCCGGCCATACAGGCCATCATGACCTCGCCCACTAACCGCGTGCAGGCATTTTTGGCGGCAGGGCATGTGTGCAGTGTGATGGGCTATTGGCAATACCCACCGCTGGCCGAGCGATTTCATGTGCCGATTGTCGTCACTGGCTTTGAGCCGTTAGATGTGCTTGAGGGCATTCGTCGTACCGTCAAACAATTGGAGTCGGGCGAGGCGTTTGTAGACAACGGCTATTCACGCGCCGTAACACTTGAAGGCAACAAACCCGCTCAAAAATTGCTTAGCGAGGTGTTCGAGGTGAGTGATCGTGCATGGCGCGGCATCGGGGTTATTCCACAAAGCGGCTGGCGACTGAGCCAAGCCTACCATGACTTCGATGCTGAATATCGTTTCGACGTGCATGACATCCGCACCCAAGAATCATCGCTATGCCGCAGCGGCGAAGTGCTACAAGGCACTCTCAAACCCAATCAATGCCCCGCTTTCAGCAAAGAATGCACCCCGCGTACCCCGCTCGGTGCGACGATGGTCAGCAGTGAAGGCGCTTGCGCAGCGTATTTTAATTATGG
>JAGWYZ010000209.1 GCA_018969115.1 Chloroflexota bacterium | reverse complement strand
ACGCCCGTTCGGGTGACAGAATTGCCAAGCCCATTGCCAGTCTTTCTTTTCCAGTAATCTCATCGCGTCTAGCAGCCATTTCTACACCTCGAAAATAATTTGTTCCGATATAATTATGGCATTAGCATAGAGGCTAATCTATGGGTTAAACTGTCAATCTAACTTGAACCATGCCTACAAAATTTCACAATTAAATTGCAAGACACTTAGTTAGTGCATAAAACTATTGCTGTTCTATAAACACCTTTAGAGACCCTAATTTGTCGAACCTTTCGCCCGAAACCTTAAATTTTTACACCTACTCGCCCCAATTCACGCGCTGCCAACGCCAACAAATACGCCGCAATTTCGGGTTGGTTTGCCAGCCCGAGCTGGCTGATAAACACGCGCCGTATGATGTCGATATTGGGCAAGCGGTCACCATATTCTAAGCGGGAGATATACGATGGGCTGTAATTCACCCGCTCGGCCAAGGCCCGTTGTGACAAACCAGCCTGTTGACGTAAAGCCTTAAGCAGGCTCCCAAAACGATAATAAGTTTTATATTGGCTTAAAAATGTATCTTTTAGCATAAATATTGGTTATTAATTGAAAATATTTTTCAAAAAATGAATTATTTTAATTTTTTAATCTTAAAAAAACCACTTGCTTAAAATATCAAAATCAAAACTACTTAACATATAAAAGAGTAGATATTTGATTGAATAATTTGAGACAACAAATGAGACTTAATTTCATATTTGGTTTTCTATTTCAGCAAATGGTGAGCTACTAATCATGTTTTACTCATTACCAAATTTTTTTAAGTCGTTTTCCAACAATTCAAAATGTATACTGGTCAATCAAAAAAGCCAATTCCCTTGCAAGGGAATTGGCTTTTAGGTTTGGTTGAATCTACATGGCCAATGTTATATGGGCGTTTTGGGGTGCTTCTTGGTGGGGCGAGCAACGAACAAGTGGCGAGGGCGCAACTCTTATGCCAGAAGGTAATGATAAAGTTGTCAATGCCTTGGCAACGCCTTCCATTAATGTAACTGCTAATGTAACTGCTAATGTAACTGCGGCCCGTTCGGTTGCTTGTGCGACTCAAACACCACAATCGGGGGCTGTGGCGCAAATAGTGCCGGATCAGGCCCCAAATCGCCAACAACCCGCCGCCAATTAGCTATGGTAAAGAGACCGGGGCTGGTGCGGCAGCTTCGCCAACGCCCAAAGTGCTTGTCACTGTTACCCTAATGCCGACAATACCGCCCGTTTTAAAATAAAGAAAGATAATTTAAATCAGATGGAAAACGCACCACTTCTTCTCATTCCTTTCATCATCATTGGGTTTTGCATTGTTTTTGTCGGCATTTGGTCGTTTGTTTGTGTGTTAATTTCATTGACAGGCGGGTGGTGGCGACTTGCGAAATATTATCGAATAGATCACGAACCCGTTGGAAAATGGCGTAATGGCTTTTTTGCCATGTTGGGTATTGCCTCGTATCGTGGCACATTAAACTTAAAAATTTGTGCCGAAGGGTTATATTTGAAAGTCAACCCCTTATTTAAAATAGCTCATCCGCCCTTACTTATCCCTTGGCATGATTTACGTATTAATAGCAATGGGGCGATGCTTACCTCGGTTGAATTGGGCAACCCGACGATTTGCACATTGCGCACCTTTATTTCTGCGCAAGACCTAAACCCTGCATCAATCGATTGAAACATCAAGATACATTCCTTGTTACTTACAGCGGCGTTGCATAGATCAAAAGTATAAAAGAGGATACTGAAAACGATGATTTATCAATGCAGAAGGACGACAACGCAGACCGGAACGCCTTAAAATCAGACACGTCACCGACTCGTTTCTACATCGGTTATTTTATTTAGCAGGTTTGCCAAAGCGATTATTTCGGTGTTTTTATAAGTGCAGGGGCAGCACGCTCAAATGATTTACGTTTATTTAGCAGGCTTTGGGCCACTGCTTTGCCACGCGCCAATGCAATTTCATAGGCGGCTTTTAGCGCTTCGGTGTTCATATTCTCGCCATTGATACACCATCGCGTAATGGCCTCACCTGTCGCATAGGTTCCTGCAAAGGCAATTGCCACTTTTGGCAAAATACCTAACCCGGGCAATAGACCCACCAATGACCGTGCAGCTTGGCGAAACAAAAAGCCCCCACCAACGACAGCCGCCAATTTGGGCATAATTTCTTTGAAATCGGTCTCTAGCCCCATTATCACTGCAATTTTGTAGGCCAAAATGGCTTGGTTTTTTGTTAATACGAAGATATCGGCGGCATTTAATGGGATATTGGCGATGGGTACGACTTCGAGCACCCCCGTGCTAAAGCTATATGCGGCGTTGGCATTGGCGACTTCTTCGATAAATGCCCGTGCGACTGGTTCGCGAAATGCCGGTAAATGCCGCCCCAACGACAATTCGTCAATTTGTTTGAGTGAGCGAATGACTTTTATTAATTGTTGGCTTGCATCATTGTCATCGATTGGCGTGTGAAGGGTGATGACACTGGCTGGCAGCCAATGTTGGCGAAGGGGCGGGATAAAATTGGCCTTAGCTGTATCATTTAATAAACATACGATGACCTGCGTCTTGCCTTTTGTCAATTCACGCATTAAACGCAATTCATTATCATTTGCATCGCCCTCACGGGCAATAATTACGACAATATCGGTTTCTTGCAAAATATCGACCCGTGTATTAAACGGGAGGGCAGCACAGGTGCGCCGCAAAGGTAAGTCATGCTCACGTGCCCCGCGATACATCAGATCGACCAAATGTTCGGCCATTGGGGTGTCACGGCTGACAAAGGCAATCACAAACGGGGTCTCGGCAGCAGTGCGTATTGCATGTACATCTACTTCACGGATCACATTTACAAGTGTTGTTGCTGAGCCAAACGCGGGGATTTTCGTTGCCATAATCGAATATGAATTGTAGCGTAAGCCTAGCAATAGTAATTCTATATTTGTAAAATAAACATATCAAGGGATAGAGATAGATAGAAAGACGGGATTAAGACCATCAAACATGCTGGCGAATGGACGCATTTACGCCTCAAATGCTGCTACGACCTTTTGAAAATCAGAGGTGATACGCATCACCGAGCAGCAGCAGGCGTGAGCCATGTGCTGTAAATTATGTCTCAAACTCATGGCTCATGGTTCACATTGCTCTTAGCCATTAAGCAACCCTAAGAGTGTGGGTAATAATTGCTTTTTGCGCGATACCACGCCCGGCATTTCAAATAAGCCCGGGGCACGCCGCGAGAAGGGCAATTGTGCCAATTGGCGCGGCTCGTTTGAAAGCACCAATAAGCTGTTATTTTGCACAATATCGGTTACCATTAGTCCTGCAAATTCTAATGAATGTTGTTCGCGTTGGGTGGTCAATGCCTCGCGGATCTTAGCTAATTGTTCGGGTGACATGATGGTAGAGAAACTGGTCACTTCGATTTGGGCTATCCCAAATTTGATTCTACCAGCTTCAAATTCTTTGTAATCAGATGAAACTAAGTCGCGGGTTGAACGGCCTGTCAGATCGGCCCCAGCCATCAATAATTCTTCGCCGTAACGACGCAATTTTGCTTCAGCATCAGCCGAGCCACTTGCCCCAAAGGCGATGCGGGCCAGCCAATTAGCGGCTGATTGGTCACGGAAGGTGCTGGTGGGCGATTTAAAAATGAGGGTGTCGGACAATAATCCAGACAGCAGCAAACCTGCAATGCCAGGTGGGGGAATTAAGGTCGCCATACGCATCCTTTCTGCGACCAATGTCGAACATGAGCCAATCACATCAACATGAAAAGCGATAGGCATGGTTGTGCTGATGGCCCCAATGCGATGATGATCGAGGACTTCTATTAACTCGGCCTGTTCTAAGCCATTCACTGCCTGTGATACTTCATTATGGTCAACCAATATGACTTTAATTTTGGGCGGTTTAATCATATCGGCGCGACGGCAAATGCCGACATATTTGCCATCGGCATCGACTACCCAAAAATAATCACGGCGCACGCGCAGCAAATTATCGACCAAATCACTCACACGGTCATTAGCGTTAAATATCGGCACATTGGGGTCGCAGGCTTGAATACAAGGCACATCAATTAAAGCACGAAAGGGTGATTCGGCGATATTGAGATGTTTGGATAAATAGCCGAACACGGAACTACCAGTCACTAATCCTTGCGGTAGACCAGTTTTATCAACGATGGGCACAGGATGATCATAATCGGCATATTGTTGCCATGCCTGATGCAGTGGGCTATCGGGTTGTAGCGGGATAATATGTTGGGCAATAGCAGCAAAACGCGGGGCGGCATCTTCTAATAGCAACGGTGATTCAACTTGAAAATGCCCCAGTGCAAATTTTGATTGGGTGTTGAGCGCCCCCGCTCGTGCCGCAACAGCATCGAGATTGTCACGTTCGCGTAATAGCCATGCATAACCGATTGCCGATGCAATTGAATCGGTATCTGGGTTTTTATGCCCGATAACATAATAAGGGTCACGTGCGTTCATCTTTATGTCTTTTTTCAGATAAGCCGGCTAAAGCCCATGAAAAAATAGAGTTTAATACATAGTCGTTTGGTATCTTCCCAATAAAACGGATAAATAAAACAAATTTTCGTCAAAATCACGATATGGCCTTCATGAGCAAAGACAAGGCCCCCACTCACAAAGGCCATATCGTGATTTCGACATTACATCTTTGGGGTTTACCCAGAATGATTGGAAGATACTCGTTTCGGCTAAAAACCACTCACCCTACAATTGTAATTGCGTATTCAAGCGAGTCGCTTAAAGCCATCCACGATGCCCCAACAATATTGGTCGATGAGCCAACTGTTGTCCAACTGCGGCTACCACTCGATGAATCGATGGTGACACGGGTGGTGGCAGCGGTGGCTTTGTCGCCATCTAAAATACGCACTTTGTAGTCGGTCAAATGCACATTGTTAATGTTGGGGTAATGCGGGGCGAGGGCTTTGCGCAAAGCGCGGTCGAGCGCATTTACCGGCCCATCACCCTCGGCAGCGGTATGGGCAATTTCATTACCAACCCGCACTTTCACATTGGCCTCGGCAATCAGCCCCATACCGGCTCGATTCTCCACCACAGTCAAAAAATCGATCATATGAAATGGCTTTTGATAGCCGGGCTGCGCCCGCCGCAACATTAATTCAACCGTTGCATCGGCTCCCTCGAAGAAAAAGCCGCGGTTTTCCATCTCTTTAATCTGCGCCAATACTTGCTTAACTTCGTCTTTGCTGGCATCTAAACCATATTCTTGGGCTTTAAAGGCAATATTACCGCGCCCGCTTAATTCGCTCACCAATACCCGTTTTTGATTGCCCACCAAAGTCGGGTCGATATGTTGATAGCTTTCTTCGAGCTTGAGAATGGCAGCCACATGGATGCCGCCTTTATGCGCGAAGGCAGCTTGCCCAACATAAGGGGCGCGAATATTAGGGGCAATGTTTGCCATTTCGGCAATGTAACGTGAGAGATCAGTGAGGCCGCGCAATTGCGCATCATTGATACAGTCGCGCTTTAGCTTTAGTTTTAGGTTGGCAATGGTGTCGATGATATTGCAGTTACCGACGCGCTCGCCGTAGCCATTCACCGTGGCTTGCACCTGTTGGCAGCCCGCCCGCACCCCAGCCAAGGCATTGGCTACGGCTACCCCAGCGTCATTGTGGGTGTGAATGCCCAATTTAATTTTAGCTTGATCGGCGTTTGGGTCTAATCGCAATTCATGCATGGTCGTGTTGACAATTTCTTCGACCTCCCATGGCATCGTGCCGCCATTGGTATCGCACAGCACCAGCCAATCAGCCCCAGCATCAAGCGCAGCCCGTAATGTGGCAATGGCATAATCTTTGTCGAGTTTAAAGCCATCAAAAAAATGTTCGGCATCGTGCATCACTTCTTTACCACGTTGATGAAAATAGGCCACACTGTCGGCGATCATGTCAAGGTTTTCTTCGATATCGGTTTCAAGCACATGGGTGACATGCAATTTACTGGTTTTGGCTACCATTGTCACTACTGGTGTGTAGGCATCGACCAACAGTTTAATTTGGGGGTCGGCATCAACGCGGCTGTTGGCGCGGCGGGTGCTGCCAAAGGCGGTCAATTTGGCATTTTTAAAATTGAGCTGACGTGCACGGGCAAAAAATTCAGCATCTTTGGGGTTGCTGCCTGGCCAGCCACCTTCAATATAGTGCATGCCAAAATCGTCTAAGCGCTGGGCGATGCGCAGTTTGTCATCGACCGAAAAGTTGATAGCCTCGCCTTGAGTGCCATCGCGGAGTGTGGTGTCGTAGAGATAGATCATTTTGGATTTTGGATCTTAGATTTTGGATTTTGGATTTACAGTTTTAGATCAAATTCCTAAACAATGAAGGGTCTATTTCGCGGTATCTCCCCATGCCATAGGCATAGGGCAGGGATCATGAAATAGGCATGTATTTTTCTTAATCTGACTTTGTCAATTTAAAATCATAAATCCAAAATCTAAAATAAAAAAACGCCCCCCTGTTCGGGAGGCGTTTTATGTTTTGTGAATGATTTGCTTTTTAGGCTTACATCATTTGCCATCCAGACAGGGCGCTATCGCTTGCGGCACAATAATTATGCTCGCAATAATAATGCCAATGATCGAGATGCTAATGCTGAAAGACACGTTTTAGCAAGTATACCATTGCCGTTAAAATAGTCATTACTATGGCGAATCATCCATCCCTACCCCCCGACACCTTAAATAGCATTGGCGTGCTGAAACGCCGCGAGATCGAAGCCCGTGTGATTGGCCCCGTGATTGAGGCAATGTGCCAAGCATTTGACCGCGAGCAGGTGCTGGCGGTATTGCGTGATACGATTATCAAATTGGCGCGTGAACAGGGGGCAGCGTTAGCCGAGCAAATGGGCGGCGATTCAACGCATCATTTTGCCAATTCGATGGCCAATTGGACCAAAGACAATGCCCTTGAAATAGAGGTGTTGACGCAATCAGATACGCGGTTTGAGTTTAATGTCACCCGTTGTCGTTATGCCGAAATGTATCGCGCTTTGGGCTTAGCCGAATTAGGTGCAACATTATCTTGTAATCGTGATGGTGCACTCATTGAAGGCTTTAATTCTGATATTGTGTTAAATCGGGCACAAACGATTATGAAAGGCGATGCTTGTTGCACTTTTCGTTATGCGCGGGTTAGGCCCAACGCTTAAATGGTGATCGCTTGAGTGCAGGCGCTGATATAAGCACTGCACATGGCTTGCACCAGCATGACTGGTGAAGGCTGTTTTTCGATCACATCGACGGCCCCAGCGGCGATGGCATTGTGCTCGGTGACTGGGTCGGCATACATGGTCAACACCACAATTTTGCTATTTGGCTCATTTTGGCAAATGTGTTGAGTGGCAGAAATGCCATTCATAAGTGACATGTCTACATCCATCACGGTAACATCAGGTTTTAATGTCGCTGCGACCTTAATAGCCGAATCACCATCGGTTGCCTTACCCATTACCACTAATACTACTAAGTCTGGCTCAAGTGATAACTGCATTCTTAGGCTTTGCCGCACCAAGGCTTGGTTGTCGACTAATAGTATTCTAATTGCTTTATTGTAAGACACCTTAGAGAGTATTTCTTAAATCAAATTTCACTTTTTTGTCAGCTGAAATTACGTGGTTTTATCAAATCAGAGAGCATATTTAGACAAAACGAATGCCGAAATCACTATCTCAGCGTTGTTATGGGGCGGCTTTGCCGCCCCATAACAACG
>JAGWYZ010000208.1 GCA_018969115.1 Chloroflexota bacterium | reverse complement strand
GAAAAATAGTTTTATTTGCCCCATTTTATTGAGAAGATACTTTTAATCCCTAAAAATGAAAACCACTCCATATCCATTTAAAACGTCGCTTGTATTGTGTTGCATATAACGCATAAACGTCACTGGCCCGCTGTTTATAAACCTGTTCGCTATGCGCTATATTGGGTTGAATCGTTTCTGTCAAGCTCGCAAGTTCTTCTAGCTCTGGTTCATCTAAAACCTCTGCAAAATTTGGGTCAAGCGTATTCACGTCAATATCAAGGTCTAACACGCTACTAATCGCATCACTATCCTCATCACTCACATGTGAATCAAGCATTTCAGAACCCTGAGTCCCGATCGGTAATGGCTTATCATGATCAATGGCATATAAAAACACGTAATTGCGCAAAATATGCCGTTCAAGCGACATTAAAAATGCCTTACCGCTACTTTCAAGGCGCTTAAACAAATTAGTACGACAGAATCCCATTAAACGCTTACCACCGCGTGAGAGGTCTTCTAAAACTTTCTTTTCGATCGCGGTGGGTGGCACACTTGGCCTGTTTACAATAAAATTACCCAACCCATAACGCGGTAAAGCCAGCCCATTAAGCGCCTCAACCACTTCATTGGCATACAAACGCGCATAACGATCATTAGGGTCATCGTCTTGAATTGCAAATTTTAGTGCCAATGGTTGACGTTCTGGAAAAAAAGAATGCGTACCATCAGGCATCACCAAATATTTGCGCCCCGTAAGCGTATCTATTTTCGCATAGTTTTCCTTAATAAAACCACGAGTGCGGCGCACCATATACAATCGCAGCAGTTCGCGCCAATCATCAGCAAATTCACTTTTTTCAAACGCTGCCAATGTGTTAAGACCAGCTTGATGTTGGGCAACAAAGTTCGCTTCGCCCATTTGACGCAACAAATGTTCTGGTCGCAGCCCTAAATTTTTATCTTCGGGCACAAACAAGCGCAATTGGCTCGACAAATCCAAATAAGTTTTGTTATATGGCGTAGCCGAAAGCAAAATACAGCGACACTCGTTTTTTTGAATGTAATCTTGAATCGCTTTATACCGAATACCTTCACGATTACGTAGATTATGGCTTTCATCAATCAAGACCAAGCGATAACGTCGCAAGTCCTTCAGATCTTTTGTCACCCGTGTAACCGATATCACCTTGGCGTGTAGTCGAAAACGATCACGATAATCCTCCCACATGTTGACCAAGTTTTTGGGACAAATGATCAACGTTTCAAAACCAAGGTCGTCTTCAAACACCCGTGCTACCGCGGTTGCCATCATCGTCTTCCCTAAACCCACCACATCGCCAATCAATACCCCACCGCGTTTATTAACATGATGGGCTGCGATCTGAACCGCCGCTTTTTGAAAATCAAATAATGCGGTTCGCATATCGGCGGGGATGCTGAACTGACTTAGACCCTCACGGGCTTCTTGCGAAAGATGATAGGCCATTTTCACATAAATGTGATAGGGTGGAATCGGGATTTCACGTGCCCAGCTTTCATCAATAATTTGAGCTAACTCATCCGAAATATCAATACACCAACGATCATGCCAGCGATCATTAAACCAATCTGCTAGTTTTTTAGTCGAATCGGTATCAAGCACATCGACATTTAATTCACCTTGTCCAGATAATCCAGAAAATGTTAAGTTGCTGCTGCCCAAATAGCCTGTACGCGGGTTGTTATAGTCGTTACGAAATAATAAATATAACTTGGCATGTAATGGATGGTGCAAATGCAACTTAACAACCACTTTGTGTGATTTGATTTGAGCCGATAGACGACGCAAACCAACTTCGTCGGCTGCATTCGGCACCCCAATGGTTAGCTGCTCACGAAATTCTTCGGCGAGTTGACGGCGCAATCGCACTGTTAGTGCCATATCCATATTGCTATCTTGCTGATCAAGGCGCATCGCCTCGCGCAAGTCGTCTTTGGGTAATCGTTGCATGCCTACGAGCAAACGGCAACAATGACCCTCTCCACCAGTCATGCGCTCAATGTGTTCATCAATTTGTTTCCAGCCCCGTAGATTGAAATAACCAACACAAAAATCAGCATGGTCAGAAACCGCCAAAGTTTGACTTAATGCTGGTAAGAGACTGTCGTTTATATTGTCAAATATTCGTGGCATGGGTTGATTTTATCGAAAATATTTCGTAATTTAAAACTTAACCCTATCTAAGTAAAAAAAACATCCAAAGTGCTTTAGACAGTGTTTCTTAAAACAATTTTTCGCTGAGATAGTGATTTCGGCATTCCCGTGAGAATGAAGGGTTAGCGTTTTGACATTACTCTTTGGCCCGCAGTGCCAACTTGGCCGCAGTGTGTGCCCGCCAACGCACTAAACCACTGCCAAACATATAAACCAACAATGCTAGCCAAACAATGGCATAACCAATAAATTTGGTGCTGGTGAATGGTTCGTGAAAGAGGAAAATGCCGAGCAAAAATTGCATGGTGGGCGAGATGTATTGCAAAAACCCCAACTGTGAAAGTGGCGCACTGCGCATACCCGCCGTAAAGAGCAACAATGGCGTGGTTGTGACCACACAACTGGCGATGAGTAACAAATCTAGCCCCAACCCATGCTTGGTAAATTCATTTTGGCCTTGGTTGCCCAAATAAAGCAAATACAACAAGAATGGCACGCTGGCCAACACCACTTCGAGCCACGAACCGTGTAAGGTATTGAGCGGGGCCATTTTCTTCATCAACCCATAAGCGCCCCATGTAGCGGCCAGTACCAACGCCACCCACGGAAAAGTCTGCGACATGATGCCGAGATACAAAATGCCCAAGGCCGCAATGACCACCGCCAATTTATGATGGGCGGCGATGCGCTCACGCAGCACCACCACCCCAAACACCACGCTAATAATCGGGTTCATAAATGCGCCTAAACTGGCATCGACGATACGATCGTGGGTGACAGCCCAAATATAGATGAGGGTATTGCCACACAACACCACCGACACCACACAAAAAATGGCGATCTTGCGCAATGTGAGGGTAGCCTTTAGCGGCCCCCATTCTTTGCGCAAAGTCATGATGACGGTGAGCAAGAGGGCTGACCAAATGATGCGATGGGCGAAATATTCAACCGCCGGAAAGACGCTGACAGCTTTTAGATAGACGGGCAAAAACCCCCACCAAATATAGGCCGCTAACGATAAAAGCAATCCGCGTTGTGGGTTAGGTTTGTTGGTCATGGGGTGTTTTATGCAATTTCAAATGAGGTTTGCCGTGGTTTAATTTGTACTGGCGATTTAAAACGATCCCAATCACCGGCTTTGGGTTGAAAAACCAATTCAAGAAACCAAGCGTCTGTGCGGCGGGTAGCTTGCCAAATACCGGCTGGGGTGACAGGGTTGCCATGGCTGGTCTCATACGGCTTAAAATCGAGGCTGCCCTCTGACAACATCGTCAATACCTCACGCACCGGCGAGCCATGTGACACCAAGGCCACTGACGAAACCCCAATTTGCTGGATGTTTTGTAAAAATTGGGCCAAACGTGCCAATAAATTGGCTTTGCTTTCGGCGGGGTCATCAAATTCACGCAGCAATGGCTCAAGCGTGATCGGCAAACCCGTTGCGGCTGCGATGCCCTGCGCGGTTTGACGCGCCCGCTCAAGCGGCGAGGCGTATAAACGCTCGATGCCACAATTCAACAAAAACTGCCCAGCCTCGCGGGCTTGCTCACGCCCAGCCTCGGTTAGGCCCGGCCCGGGCACCACCTTATAGTTAATACCGGTGTTTAGCAGCGGCTGAGCATGACGCACCAAATAAATTGTTTTTAAATAACTCATGAAAATAAATGGTTAATGGTTAATGGTTAATGGTTAATGGTTAATGGTCAATAGTTTTAGCAGTTAATCATAACTGAACCATGACTAATCATTAATCATTAACCATTAACCATTAACCATTAACCATCAACCATTAACCATTAACCATTAACCATTAACCATTAATCATTAATCATTAACCATTAACCATTAACCATTGACCATTAACCATTAACCATTAACCATTAACCATTAACCATTAACCATTAACCATTAACCATCAACCATTAACCATTAACCATTAACCATTAACCATTAACCATTAACCATTAATCGTCAGTATATACTCTCAGCCATGACGCATATTTCACACGGCGAAATGTCACTCGCGGGCAAAAGAAGCTTGCCCTGTATTTGGCTAGACAACACCCAAGTTAAATTGGCAATCACCACCGACTACGGCCCACGCGCCATTTGGTGGGGGCTGAGCAATGGCGACAATATTTTGGCCGAGTTGCCCGATGCCAATGTCGAAACCCCATTCGGCCACTATCATTTCTTAGGTGGGCATCGTTTTTGGCACGCGCCCGAAGCGCTTAACCGCACCTACCACGACCCACAACCGTTGAATGTGGCAAACACCGCCAACAGTGTCACCATCACGCCACCGCCCGATGCCTCGGGCATTGTGCGGGCGCTGTGTTTTGAAATGCAAGCCGATGCGCCGATTGTCACGGTGACGCACACCCTGACCAACGCTGGTTTGTGGCCTGCCACGTTGGCCCCTTGGGCTTTGAGCATGTGCAAGCTGGGAGGCACGGTGCTGCTGCCGCAAGCCACTGCCAAGGCCGATGCCGATGGGTTGTTGCCCAATCAGCGCTATAGTTTTTGGCCTTACACCAATTTGACTGATGGGCGCATCGATTTGGGCCGCGAGATGAGCCGTGTGCATTGCAAACCCGGCCCGCCCAACAAATTGGGCTATCGCAATGTGCATGGTTGGATCGCCTATCAGCTCGGCGAGGTGCAATTTACCAAGCGTTTTGACCCACGCCTCGATGCCGATCATCCTGATTTTGGCTGCAACACCGAATGTTATTGTTGCGAAACCTTTGTTGAATTAGAAACCCTTGGGCCATTGCGCAGCCTTGCCCCCGGCGCATCGGTCAGCCATATTGAAACATGGGAATTGGTGAAGTTATGAAGTTAGATTGAGGTGCTAAGCCATTGGATGTCTCGTACAATACCTTAGCCAATTCGAGCCAATTTGCGATTGCCAGCCCGTGAATTGATTCACGGGCGAGATGGCGAAGGTAGTATTCCATTAAGCTATTAATTTTGTAATGCTGTCATAAAGCAAAAATAAGCTAGATCAATTATAAAAATTGCAAGTAATAAACGTAGTTGCTCAGGTTTGACATAACGGGTTAACTGCGCCCCCACTAACATGCCCACAATGCCCGCCGACCCAAAGATCAGCGTTACCGGCCAATCAATGTGCTCGCCCCAATGACCCAATAAACCCGAAACACTATTTATGGCGATGACCATCAACGATGTGCCAACTGTATGTTGCATGGGCAACCCGACCAACATGACCAAAGCTGGCACAATGAGAAAACCACTACCCACACCCGAGAAACCAGTCAATGCCTAATTTGGCAGCGCAATTGTTGCAAAATCAGCTCGATTTAGCCATTTTGGAAAGTGAACTATCGACCTTGCGCGGGATTGAGGCCAAAGGATGTGGTGTAATATTTGGGGTTTATACATATGAAAAATATTTTTCCACAAAGTGTATAAAGAATACAAAGATAAGAAAGGTTTTATGATGTAAATATGTGTGTTCTTTGTAGGCTTTGTGGCAAAAATAAAACCTTGCGTAAGTTCTAAAATTATTTGTCTTATGTCAAATTTGGTCACAGACTTTACCCGTTCATTTATTCGCTGGCGGATCGATACGCTCAAAAAGCCGGTGCTGACCGTGTCGCAGCCTTTGCCGATGACGTTGAACAATGTGCGTGCGCCGATTGAGGCGCGGGTGGTGTTGCACCATTTGGCATCTGGGCAACAATTTGACTATGCCCTGAGTGCCGCCTGCAAAACCGAGCAAGTGTGGGTGACGCGGAATATTTGGCATCAGCCCAATGCCGATATGTGTATTTACGCTGGGCGCGACGAATGTCTGATTGAGAAAAATTGGGATGTAGCCGACAAACAAATTTTGCGGTTTCCGGCCACACTTGGCTCACAACCTGAGCGCCAGATCGAAGATCCTGCGGCCTGTTTTGATGATTATCGTATTGAGCTAACGCCAGCCATGGGCATACATCTTGACACTACCGACGCGATCATACAAGCCTTGGCATCGTCACGGTTGGTGGTGGCACACACCCAATATGAATGGGCTGGCTACGCAGTCATGCTTGAATATCCGGTCAAGGTGGTGAATTTTAGCGAACGTGAATGCTATTATCAGGTTGACACTGGCCCGATTTTGTTACCGCTGCTTGACGAGGTGCAAACGCCACTCATTAGCTGTCGTCGGGCCTATGTAGCGCATAACAGCCCGCTCGGCGCCGAGTTTATCGTCAATGTGCCTACACCTGTCGCCGCTGACCTCAATGTGCATCATTATTCGCGCTCGGTTCGGGTCGAGGCGGCGCATAATCGGTTGTTTGCGTTGGTTTAACTAAGGTATCATAGCCCCGCCCTATGCACGTCCGGCATCTCTCGCTCACCAACTTTCGCCTATACGCCCGCCTCGAACTTGACCTGCCAATGGGGTTGACGATCATTCAGGGCGACAATGCCCAAGGCAAGACCTCGTTGCTCGAGGCGCTGCATTTTCTCGCCACCGCGCATTCAATGCACAGCAATATTGACCGCCAAGTTTTTCGCTGGGGGGTTGAAGAAGAATCGCCTTACCCATTTGTTATGCTCAAGGCCGATGTGCAACGCCGCGATGGGGCGCATCTGGTTGAATTGGCGATGCAAAAGGGCGACGGAACGCGGTTGAAAAAAGAGATCAAGGTTGACCGCGTGAGCAGACGCGGGGCCGATTTGGTCGGGCAATTGGCGGTGGTGCTGTTTGTGCCCGGCGATGTCGAATTGACGGCTGGCCCGCCCAGCACCCGCCGCGATTTTCTTGACGCGGCGCTGTCGCAGGTCGATGGCGCATATGTGCGGCATCTCGACAAATTTAACAAGGCGTTGGCCCAACGCAACGCGCTATTGCGTCAAGCCCAAGAGCGACGCATTGACCCCGATGAATTGGCGGTGTGGGATGACCAGCTTGTGCCGAATGGGGTGCAAGTGGCGTTGCGGCGGCGTGATCTGGTGGCGCAATTGGCGCAATTGGCGGTGCCCATTCACCGCGAGCTAACCAGCAATCTTGAGTATTTGCAAATTGTTTATCAGCCCAATTTTGACCCCGATGCCCCACCTGCCGTGCATACGCCCATACAAGCTGGGCTGGGTTTTGCCCAAGCCTTTGAAAATTATGATGCCGAAGACCTTGAAAAGGCCTATCGCGCCACTTTAAAGATGCGGGCTGTCGAAGAAATGGCGCGAAGTGTCACCTTGGTCGGCCCCCACCGCGACGAGCTGCGCTTTAAGGCCAATGGCATGGATATCGGCGAATTTGGCTCACGCGGACAACAACGTAGTGCGGTATTGTCGCTCAAATTGGCGCAGGTAGCGTGGATGCGCGGGCGGCTGGGGGATGAACCGATTTTATTGTTAGATGAGGTCTTGGCTGAGCTTGATCCCAACCGACGGCGGTGTTTGCTCAATCATATCGGCAGTTCACATCAAACCATTATCACCACCACTGATATTAACCGCTTTGATGCGGCCTTTGTTCAGTCTGCAACGCTATTCAACGTTCACAGTGGAATAGTGCATAATTAGCAATGGTTAATGGTTAATGGTTAATGGTTAATGAGTAGTGACAAATCATTAACCATTAACCATTAACCATTAACCATTGACCATTAACCATTAA
>JAGWYZ010000207.1 GCA_018969115.1 Chloroflexota bacterium | reverse complement strand
GCGAAAATTAATTGTAAGTAACAGGCCTTTGATGAAGTGGGTTGAAACCCACTTCATCAAAGGCCTGTTTGTTTTTAACGAAATCTAAGCAAAATCAAAGCGTGTTTGCCCTTGAAAATTTAGGTGCGCCTAAATATAATCCTTTTATAAATTTAGGCGTGCCTAAATTGGGGTGGATGGAAAGTATGCGTTCAAGCATTTAGGAGTTACCCTAAATGCTTGAACGTATACGATGAAAATATGAAAAATGACATGCTTGACATTTCTGAAATCGTGAATAAAAAACAAGGCGTCACTCGTAGACACATCTTAATCGGTCTAGGTGGGTTGTTGTTATCAGGGTGCGCTTCAAGTTTATATATACGCACTGACCCCGCGACGTTGGCAAAGCGCAAAATAAACCTCACAACCACCGTCGGTATGATCGCTGATATTGCCAGAAATGTGGGGGGAGAGCGGGTGATAGTGACTGCCCTCATGGGGCCGGGGGTAGATCCTCATCTGTATAAACCGAGTGCTCGTGATGTGAATAAATTGACTTCTGCCGATGTTATTTTTTATGGCGGTTTACATCTTGAGGGGCGTATGGTTGAGCTATTTGAAAAAATCAGCAAAAGTGGGCGACCTGCCTTTGCCGTTACCGCCGATATCCCTCCCAATCGCTTACGCAATATCGAAGAAGGTTCGGGTGCGCATGACCCGCATGTGTGGTTTGATGTGACCTTGTGGATGGAGGCCGTCAAGAAAATACATCGTTCTTTAACAGCGCTTGACCCTACGTATGCCGATTATTATGATCAAAACCTAAAAACATACCTCAAAGAACTTGAAGCCTTACATGATTATGCCAAAACCCAACTGGCAAGCATCCCCAAAGCAGCACGGGTGTTAGTAACAGCGCATGATGCCTTTGGCTATTTTGGCGATGCCTACGATGTCGAAGTCAAAGCTATTCAAGGCAGCAGCACCGCCACCGAGGCTGGGGCTAAAGATGTACAAGATTTGGCTAAATATTTGGCAACGAACAAAATCAAGGCCATTTTTGTTGAATCGTCAGTGCCACAATCCACCGTTGAAGCGGTGCAAAAGGCTACCCGTGCGCGTGGCTGGGAAATTGCATTAGGTGGCGAATTATTTTCGGATGCAATGGGCGATGACGGCACACCCGAAGGCACTTACATTGGCATGGTGAAACACAATGTGGATGTGATCGTGAAAGCGCTTAAGTAGCTGGGAGCCGTGAGCTATGAGCCATGAGCCGTGAGCCTTGGGCTTTGAGCTTTGGGTTTCTACATAGCATCAATTTCAATTATGAATCATGAGTTACGAGTCACGAGTCACGGCTCACGGCTCATGGCTCATGGCTCATAACTCATGGCTCATAACTCACCCCTAAAAAATATGACAACCTCTACCTCATTTCCGCTGGCGGTGCATGACCTAACGGTGGTTTACCGCGACAAACCTGCCATTCAAGATGTTGATGTCAATATTCCGGCGGGCAAATTAACCGCTATTATTGGCCCCAATGGGGCTGGCAAATCGACTTTTTTGAAGGCTGTCTTAGACCTGTTGCCGCGAGTGGCTGGCACAGTCGAGGTGTTTGGCAAGCCTTATCGACAGCAGCGCCAATTGGTGGGCTATGTGCCACAACGCGCCAGTGTCGATTGGGATTTTCCCACTACGGCGCTTGATGTGGTGACGATGGGAACCTATGGCAAATTGGGCTGGGTGAAGCGCCCAGGCAAAGCCGAGCATGATCTGGCGCGGCAATGTCTTGAGCAAGTTGGTATGGCCGATTTTTCCAGCCGCCAAATTAGCCAACTGAGTGGTGGGCAACAACAACGGGTGTTTTTGGCCCGCGCCTTGGCCCAAGATGCCGAGGTTTATTTTATGGATGAGCCGTTTGTTGGGGTGGATGCCTTGACCGAACGCGCCATCATCACCCTGCTGCAAGACCTGCGCCAACGCGGCAAAACAGTGGTGTGTGTGCATCACGATCTCGACTCGGCCCCCGAATATTTTGATTGGGTGATGTTGCTCAATGTGCGGTTGATCGCGGCTGGCCCATTTGACAGCACGTTTACGGCTGGCAATTTGCGCAAAACCTATGGCGGTGCAATGAAAGCCGCGATTGATCATTTTGCACATTTTGAGCAGAGCAAGGGCTAAAAATGAATTTACTAACTGACCTGATTTTTGATTACACCCTGCGAAATATCGCATTGGGGGCGGCGGTGTTGGGCATTGTGAGTGGGATGCTTGGTTCATTTGCGGTATTGCGCCGACAAGGGTTGTTGGGCGATACGCTGGCCCATGCCGCTTTGCCGGGCATTTGTATCGCTTACTTGCTCACTGGTTCAAAATCGCCGTTGGTGTTGTTTTTGGGCGCGGCCATTAGCGGCTGGGTTGCCACCTTGGTGTTGCTGCGCATCGTGCGCGAGACGCGCATTAAAGAAGATAGCGCCTTGGGCGTGGTGCTAAGCGTGTTTTTTGGCGTTGGCATCATGCTGCTGACCTTCATTCTTAAACACAATGATGCCAATCAAGCTGGTCTCGACAAATTTTTGTTTGGGCAGGCCGCAACGGTTACGGCAGAAGATGTGAACACCATGACAATTTTGGGTGTGTTTGCGCTATTGGTGGTGGCGGTGCTTTACAAAGAATTTAAGATCATGACCTTTGACCCCAATTTTGCCGCCAGCCTCGGCTTTAATGACCGCTGGCTGGGTGTTATTCTTACTTCGTTAATTGTGGTGGCGGTGGTGATTGGGTTGCGCACGGTTGGGGTGGTGTTGATGTCGGCCATGTTGGTTGGACCAGCGGTGGCAGCGCGTCAATGGACGAATCGGCTTGAGGCAATGGTGCTATTGGCTGGCTTTTTTGGCGCGCTCAGCGGCGTGGCGGGTGCGCTGATTAGTGTGAGCGAAGCTAACCTGCCCACTGGGCCGATGGTGATTCTTAGCCTGACCGTCATTGTCATCATTTCGCTGCTTTTTGCACCCCAACGTGGCATTTTGTGGGATATCAAGCGATTCTCTAAAGCTTAGCGAGAAAAACATTATGGAAATTGTTATTACAGGCATTCTTATTTCGGTCGCCTGCGCCCTGCTTGGCACTTTTCTCATTTTGCGCAAAATGGCCATGATGAGTGACGCTATCAGCCACGCCATTTTGCCTGGCTTGGTGGCTGGCTATTTTTTTGCCAAAGGGCCAGATCTGTTTGCTGGCTTTTTGGGGGCACTGGTGGCGGCTTTGGTCACCGTCACCTTGGTCGAGGCGCTTAAAAATACGCAACGGGTTGGTGGTGAGTCGGCGATTGGTATTGTTTTTCCGGCCATGTTTGCGCTGGGCACCTTTTTGGTGGCGCGTTTTTTTGAAAATGTGCACCTTGATACCGACGCGGTGTTGTTTGGCAATATCGAATTTGTGGCATTCGACCGCCTGTTTATTGGCGATGTCGATTTTGGCCCACAATCGTATTATGTGGCGGGGGCGCTGTGCCTCATCAACTTGTTATTCATCACCGTGTTTTACAAAGAGCTAAAGCTGGCGACCTTTGACGCTGGTTTAGCGGCCACCTTGGGTTTTTCGCCCTTTTTTATTCATTATGCGCTCATGGCCTTGGTGTCTGTCACCTCGGTTGGCGCATTTACCTCGGTGGGGGCAGTTTTGGTGGTGGCGCTGATGATCGTGCCCGCTGCCGCCGCCTATTTGCTCACCGACAAATTGCCCATGATGATTGGGTTGGCGGCGGGCATTGGGGCGCTGTCGGCGGTGTTGGGTTATGGCTTGGCCTTGGCGATCGATTCATCGGTGGCGGGGGCGATTGTGAGTGTGGCCGGGGCCTTCTTTTTTGCCGCCATGCTATTTTCGCCGTCACATGGCCTCATTGCCAAAGCGCGGCGAATTGAGCGGCAGCGGGTGCAAATTGGGCTAGAGGCATTATTGGTGCATTTGCTTAATCATGAGGGCGAAGAAGGCGAGGCGCACGAGTCTGAAATGCTTCATCTGAGTAGCGAATTGCGCTGGCTGCCTCAGTTTGCCCAGCAGATTGTGGGCGTTGCCGCCAACCGTGGCTTGGTGATGCAATTACATGGGCATTTGATTTTGACCGATAATGGGCGCAGACAAGGGCAGCAATTGATGGTTCATTGAGCAAATGCCTCGTTATTTGATACTCCTATGACAACACTCCCCGAAATTTGGAATCCTGAAAAGACTTGGGTTTTTGCGGTTGGTATTTTGAAATGGGCCAATTCAGATGCCTACGAATCTTTTCCCGATGCCGTGCCCAATCGCGCCGACAAAAGATGGATTGATATTTTGCGGGCAAAAGGCGTTCCGGCCAAGCAAATTTGTTATTTGCAAGATCAAAAGGCTACGCTTGAAAATATTCAAGAGAAATTGCCTCAGTTTTTGGCAAGCGCTGCCAAAGATCATCTTTTCATCTTTTATTTTGCCGGTCATGGTGATTGGGATTGGGAGACGGGCGAGCATTATTTTATTAATTACGATGCAAATGCCGATGATCATGCGTATTCGTGGTCTGTTTCGTCAATTTTTAAGGCGATCAAGACCTCATTTCGCGGGGCTGGGGTGCTTTTGTTGGCAGATTGTTGTTATTCTGGTGGGTTAATTGATGCCATTAAGCAACAAGCCCCCAAAACCGCAATCGCCTGTATCTCTTCTGCCTATAGCCGCAATAGCTCTACCGGGCAATGGACATTTACAGAGAGTCTTTGCCGAGGTTGGGGCGGAGATGCAAGCGTGGATTTGGATGGCGATGGTGAGATTTCGCTTTATGATCTGGCGCGGTATATTGAGCTAGAAATGGCCTTTGTTGAAGAACAAAAATCCATGTTTTTGACAACCGGCAATTTTGACCCACAAACCTTACTGGTGAAGACCGCCAAGCGCACCGAGGTAGAGACCCCACAACGGGTAGAAGCAAAGTGGGAAGGGCAGTGGTATAAAGCCAAGACACGTTCACGCGAAGGTGCAAAAGTGTGGGTGAATTATGTGGATGATGACACAGAAGAATGGGTCGCCGAGCGCGATATTCGCCCATATCAGCCCCATGGTTTTACGGTGGGCACAGCGGTAAAGGTGTCATATGATGCAAAGTGGTATCCGGCCACCGTGAAAAAGGCGTGGTATGGCTTGCACTTTATTCGCTATGAGGATTATGGCGAGGATTGGGATGAATGGGTGAGCCGTGATCGTATTCGCGCATGATTGTTGCGACCCTAATGATCTGTTAACTTAATTTGTAGAAATCTGTAAATGAAAAAATCGGTGTATCGTGTCTGCATGGGGATTGATCTTCGTTCGGATGCGATACGCCGATTTTTTATGGTTTGTGTGTGGCGTGTGTGTATAAGATTGCCTATGTTATACTTACTTATACACATTAAATGCAGATAATATCATGATGAAAAATTTATTGGTCGCTAGTACTCTGACTGTTGTTGCTCTAGCCGCTTGCGCCCCAGCTTTTACCCCAGCGCCAACCGCTGTGCCAAAGCCGACTGATCCTCCAAAAAACACTCAAGCCCTGCCCACAGCAACGACTGTGTCGCCTACGGCCGCGCCAATTGTGATTGCTGTGCCAAAAGCAGCCAAGCCGCTCAATTTATCGGCCAGCACTGTATTTGTGCGTGATGCGCTGGTTAATGTCACCCAAGGCATTCAAGGCATTACCATCAATGGCATTGTGCCGCTTGGGGCCGACCCGCATGAATATGAACCAACGCCTAAAGATGTCAAAGCCGTTTCTGATTCGCAAGCCGTATTTATTAATGGGGCTGGGTTTGAGGAGGTATGGCTAGGCAAACTGATTAAAAACGCGGGTGGGAGCCGCCCGATTGTTGACCTAAGCGAAGGCGTGAAGCTCAACAAGATTGACGCGCAATTTCAAAGCGAATTTGACAATGACCCGCATTATTGGCAAGACCCAGAACGCTGGCAACAAGCCGTTAACAACGCCGCCAAAGGTGTGGCGGCGCTCGACGCGGGCATTGCCGATGCGGTGAAGAAAAATGCCGAGGCCTATATCGCCAAGATCCAAGAAACCGACGCCATGATCAAGACCGAAGTGGCGAAAATACCTGCCGACAAGCGCGTGCTCGTCACCACTCATGATGCCTTTAGCTATTACGCCCAGCGCTATGGCTTCAAGGTGGTTGGCACGGTCATCCCTGGCCCCAGCACGGCCAGCGGCGCAGCCACCCCGCGCAATATCAAGGCGCTGGTCGATAAGATCAAGCCGCTCGGTGTCAAGGCCATCTTTGTCGAAGAAGGCGTGAACCCCAAACTGACTGAGGCGGTGGCGAAGGAGGCCGGCATCGGCGTGATCGAAAAGCTGTATCTTGACACGCTGAGCGACGACAAAGGCCCTGCCGCCACTTATCTCGACATGCTGCGTCATAACACCATGACGATTGTCGGGGCGCTTAAGTAGGGATTAGGGGCGATGCTCTTAGTGCGTCGTCAACGGGTGGCACGGGCAAAGTTGCTCGGCTACGCTCAAACCTCCGAGATCTTTAAGACCTCGCAGGTTTAGCGAGTTTAAGCCATGTGCCGTCAGGCTGACGGCGTTCCACCCAGCAAATGCCCGCGCCCACGCATAAAAATGCTGCCCAGCACCAGCGCCAACAGCGCCGCCAGCCCAGCATAGGCTGTCGAAAAGCCGAAATTGTCGGCGACCAACCCGATAATGGGTTGGGTGATGCCAGCCATCATGCTAAACATCATGCTGCTGGTGCTGAGGATGGTGGCACGCACTTCATTGGGGACAAGCCCTTGGGTTTTGGCCGAGATGAGCGGACGCACGACGGTGCTGGCGAAGGTAATGGCCCCCACGCACGACAGCACCGGCAATACTTGAAAAGCCGACATCAACAACAGGCCGCTGATGACGACGACGGGTGCAAGCATGATGACGCGGTTTTGCCCCAACCAACCTGCTACCCGCGATGAGAGTGTCAAGGCAGTCATACTGATGCCCTGCACACTGGCTTGCAAAAAGCCAATTGCCGCCACTGGCACACCTAGCGCCCGCGCTTGCGGCTGCAAAAAGACGTATTCAGCCACATATGACCCCACTGCCAACACCGGCATAAATATCATGAGAATGCGTAGTGCTGGGTTTGAGCGCATCAAGGCCACCGCTTGCTGCACAATGCCGACCAAACTGGGGGCGTGGGCATGGGCGTGTTCGCCGCGTCGTGGGTCATCGAACAGCATGACGCAGCCCAGCGCCGCAAATGACAAGGCCGCCGAGGTGAGGAACGGCAGATCGAGGCGCACATTGCCGAGCAACCCGCCCAGCACATTGCCCAACATCATGCCGCCGGCGCTTAGCGCCATCAGCCGCCCATTCAGCCGCGCATAATCGGCCCCACGCTCGGCCCGTTGTAGGCTTTCATAAAAAAAGGCATCTTCGGCCCCCGATTGAAAGGTGAAGGCCAAGCCCATCAGCAGATAGGCCGCGATGACCAAGATCAGGTTGGGGGCAAATAGCCACGCCAACACGCTCAGCCCCATCAACAAGCAGCCGATCAGCAGCGATATTTTGCGGCTGATGCGGTCGGCCACGATGCCGGTTGGGATTTCGCCGAAGGTGGAGGTGATGAAGAAGGTGGCATCGACCAGCGCAATTTGCGCCAGCGCCCAACCTCGCACTTGTAACAAATAGGTAGACCACACTGCAACAAATATGCCAAACCCGATGTGTTTGAAAATGATGTAGGCGATATATTTGGGGATATTGGCGCGGGCGGCGAGCATGATGTCTATTATCGCGGCGGTTACGGCAAAATCTGAAACGATTGGTTGATTAGTTGGTTGACTGGTTG
>JAGWYZ010000206.1 GCA_018969115.1 Chloroflexota bacterium | reverse complement strand
CGAGTTAGATACCATTTTGAATTGGGTAAAAGCAGGTGCGCCGGTGCAAGAAAGCCTCGATACACGGCTAAAAAGCACCGCTGCCGCTAGCAGCCCCATTCGCAAAGACCGTGTGTTAACGATGCCAGCGCCTTATCAGCCGTCGGGCAAAATGTTAGATGACTATCGCTGTTTTTTAATCGACCCACAATTGCCGCAGGGCAGTTTTGTGACCCACAGCGTAGTGCAACCCGGTGAGCGGCGTGTGGTTCATCACGTCATCATATTTCAAGTGCCTGCGAGCGCCCGCGCCGAAGCCGAAACCAAGATCGCCCAAGACCCACAGCCGGGTTACGAGTGTTTTGGCGGCACTGAGCTATCGAGCAGCGGGCCGGGCGCTATTGGCGATAGTCTTGGCTTTTGGGTACCGGGCAATAAACCTTGGGCCGCAGGTGAAGGCACTGGTGTGCCTGTGCCGCCGGGTGGCCTGGTTGTATTGCAAATGCACTATAACTATGCTGCCGGTTTTTACCCAGATCAAACCAGCGTTGTCTTACAAATTGAGCCAGCCGATGCCAAATTGACCCCATTACGCGGGTTGCCTTTGCTTGCGCCGGTTGAATTACCCTGCCCGTCAGGGCGCACCGAAGATGCTTGCCGCCGCGAGGTTGCCTTAGCGCAACGCAGCCCCAATGATCAACGCATCGCCCAATTATTGTTAACAGCTTGCCGCCATAATATCAAAGATTATGCGGCGATGCCTGCTGAGCAGGCCACGAGCGACTGTGATTGGCGGGTGCCATTTGATGGCGATATTATGCAAATTGGTGGGCATATGCATACCCTAGGCACAAGCTTGCGCGTGGTGCTAAACCCTGATAGCGCCAAACCTGTCATCTTGCAAGACCTGCCCGCATGGGATTTTAATTGGCAAGGAGCTTATTCACTTGAGCAACCGATTGCGGCTAAAAAAGGCGATATCTTGCGTATCACTTGCACTTGGGATAACAGCAAAGGCATTGCATCGGGGCAACGCAACGCCCGTTATTTGACATGGGGCGAAGGCACAGGCGATGAAATGTGTTTGAATGTTGTGCGTATAAAACCAAACGCTACGTTTGAACATATTGCTGGTTTAGGGCTAAGCCTTGGCATGTTAAATTTGCCTATGCAACTCCCTAATTGGCTGTTGGCTGTGGTGGGCGGTCAGGCATTTTTGGGCAATTGGGTCACACTCGTGCTCATGTTGTTACTGCTGGTTGGCGGAATCGGCATTGGGATAAAAACCCTCGTGTTAAGATTTCGCACATCTTGAGTGAGTCATTGTCTACGCTTGCGGCCCAACTACAAGCCCCAGATAAAAATCAGCGCGTAACCGCCGCCTTAACCCTTGGCAAATCGGGGGATTTAGCCGCATTGCCCATATTATTAGCGGCGTTAGCGGCTGAATTGGATGATTATGTGCGCGAAACCCTCACTTGGGCGGTGGTGCGTTTTGGCGATGACGCAATACAACCCTTGGCGCAGATGCTGACAGACAGCGATGCCGTCATTCGCCACCAAGCCACCCATGTGCTAGGCAAGATTGGCAGTCAAAATACTGTTCCCCATCTTATTATGGCGTTGGGTGATATTGACTTAACCGTGCAAATGAAAGCGGCTTTTTCGCTGGGTCAAACCGGTGATCGTCGTGCGATTCCAGCGCTTGTTCAACTGTTGGGGCATCGTAACAACACTTTGCAATCAATGATCAATACCGCGCTCGAACAGTTTGGGCGTGCGGCCATTGACTTGCTCGCCGAAGCGTTACAGCACCCACATTGGCAAGCCCGAAAACAAGCCGCCGAGGTGTTAGATTTAATTGGTGACCCGAAAGCCATTAATGCACTGGCGAATGCGTTAAATGATGAAAACAATGAAGTGCGTTTCGCCGCAATTTCTGCGCTTTATAACATCGGCGGCGCTCACGCCTTCAACATCATGCGCTCAGCATTAAATGATGCCGATGAACGGGTAAAAATGATTGCACGGCATGCAAGAAAGCCTTGATACACGGCCTCTATTTTCCTAGGCACTCCCGCCTCCGCCGGAGGCTTATCTTGCATCTCCATATAATTAGCCGCATACTATGCCTCAAGGCTATTACCGTTATCCCACGATCCATCAAAGCAATATTATATTTGCATGTGAAGATGACCTATGGTGCGTATCAGCACAAGGCGGCATCGCACGCCGCCTCACCTCAGGGTTAGGTGAGGTGTCGATGCCCGCCTTGTCACCCGATGGGCAACGACTGGCGTTTGTGGGCAATGAAGAAGGTGAGCAAGAAGTATATGTGATGCCGAGCATGGGTGGCCCGGTGCAGCGCCTCACGCATTATGGCATGAACGCCTTGGTGGCAGGCTGGACACCGAATGGCGAGATTATTTTTGGCAATGATGCCGGACAGCCATTTAGTGAGCTGTATTGGTTGTATACACTCGATCTAAAACAGCCCACCACCCCCACCCGCCTCAATTTTGGCCCAGCGCGGGCCATTGCACTTGGCCCCAAGAATGGGATGGTATTGGGACGAAACACCGGTGACCCAGCCAAATGGAAGCGTTATCGTGGCGGGCAGGCTGGCCGATTGTGGATCAATAACGGCAAAAAAAATACATTTGTGCCATTGATTGAGCTAGACAGCAATTTGGCATCACCGATGTGGCTGAACAACAACCGTATTTATTTTATTTCAGACCACGAAGGTGTCGGCAATCTTTATTCTTGTACCCCCAATGGCAAAGGCCTGCGCCGTCACACTGAACACAACGATTTTTATGTGCGGTATGCCCAAACCGATGGCGAACGCATTGTGTATCATGCAGGGGCCGATTTATATGTGTTTGAGCCAGAAAAACGCACCAGCCGTAAAGTTAAGGTGGCGTTTTATTCGCCACAAACCCAACGCAGCCGCAAGTTTGTCGATGCAACATGGCATTTGCAAGATTATGCGCTTAGCCCCAATGGCAATCAATTGGCCATTACCTCACGCGGCAAATTGTTTACTTTTTGGAATTTTGAAGGCGCCGTAACCCAACACGGCGAAGGGCCAATTGATAAGCGTGACGCAAGCAATATTAGTGTGCGCTACCGATTGCCAACATGGATTGGCGACGGCGAAGTGATATTGGCGATTAGTGATGAAGGCGGCGAAGAGGCCTTTGTGGGTGTACCGCGTGATACGCGCACTTGGCTCAATAGCGAGCAAGCCGATTATTTGCACAAGGCCAATGAACAAGCCAAAAATTTAAATATTGGGCGCGTGACCGCCGTGAAAGCCAACCCGCGCAAGGGCCAAATTGCCTTCACCAATCATCGCTACGAGCTAATGCTGCTCGATTTTGAAGAAGACGAGATGAAGCTTAAGGTGATCGATCGCGGGTTGGCGCGGCACATCGAAGGGTTTGACTGGTCGCCCGATGGCGAATGGCTGGCTTATGGCTGTTCGATTTCGTTGCAAAAGAGCGCCATCAAATTATGGCACGCGGCAACGGGCGCGATTCATCAAATTACACAACCCGTCTTGCAAGACACCCGCCCCGCCTTTGACCCTGCTGGCAAATATTTATACTTTTTATCGCGGCGGCTGTTTGACCCAGTGTATGACCACATGCACTTTGAATTGAGTTTCCCACGCGGCACAGTACCTTGTTTGATCACCTTACGCCAAGATTTACCCTCGCCATTTATTCCACAGCCACCCGAAGGCCAAACCGAAGAGGAGGCTAAGCCGAAGCCCGAAACCGCTACCACTACCACGCCAGCGCCCCCCGAAGCCACGCCTGAGCCAAGTGGGACTGAATCGCCACAAACAGAAACAGACAGCGACACTGAAGCCAATACGGCGACATCGGCCCCAGTCCAAGAGCCATCTGCCGAAGCCCAAGTTGCCCCGCCCAGCGCCGAAGCCACCAAACCTAATGCGCCTAAGCCCGATGCACCAAAATTGCAAATCGATTTAACAGGCATTCATACCCGTATCATGGCGTTTCCAGTTGCATCAGGGTTATATGGCAACATTGCTGGCATTAAGGGTAAAAAGGTTCTTTATACCTATTACGCCTCAGATAGCGCCCCCAACAATTGGAATGAGGGTGTCAATGAAGCATCGGGCGGAAATTTGGAATGTTACGATTTGGAGGACCGCCGTGAAGATACTTTGGCAACAGGTGTGTCTGATTTTAAAGTGACGCCTGACGGCAGCACTATTTTGTATCGGGTAAATAACGCCTTGCGGGTGTTTAAAGCCGGTGAGAAACCCGATGACGGCGGCTCGACCCCGCGTAAACGCGGCTGGATTAATTTGCATCGCGTGCGGGTGGCGGTTAGCCCCCCAGCCGAGTGGCAGCAAATGTTTCGTGAGGCGTGGCGGCTACAACGCGATAATTTTTGGACACCTGATATGTCGCAAGTCGATTGGCTGGCGGTCTATAACCGCTATTTGCCGTTGGTCGATCGCATCAGCAGCCGCAGCGAATTTACCGATTTGATGTGGGAGATGCAAGGCGAATTGGGCACATCACACGCTTATGCATGGGGCGGCGACACACGCTGGCCGCCCCATTACAGCCAAGGTTATTTGGGGGCCGATTTTGAATGGGATGCGAATGCCGAAGGTTGGCGTGTGCAGCGAATTGTGCGGGGCGACAGTTGGGATGCCAAAACCGATTCACCGTTGGCTGGGGCTGGCATTAATGTGAAAGTGGGCGATATTTTGTTGCAGGTGAATGGGCAACGCCTCAGCCGCGACATTAGCCCAGAGCTATGCCTTGTGCATCAGGCAGGCAATGAGGTGACGCTGGTTATAGGCGAGAGTGAAAATCAAGAAATAAGAAGCGAAAGCCCAGAAGCAAGCAACGAGGGGCAAGCATCAGATCAAAAGGCGGAAGCAGAGATGCAAAAAGCTGAGCCAGCGACAGCAAATGCAGCAAAAGTCAAAAGCCCACGGGTGGTGATGGTGCGGGCGTTGCGAACTGATCGCCCCGCCCGTTATCGCGCATGGATCGAGGCCAATCGTGCGCGAGTGTATGAGGCGACCCAAGGCCGTTGTGGGTATTTGCATATTCCAGACATGAACGCGCATGGCTACGCCGAGTTTCATCGCGGGTATTTGGCCGAGGTTGACCGCGAGGCGCTGATTGTGGATGTGCGGCATAACCAAGGTGGCCATGTGTCGCAGCTCATTTTAGAAAAACTATCACGTCGGCGTTTGGGTTACGATGTGTCACGCTGGGGTCAAATCCCCACCCCCTACCCGTTTTATTCACTGTCGGGGCCGATGGTGGCGATTACCAACGAACATGCGGTTTCGGATGGCGATATGTTTTCGCACGCCTTTAAACTGATGAAGCTCGGCCCGGTCATCGGCACCCGCACTTGGGGCGGGGTGATCGGGATTTCGGGCTATCGGCGCTTGATCGATGGCGGCGGGGTAAGCCAACCCGAATTTGCCGGTTGGTTTAGCGATGTGGGCTGGAAGATTGAAAATTTTGGCGCACAGCCAGATATTGTCATCGACAATTTGCCGCACGATTGGGCGGCAGGGGTCGATGCCCAACTTGAACGTGCCATTATTGAAATTAACCAATTGCGAGCAAACAACCCACCCGTCATACCCACCTTCGATAATCGACCTAACCGTGCGTTGCCAAGATTAGGTGTATAATAAGTATCGTATATCGCTATCCAAAGGTTTTCGCCGCAAGCTAAATGAAGCACTGGGCACAGTCCATACACGCGCTCAACTAGCCATTGCAAAAATGAGTGAATTGCTGGTCGACATAGGGACAAAATTGTGAACATTGTGAACATAGAAGATAAAATTACCCTTTATGTGCTCAATGCGCTTGATGCTGACGAACAAATAACCTTTGTTTGAGCTTGAGTTATAAAAATCACCCCAACTACGCGCCAAATTAGCCGGAGAACGCGCAATTGTGGCATCGTTTGCCGAGCTAGCCGAGACAGTAACACCCAAATCCAAAATACAGCACCAGCTCATGGCGCGTATCGATGCCAATATCGTCAGCTGTCAGCCTAGGCCACAACCCAATGGCGCAGCATTGCGCCAGTTGGGGCCGTGTTGACCGGCATTTTGGCCTTAGTTCTGACAAAAAAGTAGAAATTGATTTAAGAAACATACTCTTAGAGTCGAAATGTTAGTGGAAGCGTAAAACCGTCATTTTGCCTAACATTTGTCATTTCGAGCTTTGCTCAAAATGACGATTCCATTATCATTTTGACCCTTATAAAAAATGCCAAATTTGCACATTTAGTTTCGGGCCACCCATAATCGACGATAAAATCGGGGGCCGTTATGAGATACCAACACAGCACCGGATGGATTGAACTAATTTGTGGCAGCATGTTCAGTGGCAAATCCGAAGAACTCATTCGGCGCGTCAAACGCGCCGAGATCGCCCGCCAAAAAGTTCAGGTCTTTAAACCCATTATCGACAATCGTTATGGCATGTTGCAAGTCAGCTCGCACAGCGGCGCTCATGTCGATGCAATACCGGTCTCAACTGCTGCCGACATTTTGGTCCAAGCCAATCCTTATGCCGATGTTATCGCCATCGATGAAGTGCAATTTTTTGATGCCGCGATCTGCACCATTTGTAATCAATTGGCCGACCAAGGCAAGCGCATCATCGTCGCTGGCCTCGATATGGATTTTCGGGGCAACCCATTTGGCCCCATGCCCATTTTGATGACACAAGCCGAAGAGGTCAGCAAGCTACATGCCATTTGCATCGAATGTGGCGCCCCCGCCACCCGCACCCAACGCCTCATCGATGGCCGCCCCGCCGACTATCACGACCCGCTCATCGTCATTGGGGCCAGCGAAAGCTACCAAGCCCGTTGCCGAAAATGCCACATTGTGCCCGGAAAAGGAGAGTAAAAAGTGCTAAGTGGCTTTCACTTAGCACTTAGCACTTTTGGACACTCAACACGCTTATGAAAGCAATTTGCGTTTACCTAGGTTCATCATTAGGCAATGACCCACGCTATGCCCAAGCTGCCCAACGGCTAGGTGGGTTAATTGCCCAGCGTGGACTAACGCTGGTGTATGGCGGCAGCAATGATGGACTAATGGGTTTGTTGGCCGATGCCGCATTGGGCGCAGGTGGGTACGTGATCGGCGTGCTGCCTCATTCGCTACGCGCCAACGGAATTGCCCATCAAGGGCTGAGCGAATTACATTTGGTGAGCGATATGCACGGGCGTAAAGCCTTGATGATGAAGCTCGCCGATGGGTTTATTGCCCTGCCCGGCGGTTTTGGCACTTATGATGAATTTTTTGAAGCGCTGACTTGGCTGCAATTGGGGTATCACCAAAAACCATGTGGGCTGCTCAACATTGCCGGTTTTTATACGCCATTTTTAGCATATCTCGATCATGTTGTCGCAGCAGGCTTTGTCAAGCCACCACATCGGGCGCTCATTCTCGATGATGATGATCCCATCAGCTTGCTAGAGCGATTACAAAACTATCAACATACGCCCATTTCAAAAATATGATGTGCCCATTTTATGATGTCTTGCCAAGCTATGCTCTGCAAAAGCATTATGAAATCAACAAAAGCACCAAAACTCTGTTTATTAAAATAGTTTTTCGCCAAAACTACGATCTTAATGTTGTCATAGGGCCGCTTTGCTGCCCTATGACAACATTAAGAGATAGTGATTTTGGCATTCGTTTTATCTAAATGCGCCCTCCAATTTGATGAAACAAAGTAAATATCAAAGCCACAAAAGCAAAAATTTAAAAAAAAGTACGGCATGGTTCAAAAAGCCACAAAGTTAGATTGACACTTTAGGTGAAAAACCCAGCAAAG
>JAGWYZ010000205.1 GCA_018969115.1 Chloroflexota bacterium | reverse complement strand
TTGTTATGGGGCGGCTTTGCCGCCCCATAACAACGCTGAGATAGTGATTTCGGCATTCGTTTTGTCTAAATATGCTCTCTGATTTGATAAAACCACGTAATTTCAGCTGACAAAAAAGTGAATTTTGATTTAAGAAACACTCTCTTAGGTTTATTCAGAACGACGACGTAACGGTTTACGACGTTCTTGTCTTTCTTCGGGGGATGTATTAGATGTGTTTGGCCCAGAGGCATGAGGCTGATCTGGCCCCCGCTCATCTCGTCTTTGCCTATGCCCCGCATCTGGCCCCCTTTCATTGCGTGCACGAGGCTCACGGTTACGATCACTGCGATTGCGATCATTTGCACCACGATCATTGTCACGATTAGTTTGCGGGCGCTTATTACCTTCATGCTCGCCTCGTGCCCGTGTATCGCGTGGGGGTAATGGTTCTAAGCCAAGTTCTTCGGCCATGCTCACTACCTCAATTTCTTCATTACCATCGGCGATTGTGTTTTTGGGCGGTTGGCGCTCTGGCTCTGGTCTTCGCTCTGGCATCGGCCTACGTTCAGGTGGTGGGCGGTGCTCTGGGCGAGGCATGGGCGATTTGGGCGATTTGGGTTCAATGGCGCTTAACGAATCTTGCTGGATTTGAATTTCGGTCTTGTCTTTGGCCGATTTATCGCGCCCACAATCACAACCGCCTCCTTCGTGTTTGTCACATTTGCCACTGATGGCTTTTTCTTGCAATCGTTGATATTCTTCTAAAGGCACCAATTGCTCGCGGTGAAAGACAACCTCGCGGCGAATTTCGCCATTGGTTAATTGCACTTTTGCCGAATCACGCAAAGACAAAAGCTCAATCACCTTGCCAATACCTTGGGGTGTGCCAATCATCGACTTAAGTTTCGGCAAATAACGACGCGCCTCAACATATTGCTCATATTCATAAATTAAACAGCAACGCAAGCGCCCACACATGCCGGTAATATCGGTGGGGTTTAAGCTAATATTTTGCTCTTTAGCATGTTTAATCGAGATTGGGCTAAACTCACTGAGAAATTTTGAGCAACAGCGTTCTTCGACCCCACACGCCCCCATGCCGCCCAAAATTTTGGCGACTTCGCGTGGGCCAATTTGCCGTAGCTCAACCCGCGCTTGATACAAATGGCTCATGGCCTCATGCAATTGGCGCACATCAACTTCGACATTATCTTCGATGGTTGAAAAGTTAAAAGTTAAGGTTTGCCCATCAAAACTGTAATCAGCCTTTACGATTTTAATCGGTAATTGTAGCGCCGAGGCTTCGGCTCGGCAGGCAATCATGGCTTCTAGCTCTTTATTTTCATAATAATGGCGGGTCGCCATATCGCGCCCTGTAGCGCGGCGTTCGATGCGGCGAAAAGCCATTGAACCTTTATCTTTGGGGGGCTTTAAGGTGGCAATTTGGGCCATTTGTTTGCCGCGAGCCGTATCAACAATCACCCAATCATTCACTTTTAGGCCATCAAAGCCATCGGTGCGGTAATGGTAAATTTTGCTGACAGGTTGAAACCGCACACCGGCAAAAGCGTCATCCTGTTTTAACTCAAGGGGAATCACTTCGCCAGTCCATTCTGGCAAATCAAAAATAGAAATATCTTTGAGGGGTGTTGGTGGCTTAGCGGGTTGTGTCATTACGGGTAATGGCGTAAGGTCTGTCATTAGGGATTAGAAATTGTAACAATAAAATTTGCAAGCGTTATTAACGCACTTTGTTGGCAATGGGTTGCTCATCGGGCCAGCGTTCATCGGGCAATTCGCCTTTTGTTTGGGCATAGTGAATCCAATCACCCGACTCAATTTGATGAATACAGTTAAAATAACGCGGGTTAACCTCATAAACTTCAGCCATAATTATGCTGGCATCGTGAAGCTGGACGCGAATGGGTTTGCGCCAATAATAGCTGCCGTTCCAATCATTGGCATCATAGCGCTCGATATCATCCATCGTTGTCATCATGTCTGCTGTTACCTGATAGACCTCACCGATAACGACCCCGCCATCATCTAACTGCAACCCTGGGTATGCGCCAAAATCAAACAAACTGCCGCGTATTGTGCCGTTGCCCACCCATTCAGCTGCCGAAAATAATAAAGGGATTGGGCGTGAGCCATCGCGCCGCAAGGTTCCATATACAAAAATAAGCGCCATAACGATGCTTTAGCCATCAGATTTCTTTTGGAAACCTGATGGCTTTATTTTAAAGGTGGAAGATAAAAGACACAATGCCTAAATCACTATCTATTCGTGCCCCTAAGGGCACGAATAGATAGTGATTTAGGCATAAATTCATTTTACAATCAAATATTAACATTAGAGCTAAGAGGTTTCTGGAAGAAACTTTTTTGCTTTAATTTAATTAATAATCGAAATGGGAATAAACCCACCGCTTTGAAAATTTAATACGCTGACGCGAGCTGCAACTTGGCGGGCAATTTCACCAAAACGTTTGGCTGTTTCTGAGGTTGGGTCGGCAACAACGATTGGTCGCCCGCTATCGCCACCGATGCGCACTGCTGCATCTAAAGGCACGCTGCCAAGAAAGGGCGTATTCTTCATCTTAGCAAGCCGCTCGCCACCGCCTTCGCCAAACAAAGCCACTTTTTGCCCTGTTTTTGCATCAATATATGGCCCCATGTTTTCAACCACCCCGATGATCGGCACCTTCATTTGTTCGAATGCGGCTAGGCCTTTAAGTGCGTCGCCCATTGATACCAGTTGTGGGGTGGTGACAATGACACCCATCACCCCTTGGGCAGCTTGGGCCAATGATAATTGGGCATCGCCGGTGCCGGGTGGCATGTCGATAACCAAATAGTCTAAATCACCCCATGCCACATCTTGAAAAAACTGGCGAATGGCGGTATGCAACATAGGGCCACGCCAAACTAAGGGCGCTTCTGGCGGATACATAAACCCGATGCTAAAGACCTTGATGCCAAAAACCTCATGGGGGATCAATTTGCCATCTTGTTGAAATACCGATGGGCGCACTTGCTTGCCGTCGGGCATCAATTCGGCGGTAGGCAGTCCCAACATCAATGGCACGTTTGGCCCATAAACATCGTTATCGAGCAAGCCGACTTTGGCCCCTTCTTTGGCCAGCGCCAAGGCTAAATTAACCGAGACGGTGCTTTTGCCAACGCCGCCTTTGCCCGAAGCAACGGCGATGATATTTTTAAAGGGCACATTGAGCATGGCCCCACGCATACGGGCATTGGCCCCGACATTGCTGGTAAAGTTGACTGTAACTTTGCCCATGCCGGGCACTTTGTTAAGCTCTTGTTTACATGCCCGTTCCATCACATCTTTTAATGGGCAAGCTGGGGTGGTAAGTTCAATTGCAAAAGTGACATTATTTCCCGTGATCTTCAGGTCTTTAATCATATTAAGGCTGACAAGATCACGATGTAACTCAGGTTCAATAACGCGCGATAACGCGGATAGGACAGATTGTTCGGTAAGCATAAGTCGTTACACACAAAGGGCTAAATTTTTAGTGTGGATTTTAGCAGCCCAGTGTGAGTCATCGCTAAACTTGATCATGAGAATCTTCTCATGCAGATTTCATGATGCAAGCCGACTTTTACTTTATAAGGAAACATCATGCCACAACTCATCTCTCATTCACAACGCATCGTGCAAAAACTAGGGGTTTTTATCGCTATTACATTATTGGCCATGATCCCACTCGTGATTTTTGCACATCTCACGGCTGTTACGGCAGCACCAATTGAACCATTGGTGTTAGAGGCTAGCGAAATTCGCTATATCGGCATTGTAAAAGCCAAACCAGAAGGCGGCAATGTTGGCACATGGCTGATTGGCGACCTCAGTTTTCAAGCTACGGCGCAAACCCGGTTTCAAAATTTGCCCATTAACCTGAATAATTGTGTCAAAGTTGAGGGGATTATTGAGAATGGGCAATTTATTGCCCGCAGCATTGAGCGGCGCGAGACGTGTAATAACCCCATCATTACCGCAACATTGCCGCCCCTGGGGCCACAACCCACCGTTACGTTGCCAGTCGTTGAGTTGCGTCATTTGGGTCTTGTTGAATCAAAACCAGCGACCAGCACACTTGGTTTATGGGTGATCGGGCATTTGGGTGTGGTGGTGAATAATGAAACCAAATTGCCAGTGCCCCCACCAAATATAAATGAGTGCGTCAAAGTGGTGTATCGCCCACAACTATCGGGCCTCATTGCCAAAGAAGTAGAGCGCGAAGATGGCTGCCGAAATTTTGGTGCGCCCATTACCGCCACGGTTGCCCCTCCAACGGGCACGGTTACACCTCGCCCGACCTTGCCGGTCAGCCAAACTGTGTTTAACACACGGGGTATCATCAACTCAACCCCCGTCAGCTCACTCATTGGCATATGGGTCATTAATGGCGTGAATTACAGTGCAGTTGAGTTTTTAACACGCTTTGATCGCCACAATGGCGCATTACAAATTGGCACTTGTGCCCACGTCATTTATACCCAGCGCGATGCCGACCGTGTGATGCTCAATATTGAAAGCGACCGCAGTCATGAATGTGAAGCTGAGGAACGGATTCAAAAAGCTTTTGGGGTCATTCAACAATTGCCAGACACAATCGATTTGCTTGGCACATGGACGATTGGTGATTTGAATTTTAATGTTGTTAGCCGCACCATATTATCGGGCCAGCCCTTTAGTGTTGGGCTAACCGCCGAGGTCGAATTTTTACGCCAGCCCGATGACACATTGTTGGCTAAAAAGATTGAGGCATACCATCGCCCTGAACCCAATTTACCCAACGCCAAAGTGCGCGGGCTGATTGAATCGCGCCCAGTGTCCCCCACCATTAATGGCACTTGGGTCATTGCTAGTGCTACGCTAAGTGTCACTGCGCAAACACGAGTCGAACCCAATTTGCTGACGGGAAATTGCGCCGAAGCCAATTACCGCCGCGAGGGCGAAGTGAATGTTGCGACCAATATTCGCCGCGTAACGGATTGCGACCCGCCATCAGCCAATTTGCAAGCCCGTTATTTTGGCTTTGTGCAAAGTGTGCCTGTTGATGGCTTGGTTGGTGATTGGGTGATCGGTGGGCTAACTTTTGCCGTTAGCGAAACAGCGCGCATCTCTGAAACCAACGGGGTGGTTGGCCCGGGGGCCTTTGTGCGAGTGCGTTTTATTACCGATCGCACTAATAATGCACGTAAACTTGCCATCAGCATTGAGACTTTGCGCCCGCCCGGCACGGGTGAGCACACCGGCCTAGGCCGCTTGGCATTTGGCAAAACATCGTTCGCCACATCATTGATCGATGCTGAAGCTGCCGCAGGTAATGAAACATGGTATGTCGGAAATACTGCTTACGTTATCGCCGATAGCACAGTCATCAATGATCAACGTGCTTCGCTCAGCGAGGGCCAATCGGTGCGAATTAACGCCTTTGTTAACTCTGAAACTGGCGAATTAATCGCTACCGAAGTCACCACCATCGCCCAAAATTACAGCCTTTATTTACCTTTGCTGCGGCGTTAGCATACCGTGCGATATTGCCTCAATATACAGTTGCAATCAAATAAATTTTCGCCAAAATTACGTATCTTCTATTTCTGTAGGACATAGAGGATGCGTGATTTTGGCGAAAATTAATTAGCATCACGAACAATATGCTCGTAAATCGATTCAAATTCTTCATCAGAGAAGAATTCGATAATGATTTTGCCACCTTTACGATTGCGATTCAGTGATACTTTTGTGCCCAGTGCCCCACGTAATTTTGACTCAAACACCTTCGTATCCTTCGATTTTTCGGGCTTTTCTACTGGCTTAGGCGGTGTGGTCTGCTTTTCGTTAATACGACGTATCAATTCTTCAGTTTGACGCACCGAGAGACCATCAGCAAGCACCGTCTCCAATGTGATAAGTTGATCCTCGGCGACCTTTAATCCCAAAATAGCGCGGGCATGGCCTTCACTAATTTTGCCTTCAATCAATAATTGTTGTCCACGATCAGGTAATTCGAGTAAACGCATGGTATTTGAAATGGCAGATCGGCTCTTGCCCACCCGCGTTGCTACTTGCTCATGTGTCAGCGCCAATTCGTGCATCAATTGTTGATAAGCTTGTGCTTCTTCCAGCGCATTCAAATCATGCCGTTGAATATTTTCGATCAAGGCAATTTCGAGCATTTGCCCAGAAGTGATATCTTTAATCACCACTGGCACCTGTTGCAGCCCCGCTAATTGTGCCGCCCGCCAACGGCGTTCACCTGCTACTAAAGTATATGGCAAACCCGGGCCATCGGTGCGCCTGACAATCAGCGGCTGAATAATGCCATGTTCACGAATACTGGTAGCCAATTCATTCAACGGCGACTGCGCCATCCCCTTTTCACTGCGTGGCTGTTTGGGATTGGGTTGAATATCGCCGATTGCGACCTCTATTTGCCCAACTGGACGTGGGTCTAAAGCTGAGGGAACGGTGGTGGGGCGTGTTGGCTGCTGTATGCGCGGGTCTTCATTGTTACGCGCAAAATCACTTGCGCCGGGAATAAGCGAGTCTAAACCGCGTCCGAGGCCACTTGGTCGAGCCATAATTTAAAAATTAATTAAGAAGTGTAAATTACAAAGTAGAAAGTAAAAACAACAATTTGCACTTTGCACTTACTGATTTTCTGTTGGTGCTTCCTTCATTGAGTCTTGCTCAATAATGTTTTTGGTAATGTTTGAATAAGCCACACTACCCAATGAATTAGGCGCATAGGTCATAATTGGCTGACCATAACTTGGGGCTTCGCTCAGGCGCACACTACGCGGCACATGCGTAGCAAATACTTTGCCAACAAAGAATTTTCCAACTTCGGCAACCACTTGTTGCGCCAATGCTGTACGGCTGTCATACATGGTCATGATCAACCCACGAATTTCGAGTGTTGGGTTAAGCCGTTGTCGCACCAAATGCACCGTTCGGTTAAGTAAGGTTAGCCCTTCAAGTGCCAAATACTCACATTGCACCGGAATAATCACGCCATTCGATGCAGTGAGCGCATTAATGGTCAACAAACCCAACGAAGGGGGGCAGTCGATAATGACATAGTCATACTTGGGCAATTCACCTGCTAATGCATTGTATAACATCCGCTCACGGTTTAATTGCCCAACTAACTCAATTTCGGCGGCGGCCAAGGCCGACACCGCTGGAATAATGGATAAATTGAGTTTGTTATTATGCAGTACAGCCCGTGCCGCCGAAGCATCGCCCAAAATGACATCATAACTCGATACCTCGATTTTGTCGCGATTAATCCCTAAGCTGCTGCTAGCATTCGCTTGGGGGTCCATATCTAGCAACAGCACTCGTTTGCCAGCTGCCGCTAAAAAAGTACTGACGTTAACGGCGGTGGTCGTTTTGCCCACGCCACCTTTTTGATTAGTGATTGCATAGATGATAGCCATTCTCAAGTCATGATGATACATCATACGTCAAATGTCTTTACATTGAATTTGGGTGGTAAACCACAAGGGCACCCGCGTTTAAGCAAATTTCGACAAAATTGAATGTTAAAAATTTCGCCATGGCCACATTTCCTAAAAAGGCTATGGTAAAATTATAATATCAAGCTCCCATCGTCTAGTGGACTAGGACGCGGCCCTTTCAAGGCCAAAACACGGGTTCGAATCCCGTTGGGAGCATCTTCTGATAATTCATTTCCTCTATTTTCCCTCTGGTAATTAGTTAACTTAGTTCTTAGAACCTTATCCAAATTTTGTATATCAAGTAAATAACGATAAAATTGGCCATAAACGTTTTAAGTCAATACGTGTGTCGTGAGTTATAAACTGCCAATCAATTTCGTGTGTTTTTGCGTTGCTGGCTTGTTCCCAAGCGCCACCTCCAAGCGCCACCTCATTGATAAGTGCCCGTATATGCGGAATACGCCGATTGAGGCACTGCTGCGATAATATGGATAAACCACATTCGGCTATATTAAGCCATGAATCATGTTCGGGTGTTTGATGCC
>JAGWYZ010000204.1 GCA_018969115.1 Chloroflexota bacterium | reverse complement strand
GTAAGTCCTAACTTAATGCGAGTAATGCCAACGCACATGAGCGCACAAGGTAAGATTAGCCCATGCAAATTCGGCAATGGCTTCGACAATATTCAACGGCATGTTCGATACTGTTGATCGTGCTGCTGGTGCTCATCGCATACGCGCCCAGTCTGTCCATCCCCCTCATTTATGATGCAGCGTGGGAGGCCCGTTTGGCACATGACTATACTTGGTTAGATGTCTTTATCCGCACCGGCGATCATGGGTATTACCGCCCCTTGCTCATCGCCATTTACAAAATAGCCATTTTGTTTGGCGCGAATGCTGCCCTGTTTATGCACCTATTGGCGCTGGTCTGTCATACGCTTAACGGCTATTTTGTGCTGCGCATCTCACAATTATTGCTAGCGCCCAGCGGCGTTTGTCGCCCCGTCGATACCTTTTTGCCCCTGACGGTGGCGTGTTTGTTTGTGCTCAACCCATTCGCCGTGCAGGCCGTCGGCTTGGCTACGGGCTTAAATCATCAAATGGCCTTGTTGTTTATGTTGTGGGTGCTGTGGCGTTTTTTACTGGCGGCTGGGGTGAATGGGGCCAATGGTGCGTCGACTGCCGCGCCCTTTGCCCCCAAAGTGCTGTTGCCGCTCTTATTGTTAGCCTTAATGGGGTTTTGGTCAAACGAAGTGGCCTTGGTTGTCGGCGGTTTTTGTGTGGTGGTGGCATTTTATAAGAGTCAAGAGTCAAGAACCAAGAACCAAGAATCAAGAATAGAGAATACAGAGGAATTGGCGACAAGCGCCGCTGAAATCCCTAATCCCCAAACCCTAACCCCCAAACCCCATCCCCCAAACCCCAATTCCTCCCACCTCAGATTGGCGCTGTTGATGGTATTGTGGTGCGGGGTCTATTTTGCCGTTTACGGCCTCATCCCCAAAGGCACTGCGCCAGAGTATATGCCATTGACCGCCAGTAGCAGCGATGATATTGCGCGGCGTTTGCTCTATGCCTCGCAGCCGCTGGTTTACCCAGTGTCGGTGTTGTTGCGGCCCATGCCTTTTGGTGATACCTTCCCCATTCGCGAGGACGCGTTGCAACTCGATTATGTGGCATGGGCCGCCATTTTATTGCCACTGTTGTTGGCCTTGCTCACATGGTTTACCCGCCGCCGCTATCTCATGTTGCTGGGCTTGGGTTTATATCTGTTGGGCATCGCCCCCGCCGTGTTGCGTTTGTCGGTCGATTATGTGCATCATGCCCCCCGTGTCTATTACGCGGCTTTGCCGGGTGCAGCCTTGTTGTGGGCGGCCTTCATCGCGGTGGTGGTTGATTTACACGACGGCAACCGCAATACCGAGCAAAAGCCCGCCCAATTGGCCCTCACTCCTTCATTGCCAACCTGGGGTGTTTATGGTATTTTGGCTGGCTTGATCGGGCTGATCGGCTTTATCCATGCGCGTGAGCAAATTGCCTTGCATGTGCGGGCCAGTGCGCCGGTGCTTGCAGTGGCGGCGCGGGCCGCCCAATTGCCCCCCGCCAGCCGAATTTTGGCGCTCGATCTGCCCGAATGGGTGTCGCCGCCTTTTCGGCGTTTCCCCTTGGGGGCCGAGATCGCCCAATTGAGTGCCAGTTATGTTAAGCCTAGCGACTTTGCCTTAGCCAACACAGGCCGCGCCGTCACGGTCAATACGGTTAGCCCCAGTTTGTCATTTCGCCCAACCTTGCCTTATGACCATAAAGTGATCGGCCCTGAGATCGAGGTGGCAGGTTTGGCGGCGCAGGTCGGGCAATATGAGGCTGTTTTGTGGACGCGCTATCTCAGTGACAGTTTGCGCACCGATTGGCTGGGTGGGGTCGAAGCCACCCGCGATCAGCGTGAGGCCGGTTTTCAGCTAGCAGATGCGCTTGATATGCGGGTTAATCTCACCCCATGTGACCAAGGTTGGCTGCTCGAAACCCGTTGGCGACGGCTCAGCCCAACCGGCGCAGCGCTCGCGCCCACTTTGTCGGTGTTTGCGCAGGTGTTGGGCAGCAACGAGGCCAAACTGGTGCAGGCCGATGGGGCCTTGATCGGTGGTTTGTTGCCACTGCAAGCCTTGCCCAGCCCCGACAAAACGGTGCTCGATCGCCGCATCTTGGCGTTGCCGCCGTCTTTGTCTGCCAATCGTAGCGCTAGCGATATTTACACCTTGGCATTGGGTGTGTATGATTACACCAACGGCGCACGGTTGGCCTTGCGTGGCCCTGGTGGCGAACGTATTCAAGGCGATGCGTTATATATGGCGTTGCCTACCGAACGCAGTAACCAACTATGCAAGTAATGAAATTACGAATTGTTTAAATTTCCCCTTGCCCTCATCATGCTGCTGCATTTTGCATTGGCGGCGCTCTACTCATTCACCACCCCCATTTTTGGCTCGTATGACGAGCCGGGGCATTATGCGTATGCGCGTTATGTGGCGGCGCATTGGCGTTTGCCCGGGCGCGATGAGCTTGTGCAGGGGCGGCAGCCGCCGCTCTATTATCTGCCGGTGGCGCTAGCCATTGCCGCCGTCGATACGTCTGACAATCTGCAACCCCAATTTGCGCTCGGCAGCCGCATCATGGTCGTGCCAGACATCGAGCATGATCGCCTGCCCCTGCGCGGTACGGCGCTGGCGCTGCATCTTGGGCGGCTGATGTCGGCCCTCATCAGCACCTTGGGCGTGCTGTTCACCTTTTTGGCGGCGCAAGAATCAAGAATCAAGAATCAAGAATCAAGAGTTGAGCGTGAGCAATCAACTACTCGCCACTTGCCACTTGCTACTTGTCACTCGCCAGCCACCCTCATCCCCACCTTCATTTACGCTTGTTGGCCGATGTTTTTGCATTTGAGCGGGGCGATTACGAATGATGTTGGGATTGGGGTGATGGGGGCGCTGGTATTGTGGCGGGTGTTGCGGGTGCGCAATTTGCCCAATTTGCCCAATTTGTTGTGGCTGGGGTTGTCTTTGGTGTTGGCGTTACTCACCAAAGACAGTGGTTTGTCGTTGGTGGCGTTTGCCGGGCTGGTGTGTTTGTCGATTGCGTTGCAACGGCGGGTGGCGTTAATGCAATTTGTGGCCCAAAACCGCCGTGTGGTGTTGGCGCTGTTGCTGGGGGTGGTGATCTTGGGCGGGGTGGGGGTGTTGGCTTCGCAAGGGCGCATCACCAAACAGGTCAGTAGTGCCATCGAATTTATCAGCACTGCATTCAACCCTTATGCTCCCCACACAGTGGCCGAGCAACCCCGCTCTTACGACCGTCTGCGTGCCTTGGTCGAGGCCTTGCAAAGCTATTTGCCCGCCATGATTTTTCGCACCACCTATGGATTGTTTGGCTGGGGCCATGCCCAAATGAGCCTGCCCGATAGCTGGTATCACGCGGCGTTGCTGGGTTGGGGGCTATGCCTGTTGGGGCTGATTTTTGATTTTAGAGGCGGCGCGAGAAAATTTAAAATCCAAAATCTAAAATCCAAAATTCTTTGGTTGTGCTTGGCCTGTGTGGTGGCGGCCCCCTTTGTGCGGGCGGCTTATTATGCCGATTACACCATCATGATCGGGCGCTATTACATGCCAGCCCTCAGCGCCTTGTGTTTGCTCATTGCAACGGGGTTGGCGGCGTTGCCAGCTTGGTTGCGGCGCATCAGTACTTTATATGTGACGGCTGGCATCGCGTGGACGGCCTTGATGACCCCGTTTTTGGTGCTTGCGCCGATGTATCGCCCACCTACTTTGCTCGATGCAGTGGCCATGCCGACCACGATGCAAGTGGCGCAGCCCTTTGTGTTCGGTGATGCCATTCAACTGTTGGGCTATCGCCAGCCGCAGCCCAAAGTCGCGGCGGGCACATTTGCCCCCATCACGCTGTATTGGCGGGTGATCAAGCCGGTGACCGCCGATTATGTGCTGAATGTCGAGGCGTTTGAGGCAAATGGGCGCTCACTGGGGCGCAGCGCTCAGGTGCATCCGGGCGATGGCACATTTCCCAGCAGCCGCTGGCGGGCGGGCGATACGTTTGCCCAAACCGTGTTTGTGTCGGTCGGCGATGCCGAGGCCACTCGCGTCACTTTTCGCCTCAATTGGCTCGATTCACAAACCCGCCAAACCCTGATTGCGCCCGAGGCCGCCCCCAAAGTAGGTGCGGTGGCGGTGGGGCCAAACCCTATTTTAATGGCTGGCAAGGCCGTGCCACAAGCGCAATTAACCGCGCCCAATGGCACGAAAGGGACGATTGATCTGATTGACAGTCAGCGTCAGGTTTTAAGTGATACGCTAGCGCTGACGTTGACGTGGCAGGCCAAGGCAAATGCCTTGCCCCCCGCCACTGTGTTTGTGCATGTGATCGACGCGCAAGGCAAATTGGTGGCGCAGTTTGATAGCCCGATGCGTGGAGGCGCATACCCCAGTGAGGTGTGGTCTGATGGCGAAGTCGTGCGTGATGGATTGACGGTGAGTGGGCTGGCGGTTTTGCCGCGTGGCGAGTATCGCGTGTTTGTGGGGGTGTATGACCCGCAAACCGGGCAACGTTGGGCAGTGACAGGCGCGGTTGATCAGTGGATACCGTTGGGGGCGTTTACGCGCAATTAGAAATCGGGTTTCTGGAAGAAACCCGATTTCTGAGCGGTGCAGAATGTGCTCTAGAATAGTGCTATGTCAAATTTTCATCCAAAAGCCAATGTTATTTTTACCTATCACAAAGACCTGCAACGCTCATGCGATTTTTACGAGCGTATTTTGGGCTTAAAGCTGGCAGTGGATCAGGGTTGGTGCAAAATTTACCAAATGACCCCACATTCATTCATCGGGTTGGTCGATGGCGAACACGGCACGCATAAGCCAAATGAGATTAAACCCGTCATCATTGGGTTTGTGGTGAGCGATTTAGATGGCATTTATGCCCATTTGCAAGCCAATGGCGTGACCATTTTTAAGCCGCTCAAGCAACATGATGCCATCGGTGTGCGCGGGTTTATGGCCTTCGACCCCGAAGGCTATACGCTCGAGTTTGAAGATTTTCTCGATGCCTCGCGTAATGTCGTCATCCGTGAGATGTTAGCGAAGGTTTAATCGTCTAAGGACATCATGCCGAGATCGCTAAAGCAACTTCCTAAAAGATTAAAAGATGAAGAGTCGATTTCATGATCTATCGCCCACAGCGTAGCTGTGGGCGATAGATCGTGAAATCGGCGAAAATTTTAGTTTCAGCTTGTGGCATCTATATGCTACGATACTTTTCATACCATGTGTTTGTCAGCAGGCCTTGCGGGTCATATTTTTGCTTGGCGGCAAAAAACTGGCGAATTTGAGGATATGAGGCTTCGAGTTGTTGTGGTGTATAGTGCAATTGATAGGGCAAGAAAAATCGCCCCCCCAGCCGCGTCGCTAGGTCGATTAATTCACCGGTGACCAAACGCATTTTGGCGTGCCCGGCGGCATCGGTTTGCTGATTGATATACAGCACAATCGAAAATGCATCTTGCGGGGCGTAACTGAGGAAGTTATCTTCTCGATGCACCACTCGCACCGAGGCATTGAGCAAATTGACCGAGCGGCGAATGACAACCTCACGCAGGCCATCGACAAACGCAATGAGCCTGTCACGTGGGATGAAATATTCATGCAAAATATCGGTTTCGCCCTTAAGGTTGTTTTTTAGGTAATTAACCGAGTCGTGCATGGGTTCATTGCGGGCTACCAAACACGCTTCGCCATCGGTCAGTGCTTGGCTGCGTGGTTTTACTGAGCATGTTTCCATATGCGGCTCAATATTTTTCTCGGCAAACCATTTTAGGCGGGCCGGGATGGGGCCAAGTTTGGCGAAATTGAGCGTGAAACGGCGCAATTGTTCGCCCGATACATTGGGCAAAGGCGGAATATCTGCTTCGCCGATAGTTTGCGCCTCATATAAATACAAAATCATTTCACGCAAAAGCGAGCCGGGTGAGGTGGACAAATGCCCATAAAATAGCCCGAGCTTTTTGTCGTTAACAATTTCGCTTTGAAACAACGCCGGAAAATCTTGCACATTAATATAGCGGCGTTTGGCTTGGTAAATGGTGTTGTCGGTGATTTCTAACACGACATCGAGCAAAATGCCAAATAAGCCATAACCACCCAGCACGAGGTTGAACAATTCAGGGTTTTCGTTGTGGCTGGCAGTTTTAATCGAGCCATCTGGCAACATCACGCGCATCGAGCGAATGGTGCGACCAACAGCCCCTACTTGATGATCCATGCCATGCGCATTGACCGATACCGAGCCTCCGACTGAGAAAATATCACTTGACTGCATGGCTTTGACCGCATAGTTGGGGTGAATAAAATTTTGAATGTTGTGCCAAGTGGCCCCGCTTTGCACTGTGAGCAATTTGTTGGGCGCGTCAAGGCTCATGTTGTTAAATTGCATCATATCGAGCACCACGCCATTGCGATGGAAGGCATGACCGCCCATGCTATGCCGCACTGCCGCAATCGACACTTTCAGTTGCTTTTCGGCGGCATATCGCAAGGCAGCCCGAATATCGTCTTCGGTTTTAACTTGCACAATGCCATGCACGGCGGTGCGGTTGACACAACTGGCATCGTTAATCGTGCCGCCTTGTTGTTTCCATGCCAAAGCGGTTGCGGTTGTTGCTGAACCAGCAGGGGCATCACAGGTTGACTCATTGTTGTTCTCAATGGGGGCACAAGCACAATCTTTTTCGGCGCTCGGGTCAGCCGCCAGTTCTGATCCTTTTAAAACGGTGTATGAAAGGCTCGGAATGAGTAGACCTGCAATGATTGCTTTTCGGCGTGTGAGATGTAATTTATTCATAAACTTTTGGCAGTTTTTACAGCGGCTATAACTGTAATATTGTAGTTTAATGATTGTTGCGTTGTTAGCGCAGATTTTGAGTTGCCCCTCCCCCAACCCCTCCTGTATTTGGGAGGGGGATGTTACTCCTTCCCCGCTTCCGGGGAGGCTGGAGGGGGGAGATAGTGAATTCGGCTCTTTATTTTTTAGGAATTTGCAACAGTAAAGGTTGACGAAATACCGATAAAACCCATTAGTACATCGTGATTTAGGTTAAAATCTTGGTTTGTTAATCGATTATTTGATATTAACGAACAAACGCAATGGCAGAGCAGATTAAAGAACTTATTTCAGATTTACGTACCGATCAGTCTTTTGGCATTATTCCCATTTGTCGTGATCGAGAAAGTGGCACAATTAAATTTTTACTTATTCAGCATCGTTCTGGCGAACATTGGGCTTTTCCAAAAGGGCACGCCGAGGCTGATGAGAGTGGGATGCAAGCCGCGATGCGAGAATTTACTGAGGAAACTGGCATCGAAGGGGTGATTATTGATGCCAGTATTTACTTTGATGAATCGTATATGCGCCCGAATGGGATGGGGCTGAAAGGTGTTCGTTACTGGATCGGTAGTGTGAGCAACCCTAAAGTGAAGGTGCAGGAAAAAGAGGTGCAGGCTTATCGCTGGGTAACGGCGCGTCAGGGACAAAAATTAATCACTTATGACGAAAACCGTGAAGTGTTAAAACGTGCATTTGCCTATTTAGATAAAGATGAAGCGTAAAGGATGAAGGATGAAATAGCTCCTTTCATCCTTCATCCTTTACGTTTCATCCTTATCTTACGAGGCTTTGCCCAATTTGCTCGAGGCTACGGCGTTGATTGTCGTCGATGTGGGTTGGTACCGTGATCATGACCTTGAGATAGAGGTCGCCAAATTCGTCTTTGGCGCTGAGTTTGGGCATGCCTTTGTTGCGCAAGCGAATCATTTTGCCCGACGACGTGCCAGCCGGCACTTTGACGACCAAACTACCGGCCATGGTTGGGGCCACCACTTCACCCCCCAACATGGCGGTAAAGCAATCGACCTTTAGCTCGACATACAAATCATCATCTTTGCGTTCATATTGGGCATCGGGTTTGACCTCAATCACTAAATATAAGTCACCCATGCCTTGGGTGCTGCGTTTGCCTTGCCCACGCACCCGCACTTTCGAGCCGGTTTTTACCCCCGCCGGAATGGTCACTTCAAAATCTTGCCCGGCTTTGCTTAAGATGCGGGTGGCGCCGC
>JAGWYZ010000203.1 GCA_018969115.1 Chloroflexota bacterium | reverse complement strand
CAACTGAGCGGCAATGCCACGCGCGGCTTGCTTTGGCTGCAAGAAGCCGATGCCGCCTGCCAACACCTGCTTGACCGCGGCGACCCACAGGGCCATGCCGCACAGGCAAATGTGTTGCAAGCGTTGGGCGACTTGAAGGTGCGGGTGGATGATTTGGCGGGGGCGCGGGCCGACTATGAGCGGGCCTTGCCGATTTATCGCGCCATCGAGGATAGGCAGGGCGAAGCGAACGTGTTGCTATCGTTGGGCGACTTGAAGGGGCGGGTGGATGATTTGGCGGGGGCGCGGGCCGACTATGAGCGGGCGTTGCCGATTTGTCGCGCCATCGAGTTTAGGCTGGGCGAAGCGAACGTGTTGAAAGCGTTGGGCGACTTGAAGGTGCGGGTGGCTGATTTGGCAGGGGCGCGGGCCGACTATGAGCGGGCGTTGCAGATTTATCGCGCCATCGAGGATCGGCTGGGCGAAGCGAACGTGTTGAAAGCGTTGGGCAATGTGTTGCGAGCGGAGCAACAATTTGAGGCGGCCTTTGCTTCCTATGCCCAAGCACTGCAAATTCATACCGAAATTCAAAACGCTTTGGGTGTTGCGGCGGCTTTGCTAGAAATGGGACGCACGGCACAAATGGCGCAATCCCACACCCAAGCATTGCAATTGGCCGATCAAGCCTTGAATATTTATCGCCAAATTGAAAGTCTTTGGGGGCAATCCTTGGCGTTACAAGATCAAGCCGAGGCGTTGCTATCGCTCGAAGTTTACGATGCACCCATCGCCGCATGGTGGCAAGCCGCCGCCATCTTTCAGGCCATCGGCGATGAGCGCAATGCTGGGCGCATTCTTGGCATCCTGCAAAACATCCAGTCGCAAGTGCCGCCAGCCGTGTGGTCGCAGTGGCTCTCCGCCGTTCAGGCCGATGCCGAAGGGCTGCGTTCGGCAGCCGTCACCACCATCCTCAGCGCCCAAGCCAGCGACGACCCGTCCCAAACATAAACATCATCTCCCCCTTGCGTTTTATCATGGCGCATCCCGCAGCGTGCGCCTTCCTGATTCTGCTGGATTCTGTGGTGGGTCTATTAAATCTTAAAAAAGCATCCAGAGCGAAGGTCTGGCATAGAAACGAAAGGGTTGATATATCGTAAATGCCAGACCGAAGTCGAAGGATCGCGCGCTATGGGTGACTTTTATCACGAGCATGGAACGCCATCCTTCGACTTCGGTCGGCATTTTGGCTTTTACTTTGACACAAATCACAAGCCGACCTTCGCTCTGGATGCTTTTTATAAAATTTACAGTTATAAAACGCACAAACCACAGAATCCGGCAGAATCTGGCGCGTTCATGAATCCTGCACAGGAAAAGGGGGGCGGCGCGCCATAGGCGCATCACCCTGTCACCCCTTCACCCTGTCACCTTGTCACCCTGTCCCACCCCACCTTCCCGTCTCTACGATAATATTGCCATGTTAACCGACCCAAATGACACCTTCGCCCACGCCAAAACCCTACTGCCGCAACTCAGCGCATGGCGGCGCAGCCTGCATCAACACCCTGAACTGGGCTTTGAAGAATACGAAACTGCGCGCTTGGTGGCGCGTGAACTGCAAGCCCTTGGCATCGAATTCAGCGCCGGTATCGGCAAAACCGGCATCGTGGCTGACATTCACAGCGGCAAACCCGGCAAGGTGATTGCGCTGCGGGCCGATATGGACGCGCTGCCCATTCACGAGGCTACCAGCAACGATGCCGACTATCGCTCGCAGGTGGCAGGCAAAATGCACGCCTGTGGGCACGATGCCCACACCGCCATGCTGATCGGCACGGCGGCGCTGTTTGCCAAATACCCGCCCACTCAGGGCGGCGTACGCTTTATCTTTCAGCCGTGTGAAGAAACCAAAGACGCCAACGGCGATTCGGGTGGCAAATTGATGGCGGCGGCAGGCGCGGCGACGGGGGTTGATGCCGTCTTGGCCTTGCACGTCACCCCCATTCAACCAGCGGGCGTAGTGTCATACGACCCCGCCGTCTCGGCCAGTGTTGACAATTTTGAGTGTGTGCTGACCGGCGCAGGCGGGCACGTCAGTATGCCGCATCGCACGGTTGACCTGAGCATGGTACTGGGGCAAGTGCTCAACGCCATTTACAGCCTTGTGCCGCGCAATATCGACCCGATGCAAGCCGCCACCCTCACCGTCGGCGCGGTGCATGGCGGCGACACCCACAACGTCATCCCGTCCGAATATCGCTTGGTGGGCACCTTGCGCACCCGCAGCAGCGAGGCCCGAGACCGCGCTTTGCAGGCCATCGGGCAGGTGGTGAGCATTGCGCAAGCCATAGGCGCGGGCTGCACATGGCGTTGGTTGCCCGGTGCATTGCCGGTGGCGATGAATGACGAGGCCATACTTGGCACGATGTTGGCTTCGGCCCAAGCGATGTTGGGCGCGGGCTGTGTGGGCGGGGCCGATGAATTGGGTTTAGGTGGCGAAGATTTCTCGTTTTTTGCCAAGGCCGCCCCCATCGCCATGCTGTATCTCGGCACCAAAATGCCGCACGGCGATCATGGCGACTGGCACACCCCGACCTTCGACATTGACGAGACCGCCATGCCCATCGGCACGGCTATTTTGTATGACAGCGTGGCGCGGTTGTTGGGTTAGTGTCAAATATTACACCTGTGACAGATAAGGGTCATCGCGGATATAAGCTGGCACAAATCCTAGATAAGCTAAAGGCGAAAGCCCATGCCATTCACGCAACAAATAATAAGTATGCGATGTACGTAATTGACACCGGTCAACCGCTTCACGCCATTTGGGTTTGCGCACTTCGGTAATGGTTTCGGGAAATGGATAAATGCCAAAATCCCACGCGCCACACATCCGAGCAATGAAATCAGCTTGATCATCAACCGTTAAAAGTTGTTGTGGCGGTGTGTCTAGTTCTGGATAAAGTGCTGTATCAATCCAATCCATTTAAAAACTCTGTTTTGAACCAATTTCTTAACCTAATATTATATTCTTCTGGCAAATGATTAACGATTGGGCGAGTCGCCTCAATACGCGCCAAGTTAGCTTGAACAGCTAACTTGGCGCGTGCAAAATCGTCATTTTCATCTGAGAGTTGTTGGCGTTTTTGCCACAATTGCCAGCAAATTGAAATGCTTGTCAGTTGTTTCTCGCATAAAGTGTAAATGTCGAGAAAGTCACGCGGTGCGCCGCGATTAACCAATGCAGTCATTTTGCTAGCAATCAAATCTTCAAATGAGTCAAGCCGAATATCTCCTTGCCAAATGCCAGTGATTTCGGCTTGTAACAAGATAGATCGTGCGGCGATTTGAAAACTAAAAATGCTTCGATTATTTTGCCGCAAATCAATGCTAACAACATCACCCCATGCACGTGTGCGTATTTGTCCAAACACAGAAAGTGTTTTTTCGATCACGGAAATAATTTGGCTCCGTATCACGCGGGTCGCATCCGTTGCCCACCATGCATCAATATCATGTGTGGTGCGATATTCATAATAATGTGCTAACCCAAATGCGCCACCAATTGACAAATGTGATCCTAAGCCTGCTTGAGCTATTGCCGTTAAACATTCTTGTGCAAAAGCTGGAATGTTTTGCGGCAAATGGGGATGAAGTATCGTCATCTTGAGACAAAATTGTAATCGAAGTCATCCTCAACGCACATAAATTGGATTGCTAAAAATCCAACCGCGATTAAGCAGCCGAAACGGGCGATAAACCTCGACGCGATAAACGCCCGGCTCAACGGTGTGAAATTCAAGCTCACGCCCCAAGCCACTGGCAATGACACGCCCATTGTGCAACAGCCGAATACTGCCGATGGCAGGACATTTGACCTGAAAAGTGACCGCCCCACGCCGCTTAAATTCATCACCCATCATAAATGTATCTGAGCCACTACGGGCGCTAAACACAAACCCCTTGGTCGGGGCAATCAGGTCATAGCCGACAAAACAATGGCCTGCGCCGAGGGCGCTGTAGAGCATTTTTTTGTCGCGCTCAAAATTTTTGGTGATGGGTTTGTCGATCAACACATGTGTATTAACGCAGCGAAATAAATAATCGTAGTCGAAGATAACCCGTTTGATAAACGCTTTATGCACCTTGGCCGCGTGGGCATCGGCGTTACCAATCGCCACCACGCGATGTCCGTTGGCGGCCAGTTCATCCCATTTGCGCAGCGTTTCTTTAAATGGGCCAGCGATAAACAACGACGGAAAAAAGATCGCCAGCGCCGCGATGGGGTAATTGACCAAATGCCGTTTAAATTCGGTCATGTAGTTCCAAATTTCGATACCGGTTAAGCCCTTCACCTCCCATTCTGTCCACGGGTAACCGCCCAAATCATCGTCAACGGGGCTGGCGAAGTCGTAGGGATGGGCGGCAAAAGCCATGCCTTCGCGCCGTTTCACCTCATCGATCATTTTTTGCGGGTGGGCCGCAAATGGGCTAAGGCCATCGTTGGCGTTATAAACAAGGCAGTGGTTGCTTTGTGGGCGGCGCAAGCAGTCATGCACCTCTTCACCCGCCAGCAACATCACCCCCTCGTAATAACCCTCTATCCCATGCACAAACACATTGTGGTCGGTCACTGCCACCGCATTCAGCCCAGCCTGCCGCGCTGCCGATACAATCTCCCTGTGCCAGCCTTCACCATCTGAATAAGGGGTATGCGAATGCAAGTTAGTGATAATTTCGAACACAGTGGGGAATTATAGTCGTGCATCGTAAGCCATGAGCCGTGAGCCGTGAGCCATGAGCTTTGAGCGTCTCAAGGCTCATGGCTTCTTCAACACCTGCACAAACGAAATAAGCATTCGCCTAATCTCGGGGAGTTGGGTGGTTAGTTTTTCGGTGGTTTGTTCGTCAAGATAGTGTAAATCTTTGCTCAAAATAAGGTGATACTCTAGCTCTGACGCGGAGCCAAGCACGATTTGGATGAAGCGTCTTAAATCACCGTCTACTGCACGCCCCCTGCCTTCGGCGATATTGGCCGGAATTGACATCGCAGCGCGGCGAATTTGACTCGTTAAACCATAAATTTCCTCTTTTGGAAATTCTGCACTGGCTTTGTAGATTTCCAACACAAGGGTATGTGCCTTTTGCCACACTTTCAAGTCCTTGAAATCTTGCATAGTTTATTATAGAGCCATGAGCTATGAGTCATGAGCCATGAGCTTTGACTCACGGCTCATGGCTCATGGCTCATATCTCATGGCTCACGGCTCACGGCTCGTGGCTCACCACAGCTCAAAGCTATAATGCTTCCCATGCTCACAGCCTTTGTCTTAATCAACACCCTGCCAAACCATATCAGCAATGTCGCCCAAGAAATCGCCAATATCCCGAATGTCGTCGAAGTTTATAGCATTACCGGCGAACATGACCTCATGGCGATCATTCGCTTAGAAAACCATGATCAACTTGATGACGCGATTCCGGGCCAACTTGCCAAAATTCAAGGGATTCAACGCACCAATACCGTGATTGCATTCCGGCGTTATTCGGCCAAAGACCTTGAATCAGCATGGGATATCGGCGTGGCCTAAATGTCGATTCCCCGCAGCGTATGCCTTATTCGGCATGGGCAAACCGATTGGAACCTGACGCGCCGCTATATGGGTAATTCTGACCGCCCTTTAACGGCGTATGGGGTGCAGCAAGCGCAGGCTTTGGCGCGGCATTTTGCGGCACGGCGAGTCGATGTTGTCGTTCACACTGGCCTTAGCCGCAGCGAGGCCACCGCCCGCGCCATCGCTAGTCACCGTGCCATGCCACTGGTGTGTGACCCCGATTGGCGCGAGACCAATCATGGCGATTGGGAGGGCTTGACCTACCGTGAAGTGATGCAACGCTACCCCGATAACGCCCGCGCCCGTTTTGCCGATGCGCTTAATAGCGCACCGCAAGGGGGCGAGTCGTTGGCGGCGATGGCCCAGCGGGTTCAAATGGCGTGGCAACGCCTCGGCACACAATTTGCCAACAAACGGATTCTCATCGTTACACATGGTGGCCCTATTCAGGCCATGTTGTGTCATTGGATGTCCACCCCGCTCAATCAACATTGGCGCTGGCGCTGTGATCTTGGCAGCATCAGCGCCGTCGATTGTTACCCCAGCAGCACCATTTTGCGTCAGGTTAATTTTATACCGCGATTTTTGGAAAATCGACACGAAATTTAAAGACACCCACTACACCCGCAATGCCCTGATCGCCATTCATGAGAATCCAGCCTATTGCTACGCACCCAAGCAAGCATTGACCAAATCTCAGAAACGATGGGCCATAGCACGGGCTTTGCCTTATCCAAGGCGTTCAAGCGCATCGGCAATCGACATGCCAGCATAATCTTGAGCACGAAAGAAACGCCCGCTAATGCCATCATCTAACAAGGCTGGAACCAATGCGCCGGGGATGCAGCTGGCTGGCTCGCCTGGCGCATTTGGGCCGCCCAAATCGGTGCGTAACCAACCCGGATCTAATAAATTCATCATAACCCCTGAGCCAGACAAAGTAGAGGCGAAGTCACGCACATATTTATCGACGGCGGCTTTTGAAATAGCATAGGCGGTTAGTTGGGGCTGATTGGCAATACCCGACGTAAGATTGATGACACGCCCCCATTTTTGTTGTAGCATGAGCGGCACCAAACGGTTGCAAATACGCGCAAGGCTAACAACATTGACCTCGAAACTTTTGCGCAGGTCTTCGGCAGTGGTTTGCCAAGGGTCAGCGCGATAGGGGGGCATGATGGCGGCATTGTTGAACAAAATGTCGATATATGGCACTTGGGTCAGCACATCATCCAACATCGAATCAACCTGATTCTGATCGTCAAGCTCGGCAGCGACGGTAATAACTGATACCCCTTTTTGTTTGAGTTTGGCCGCAAGATCGGCAGTATGTTCTTTGCTACGGCTATGCAACACAACATTGCAAGCAAGATCAGCCAACGCGGTAGCAATATGCAGCCCCACCCCTCGGCTTGCGCCAGTAACCAAGGCCCATTTTCCATTTAAATTCATCATATAATACGCTATCATACAGCATCCACTATTCGAGTTATCTGCTGTTATAAACGAGAACGAGGGATCAAAACAGGTGTGGTTTGTTTATAAGCCTCATAATCTTTTTGCCCGCCCCATTTTTTATCGGCCTTGGCCTCAAGCAAGGGCACGCCGCTGACACGAGTGAGCAACAATGCTACAAAAACCGGCGAGATGAGGGCAAGCCATTGCCAGCCCTGCAAAACAGGTAATGCAATGATGGCGACACCCACCCACAACACAATCTCACCAAAATAATTGGGGTGGCGCGAGCGTGCCCATAAGCCCGATTGGATAAACTTTCCTTTATTGGCAGGGTTGGCGCTAAATGCTCGCTTTTGCGCATCGGCGATAACCTCGAAGGCAAAGCCAATGCCCCACACGATGAAGCCGATAGCAGCAAAGACATCAAGCGGCTTGCGAGTGGTGGTAGTGATAGCAACCAAGGCCGCCGCCATCGTAAAAGTGACCCATAAGCCTTGAATTGTCCAGACGTTGAGAAAACGAAAAAACGAGGGCTTTAGCGCATCAAAACGATCATCTTTGCCAGCTTGTTTGATACGGCTAAACAAAAATATGCCAAGGCGCGCCGCCCAAATGATGACGAGTGCCGCCAATAGCATGGCCCGACCATCTACCCCAGCACTAAACAAAACCGCCAACACAGTGATAGAAATATAGGTCAGGCTGCCGGTCAGGTCAAAAAACTTTTCAGTCTGGTTCAAATAAGATGGAATGAAGACCAACCATTGAATAAGGAAAGCCAGCCCAATCAACAAGCCAAACAATGGGTAACCTGCCACCAAACTGCCGCCTTGACTGCCCGAATAGGCAAAAAGAAGGCCGATGACGATCAAAATAGGGAGGACAAGTAGGGAATCACGATCTGTTTTTTTCATGGGGATATTGTTCGTTAGTGAATCATAAAATCTTTAATGGGCTAAGACAGTGTTTCTTAAAACAATTTTTCGCCAAAATCCCTATCTCAGCGTTGTTATGGGGCGGCTTTGCCGCCC
>JAGWYZ010000008.1 GCA_018969115.1 Chloroflexota bacterium | reverse complement strand
TTTTAAAATGCGCGTAATACGTGACACCTATGAATTACCAGAAGACGATGGCGATTTTAGCTCAGGGCCACCCAATCGTGGGTTTACGCCGGTGGTTTGGTTGCCACTGCTATTAATCGCCTTGCTCACACTTGGCATTTTAATTGGCGGTACAAGTTATGTGGCGGCGCGTGAGCGCGAAGACGTATTTTGTACCAGTTGTCATACCACGCCCGAAACCGCTTATTTTCAACGCGGGCAAGCCGCTATTGGCGGAGCCGTTGCCATTGATCTTTCGTCATTTCACTACCAACAAATTCGCGGTAAAGGCGGCACTATTTATTGTATTGATTGTCATTTAGGCGACCAAAGTTTGCAAGCACAAGCCAGCAAATGGCCGATGACAGCGCGTCACGCTGTTGTCTGGTTGGCTGGGCGCAATATCACGAATACCGAATCGTTAACATTACGGGTTCCACATTTAACCAATGACAGTTGTGTTGCCTGTCACCGTGATACGCTTTTGACCGTCGGTGCAGCCAATCATCATCATCATGACTTGCCGGTGGCCTATGAATTATGGAAAGCTGGGGCTACATTGGTGATGCCGCCCGACACCCGTGATGCCCAAGCCTTAATGGCGCGTGGCCTAACCCGTTATAACACCACTGTCGAATGCACATCGTGTCATCTTGTGCATCGCACAATCGAAAAAGAGCATTACATCGATCAAAAAACGCTTAATGCTGGCTGTGAGTTATGCCATCAACAAACTCGCAAATAACGGCAGATGCTATGAATTGCGAATTTCATCAACAATTTCGCCATCGGCGACCGTCACAGCGCGAGTGACCCGTTTTGCTAAATCTTTATCATGTGTCACCATCAGAATGGTTTTGCTCTCTTGCACCAAGGTCGAAAATAGGTTAAACACTTGATCGGCGGTGCGGCTGTCGAGATTGCCAGTCGGTTCATCGGCCAAAATAATGGGTGGGTCGTTGGCTAAAGCACGGGCAATGGCGGCACGTTGTTGTTGCCCACCCGAAGTGGCGCTGGGTAATTTATGGGCGTGTTCGGCAATGCCGACATGCTCTAACAAACTCATGGCGCGGTCAAAGCGTTCACGCGGGGCATACATGTTGCAAAAATCCATCGGTAACATCACATTTTCAACCACCGTTAGACTGGGCAGTAATTGAAAAAACTGAAAAATAACGCCTAATGATTTACCACGCCAAACCGCTAACTGGCCTTCATTGAGCCTGTGAATGGGAGTTTCATCGACAAATACCTCACCTGTGCTGGGGCGGTCGATGCCAGAAATCATATTGACCAAGGTTGATTTACCGCTGCCCGATTTGCCGATCACGGCGACAAACTCATGGGTGTTTACTTGCATATTTACCCCTTTTAGCGCCAAAAATTTGCCAGCACCAGTCTCATAAATTTTCACTACATTGCGCACATCAATCAATGTGCTTTGCTCTGGCAAGTTTATTTTGCCATTGGGGGCCGCATTGGCTCTCCCAATCCGTGAAAATAATCGCGTCAACATTCGAGACGAAGGATATCACAACTGACATTCAGCACTTAGTGCTCAATATTTTTTTACACTGGCCGAGCAGTTGAATGGCTTTGAATGGATCGGGACCAAGTGGGGGGCCGAAGCTGATGTGGGTTGCACCAGCTGCCGCTAAGGGCCGCAGCCGCGCTAACAAGTCGTCAACATCACCCACCACTCCAATGGCAAGCATTTTGTCTGTTACCATACCAATGGCTTTGGCCTCGTCACGCTCAACATTAAGTGCATGGTCAATTGGTTCAAACTCGGCCTGACAAACACCTAGCCGCGCATAAATGAGCGGGCTGAGGGCATGACCATAATAGGCTACTTTTTGCGCCAACACACGGCGAGCAGCAGCGCCGTCATCATCGAGCGACACCCAAATACAGGCGGCAAAATCAAAATCGGCGGCGCTGGTGTGAGCGGTCGCCAAACGCTTGGCAAGGCCTTCATTCACCAAAGGCCGCACCCCAAAATAATGCTCAGGCGGGAACAACAACGGCAACACACCATCGGCCAACTCACCCGCCAAACGCAACATGCCTTCGCTCATGGCCCCGACATAAATGGGGGTTTGGCGCGGCGCGCTAAAACGCAAATAAGCATTGTCATTCCATTGCAAAAATTGCCCTTTCATCGCCACCCGCTCGCCGCGCTGCAAGGCCTGAATCGCCAAAATACTCTCACGCATGGCAGCCAATGGCTTGCGCTGCTCAATCCCCACCCAATTTAAAAAATCACTAGCCCCTGCCGCCAAGCCAAGATTAAAACGGTTACTGCTCAATTCATCCATCGTGGCAGCAAACATGGCAATTTCGGCAGGATCGATGGTATAGGGGTTGAGAATGCAAGTACCGATGTGAATCTGTTGGGTGGCTTGTGCCACTGCCGCCAAAATAACCGGGGCACTGCGCAAAAATAAATCGTTGCTGACCCAAAATTGGTCAAAACCGGCGGCTTCGGCGGCACGTGCCAACGACACATAATCTGCCAAAGGCAGGTCATTGTTTAGGCGTATACTAAATTTCATCATTATTTGGTATTTTCTCAATAATCAGGGGTGAATAAAACACGGGTAAACTAGGAACCTCTTAGTCATTACACCAAGAAGTGGATTATTATGTCACAAAACTCTATTTTCGACCAAATTGTCGACCGCACCCAATCGAACAGTATTAAATGGACCCTCTATAACCCCGATGTGTTACCGATGTGGGTCGCCGATATGGACTTTAAGTCGCCCGAACCGATTATTCAGGCCTTGCGCGAGCGGGTCGAACATGGGGTGTTTGGCTACGAAGCGCCCAATGTCGACATGCGTGCCACCGTTGTCAACTGGCTGGCAAAAAAATATGATTGGGCCATTCACCCCGATGATATTGTGTTTTTGCCGGGCTTGGTCAGCGGGTTAAATTTGGTAGCGCGGGCCTATGGGCATATGGGCGACAATGTCACCACCATGACCCCCGTTTACCCGCCCTTTTTAAGCGCACCGGTCAACCAAGGCATGACCGCCATTGGCTGTAAGCTCAAGCGAGTGGACGATAGCGAAAACATTCGCTATGAAGTGGATTATGAGGCCTTCGAAAAATCCATCACCCCACGCACCAGCATGTTTTATCTGTGCCACCCCCACAACCCCGCTGGTATTGTGTTTAGCCGCGAAGAATTGCTCAAGATTGGCGAAATTTGTTTGAAGCACAATGTCTTGATCATTTCAGACGAAATTCACTGCGATTTGATGTTGGACGGCAACAAACACAGCCCGATGGCCTCGGTGTCTGAGGCGATTGCGCAAAACTGCGTGACCTTGATGGCCCCCAGCAAGACTTTTAATGTGCCGGGCTTGGGCTTTAGCTTTGCGGTGGTGCAAAACAAACGCATGCGCGAGCGTTTGCAACATGCCGAATCTGGCATTGTGCCGCACGTGAATGCGCTCGGCATCACGGCAGCCCACGCCGCCTATACCCAGTGCGATGGCTGGTTGGGTGAGCTACAAGCCTATTTGACCGAAAACCGCAATGTATTGCTCGACTATTTGGCCGAAAATATGCCTGAGATCAAGGCAACCAAACCGGCTGGCACTTATCTCGGTTGGCTCGATTGCAGCAAGACCGGCATTTCGGGCAATGCCTATGATTTCTTTTTGAAAGAAGGCAAAGTGGCGCTGAATAATGGCGTTATGTTTGGCGCAGGTGGCGAAGGCTTTGTGCGTTTCAATTTCGGCACCTCGCGCAGCACCATGCTGCAAGGCCTCGACCGTATGAAGGCGGCGCTGGATAAGCTCAAGGTATAAGGCATACCCTCACCCAACCAATCGAATCTGATACACAACGTCGAATGTCGATGTAGAGACGCGCCGGTGGCGCGTCTTTTCAATTCGGCAGGGACGGAAGACGCGCCGGTGGCGCGTCTTCTACACATGCATCAAAATGAACGACAGCGCCAACATCATCAGCAACCCAAAGTTGTGGGCAGGGCTAAACAAGCCAAACCTGCCGATCGTGCAGGCCGATATTGTTATGTTTGGCATCCCTTTTGATGGCGGCACAAGTTTTCGCGCCAGTATGCGCTATGGCACACAAGCCATTCGCAACATCACCTAAACCATCTCGCCAACCACCGAAAATTTTAAATCGTTTGCCGATCTCAACATTCGTGACCTTGGCAATTTTGACATGGGCGATTGGCAAACAATTGAAACGGCGGTAGCCAAGGTGGTAGTGATGGGCAAATTCTTCATCATACTGGGCAGCGATCACTCCACCACCATTCCGGTGATGCGCAAGGTTGACAAAGTGATAACGGGTTCATTGGGCATCATTCATATCGATGCCCATTTTGACCTGTGTGATGAGATGGACGGCAACCGTTTTGCGCACGGCTGCACCGAACGCCGTGCCTTGGACTTAAAGGCCGTCGGTGGCGTTGAAAATATCTACTTCTTGGGTATTCGCTCGATTGAATCGGATGAATTGGCATTTTTTAACGCCAATCTGGTGCAGATGTTTTCGTCTAAACAGATTGACCAACTGGGCACTGCACAGGTCATTGATACGGTGCTGGCAACACTATCGCGCTTTGATCATATTTACATCAAGCCGCGCTATTAAAGTTTGTTTTTCGGCCTCGGCGAGGGCCTTGAATTGTTTGTATTTGGCAAAATAATCAGCACTGAGGGCTGATTTGTCGGCCTCGGTCGTGACCTGCACCCGCACATTAAAACCATACTGACCGCGTCGCTCCATCGCCACAATCTGCGGCCCAGCCTCGGGATAACGCTCGGACATGTGTTTGATAGCCGCCGACATGACGCGCGGGTCAACGCCTTGGCTATGATACAGATCAAGCGTATCGGTGAGCGGGCGGATAAACTCGGCAAATTCGCCTTCGGCAAAGACCTCGTAGACCTCGTTCTCGTTATCAGGTTTGCACAGGTGGTTTGTTATCCCCGCGCCCGCCGCCCACATATACACATGGGTGTAGCGAATGTCATCGAGCTGGGTTTTGACGGTGATGCCCCAATCCTCAATGGTCGCGCCATTCAAATTTGCCGTGCTCAAGTTTGCGCCATCCAGTTGGGTTTGTTTCAGCACGGCTTCGCGCAAGTCGACGGCTTGCAAATTCACATCGTTTAAGTTGGCGCTGACAAAGCTGGCCCCCTGCACTTGCGCCACCACCAAATTAAGGCCACTCAGGTTGAGGCCATCGTAAGTTTGTCCGCGCCCGTCGCGATGAATGGCGAGGGTACGCAAAGCAGCAGTGTTGAGGTAATAGCTATCAAATTTCGCTTGTTCAAGCTCTTGAACGTTGACCCAATTCACACCATTAAGGTTGGTATAGCAGAAATCGACAAAATACAATCTGGTGACAGAGAAGTCTGCTTCAACGAAGTTAGCATATAGGAAGTGTGTGCTGTCTGTGTCTTGCCTTACTTGCTGAGCATAAAGCGCGCCCCAGCCAAATTCGTGCCGCTAAAATCCGCACCACTCACATCGGCCCGTGAAAGTCAATGATGCAGGTGAAAAATGCGGCAATCACATTTACTTGCCAATTTTGTGCACGAAGTTAAGCGGCACACAATAAATGAATGCTGCTCGCAAAACCATATACAATAAATTTATTAGTCGATATTGACTAATATAAAAAAATACTAATCAATAATGAAAGAAAAGAACAAAATGTCACTTTTACCAATCGCAATCCTCTCTATGGTTTCAGCCCTCACTTTTTACACCATCACGGTATGGGGTGAGAAAATTGTCGGGTGACTAAAGTCGTGGCATTTGATTTTCTTTTGGCTTGGGCTAATCTTTGACACACTTGGCACACCCCCGATGGGTCAAATCGCTGGTTCGTTTTCATTTAACTCACACGTGCTTACAGGTCTAGCCGCGATCATCTTAATGATTGTTCATGCCATCTGGGCAACGGTGGTGCTGGTATTAAAACGCGAGGATGCCGTTCACAATTTTCACCGTTTTAGCTTGCTTGTCTGGTTTCTTTGGCTTATTCCCTTTGTCAGCGGCCTGATCTTGGCGATGGGTAAGTAATGCAAGGTCCTCATAAGCTAATCCCCAACCACAAGTAAAGCCTGCGGCAAACGTGCTTTAGCACGTTTGAATTTATCAGATCTTGAAACTCACAGGCAGGCATACGCAAATCTAAGCCGAAAGAAAAACGCTCAAGATTAACTTGTCTATAGAAAAAAATGCCCCCATGCAAAGCCCCAGCAACGTCGGCGACTGAGCGACCGCGCAAGGTGGCGTGATGGCATAAAAAAGCCATCACGCCCCTACCCCAACCGCTCTAAAAGCGGTGCGGCAGCCGCGTTGGTTGGCGAGGCCGATCATGCCGCTGAGATAGGGCGCGTCGTCGTGCCAGCGCACAGTCACATCGCCACACGACCCCACCAACTCAGCCCCATTCACCACCAGCACAAGGGTGTAGGCCTGCCCATGCGCCCATTCAAACGGCACAGACGCGACCTCGGTGTAGCCGTGATTATTTTTGAGCAATGCCAATTTGTCGGGCAACAGCGCCAGAGCGTAGCTGCGCATTGCGCCTTGTACCCGCGCCAGCAACATATGGGCCGCGCCATTGATGGGTGTGAGGTTGGCAAAGGCCGTGTAATCGCGCCAAGCGATATCGCCGCTATAACTCTCATTTTGCCCAACCCCGCTGCCTACATAGGCATCGCCCTCTAGCGACCAAAAGCCACGCAAATAGGTCCATTGGCTGCTGCCATTGGTCTCGATACGCTCGCGACTAAAGTCGAAGCTGAAATCAGGCTTGCCACCCCAATCAAAATCGGCCACATACACAGCCTCGTTGGCCTTGGCCGCGTGATGACAAGTGACCAGCACACCAGCTTGCGACAGACACGCACCGATCATGGGCGGAATGCGCCAAGTGATACTTTGCCATTGGCCGGGGATGAGCTTGAGGCCGGGTGATTGCACGAGGCTGGTCTCATCATTGGCAGCGAGATTGCCATTCTTTACAAACACATTGGCAATGAGGTCGGGCAGCGCATTGGGGTGCGCCATGATACGGCACGTGATGGTTTGACCCGGGTAAATGCTGGGCGAGAAGGTGCCTTGATAATTGTTGCCGTCAAGCTCGGCGGGGCGAATGTAGGTGCGGGTATAAGCCCCCATTTGGCGGCGATTGAAAAAATCGGCGGCGGTGAGGCGCAAGGCCCCCTTCGCGCCAGTCACATCGTTGGTCTGCGCAACGCTTACAATCTCGGCTAGGCGTTGCACATGCAAACCGCTGTTAATGGTCACCCAGCCTTGGGTGCTACCGGCAAATTCCCAGGTGTACCGCGCTTGGGGGGCGGGTTCGGGCAATTGGGCTTGGCGATGACCGTGGCGAATGAATTCGCGAGCGGCGCTGGCCACGTCCATCATATTGCGGCTGCCCGTCAGCGAGGCCAGTGTAAAAAAGTCGTTGAGCGGGCTGCGCCAAGCATCGGGGATGGAGGCGATACCGCGCATAATACCGACGGTGCAGGCCATATTGCCAACATTACAATCGGTGTCCCAACCCGCCATATTGCCAATTTGCATGGTTTTCACCAAGTCGTTTTCACCATATAACAGCGACATCACACACACCGCGGCATTGGGGATGACATGCACATGCCCCGGGTAATGGTGATAGCCGTGATGATGATAGATCCAGTCGTAACAAGCATGCCAATCGGTTGGGTTGGCATCGTAAAACGCCATCACTTCGCGCGCCACTTGGGTATAGCGTGAATCGGCGGGGATGTGTTTGAGCGCACCCTCGATCACCTCGCGCACATTTTTGGCGCTAAAGGCGATGGCATCCATTGCCGCAATAAACATGGCCCCATGCACAGCCCAGCCATCGTGGCTGACCTCGGCGGCGCGTTTAGCCAATTCGGCAGCACGGGCTGGGTTATTGGGGCAAATGAGGCCCCAAGTATCGCTAAAAATTTGCCCACCAATTTGTTGGGCGATGACAGGGCCATTGGTGGCAATGGCTCCGCTAAGTGGCGCAGGAATACCAGCTTGCAAATTCATATAGGCGGTGTGTTCGCTGCTGATACCATAGCCACCCCACCATAATGTGCCGCGTCCATCGGCGATAGTGTTGAGCCAAACATCGCCAAAGCGGGCTACTGGTGGGTCATCGCCATAATCATCGAGCGTGCGTAGCATGAGTAAGGGCACAGTCAAATCATCATCAGGGTGAAACAGACGGGGGTCGGTTTGCAGATAATACTTTAGTTCACCGAATAGGGTCTTGATATCTTTGTACCACAGACTCTCGGTCGGTGCGCCAAAGCGCACGCCAATACATTTGCCTAGCCAACCAGCATACACACGTTGGGCATAATCTGAAGGAAGTGTTGTCATAATGGTTAATGGTGAGTGGTTAATGATTAATAATTGACATTTGATACCACACAAAACTAATGTTCTATTTTTTTGGGGCTTGCCCTGAGAATCTTACCCCATCCCATTGCTTACATTCATCCGGAGCAACTTGCATACTTAGCTTTTTGCCTTCACCCCATAATTGACTGCTTTTCGCTGTACGATACACGTATTCTTAATTATATCTTATATCCATGTGCCGTTTGTTGCAATTCGACACGACGACACGATCAAAGACACCATCCTCGATTAAAATGACATCACTTCCTCTAGGCAACAGTGTTTGCACCCGCTTCAACAGTACAATATGGGTTTCATTTGAAAAATGTCCTTTCTTACCTTCCACCACCATCTAAACCAATGGCAATGTACGTTTTTTATAAATCGCACTAATCATCAAAGTGATGCAATGTCGCCCCATATCACTGCTGTCTATAGCTAAGCTTGCGCTCATCGTTTTAATATGGTTTTAATATATTTAAATAATATGTATTATTATCGATTTCTTTATGCTTTAAGAATCTCGTATGGCGTCTGACTCTGCTCTCACCTTTTGTTTCATCTGGTGTTTTGGCTACTATTTTAGACAATTGCCAGCTTCTGCTTTGTATAGTCTGAGTGACAAATCCAGCTAAAGTGTTTAGATGTTGCGCTGCATGTCCCTGCACTCTTTTCATGGCACGATACACTCATCAGTTATCACTCATTTTTATTCCTCTTATCTGTGGTTAGATTTTGAGGTATATCTTAAGCCTGATAACTGACAGTTTTTCAAAATATTAGTTCTGCCCGACAGTAAAAGCCCGAATAAAAACACGCCAAATGTTATTAAAAATAAATTATCCAGTCACTTCGTGAATGATTTGCATTACCCATCGCCCACTAGCATAAAACTCAGTCCAGTCAGGCGCGTAGAGGCGTGCCACGATACGCTGCATAGGATAACGCCAACAGCCCAACCATGCCAACAATGCAATCAATGCCCCAAAGCACACCCACACATTGCCGGGTTGATAACGGGCTGCGATCACGGCCCCATAACTAGGGGCGATATTGATATAAACCCCTTCGATGACCAGATTAGGCCGAATGGCTGTTTCGGTAATAACGCGCCCACTGGGCAACGCAAAGGCTTGCACGATGCCCAATGCATTGGTGCTTTCGGGTTTGCGCTCGGTGGGTGAAATTAGCAAGGCAAGTTTTGCTGGTTCGGGGCCAATCGCCAGCGCACGTTCGGTCTCGCCGGACCGAAAAGTCAATACCGCTTCAGACTGGGCCGAAGCATAACTTGATATGATCAATGGCAAGGCGCTTTTATCAGCAGCGGTGGCTGAGACCCGAAATTCTGGAGTGATTTCTGCCACATTGAGGACGAGTGGTTGCAACAAAAATTGCTGTGATGAAACGGCAGCTAACATGCCCGATGCTTGGAGCGTGGCTGGCAACGCCAAAATTTGGGGGACTTGATCATCAATTTGCACTTTTACAGTGTTGGGTGGGTCATTAGCGGCCAACAGTTGCAAATTAAATCGTTGGGTTGGCAGTACGATGGGGATTTCACTGCTAATCGGAATATGTTGATCATTCCAACCCCATAATATATTGGCATACATCCCGAAAGCAGCGACCAATAAGCCAGTGTGCATCAAGATCGAAAAAAGTTCGGCACGTGGGGCGCGATCAGCATTTAGCCAACGTGGTTGGTTAGGTGAATGGGGGTCGAGCATGACGCGATAATGCCTGCGGCGCAATCGTTCGGCTATCACCAACAAACTGGGAGCATGATCGGTAACGTGCACCCGAGTTTCATCGTGCAACTGCTCAGTGTTGGTTCCAGTGCCGCTATGACCAGTGCCACTACGCCCTAACCAAAAATGTGAAACCCGATCAGCCAAACGCAACAACACCACCCCAAGCAAGGCTACTAAACATAAGCGGACCCAACCCGCGTGGACAATATCAAACAAACCCAGATCTTGCAACAAGGTAAAAGCCCCATTGGTTAAGGCGCGGGCTTGGGCTTGCCATTGGCTAAAACCCAATGCATCGGCAGTACTATCAAAAGGCGATTGTGGCAAAAGATAATAGGCTAGCGTCGCAAGCAGCAACCCAACACATAATAACGCCAATACTCCATCATGGGCAAAAAAACGCCACCCAGCACGCCAATTGTCACGTTGTTCGAGTGCATCTATGCTAACGCGCACAGACAGCGCGTTAGCTGTTGGGTTGGGTAATTGTGATTTATCAATAACGGGCTTGGGTGTCATTTCACAAAAGACGTATCGACGGCATTATGATTCCTTAAAATTAAGTTCACCAAAGTCTCATGTCGTGTCAATACTTATCCAACAGTTTGCGATAAAAATAAGAAAATAACTTTCTTCTTTCTTAGAGTAGATTTCGAGTTGATGAATGATTTTACCGATTTCACGATCTATCTCCCACAGCGTTGCTGTGGGAGATAGATCGTGAAATCGGCCCCTCATCTTTTAGTAATTTGCTCTAATATAGTGTTCAAGATTAAAACGATGCGACCTGATTATAGACAGGTCAGCTAAGCAAAGTCATTCGTCTTTTGCTTGATAATATAAGCAACATTCATTTTGCATAATTTAGGAGTAACGATAGATGTATACGCCAACCCAAATCATCAACAAACGCGTCGATGTTTCACCGCCCCCCATTCACCGTAAACAGACTCGATCTGTCACCCGTTTAATGGCAAGCGCCGTCATCATTGGCAGCTTGATCATGGCAAGTTGTTCGAGAATACCGGTTCCAGATTCGGCCCGCACCGCATTAGCAACAGCCAACGCGATTGTTAGCGCGGTGACGAACGAAGGCACACCCACCCCCAAACCAGTCATCCCAACGGCCCCAGCAGCCCAAGGGCAAACAAGCCAGCCTGCCCAACCCGCCACACGGATACAAAACCCAGAGCCAACTTTAGCACCCATCCCCACCGCAATTCCGGCCCAACAGCGCCAAAATTATGACGAAGAAGAGCGCGTGTTGATCAATTTATATGAGCGTGCAAACCCCGCCGTAGTGTATATTGAAGTTGGGCGCGGTAGTAGTGGCGGGTCTGGCTCTGGCTTTGTGGTCGATAAACGTGGTTATATTGTAACTAATAACCACGTTGTCGAGCAAGCCACCCAAGTCGATGTGATATTTTCGGATGGCACACGCACTCCTGCCAAGATTGTCGGACGTGATACCTATGCCGATTTGGCCGTCATCAAGGTGACAGTGTCGGAGAACCGCTTAATGCCGATTGAATTTGCCGATTCAAGCCAAGTCAAGCCCGGCCAAAAGGTAATTGCACTCGGTAACCCATTTGGGTTACAAGGCACTATGACAACGGGCATCGTGAGCGCAGTTGGGCGTGCTTTGCCTGAAAAGGGCGAAACTACCACCGGCGAAGGCGGCTTGTTTAGCAACCCAGATATCATCCAAACTGATGCCGCCATCAACCCGGGCAACTCTGGTGGGCCATTACTCGATTCACGCGGACGCTTGATCGGGGTCAATACAGCCATTCGCACCAGCAACACAGTGAATGGGCAAGCTTCGAGCAGTGGGGTTGGCTTCGCAGTTCCGTCAAACACCGTTAAGCGGGTTTATCCAGTATTAATTGAAGAAGGGCGTTATCGTTACCCTTATTTGGGCATTAATATGCGCCAAGTCGATGACACTATCGCTGACCAATTTCAGTTGCCGGTGCGTCGTGGTGTTTTAGTTTCTGACCTTGTGGCTGGTGGGCCAGCCGAGAAGTCAGGCTTGCGCGGCATTCGCACTCAGGGCACAGGCACAGCCCGCACCATTGCCGAGTTAGGTGACATTATTGTTGCGCTTAATGGGGCCCAAGTAAAAGATTCAAACGACCTGATTTCACGTTTATCGGCCACTACTCGCCCTGGTGACACTGTCACATTGATCATCATTCGCGAGGGTAAGCAAACTGAAATAAAGGTGAAATTAGGCGAACGACCTCGTTAAAAGGCAGTCATGGTGGTCGTAGACCTACCCTCAGTCAGCCGATTTCACTATCCCCAGTTTTGCTGGGCTAGGGATAGTGAAATCGGCGAATATCTGCAAACAATAACGTCTCGATTCCCAATGGGAATCGAGACGTTATTGTTTTGGTATGATATCTTTTACAGCTACTTCTTCTTCACCGTTGTCGAAATCAACTTGTCTTGTTTGTCTTTACCTTCTTCGCCCACTAAAGATTTAACAATCTCTAACCCTTTGGTCACTTGCCCAATTACGGTTAGGTCGCCATCGAGTTGTGGTGAGGCATCATAAGTAATAACCAATTGTGCTCCAGAATTATCGGGGTTACTCACGCTACGGAACAAACCAACGACACCAGGTTTGTCAAATTTGCCATCGGTTTCGGGCGTACAATCGTAACCGGGCGACGCAAACCCGGTGCCACTGGGGTCACCAAACAACACTGCGTTAAATTGAGGTTCATTCACCAGCACCGGCATATTGCCATAAAACCCCTTTTGCATCAAGAAAATCGTCGAGTTGACATTACCCGGAGCCAATTTGCCATCTAATTCCAACACAACATCGCCCTTGCTGGTCTTGATGGTGACTTCATACACATCGCCTTTCGCAATCACTTGATCGGGTTTGGCAAAAGTCACCGGCTTTTTGCCAAGATACTCTTTATAGGTTTGTCGACGTTGGGTATAGGTTTTAATTTGTTCAATCGTAGCGGGGTTGCCCAATACCGCAGGTTGAAAGGGTTGCCCATCTAAAAACAAGGTCGGCGTGCCCGACACCTTAAGCGCTTCGCCGGTCTTGCGGTCGCGGTCTACCCGTGCCTGTGTTTCGGGTTTGGCAAGTGTGGCCTCAAATTTTGCCACATCTAGTTTTAAATCAGCCGCAAAGCTGCTGAGAGTCTTAGTAAATTCGGCAACGGGGGTCTTGTCCCAATCAGCTTGTTTGGCATAGAGCAAGTCTTGATATTCATTAAACTTACCTTGCTCTTGGGCTGCCACGCCACCCCGTGCGGCAATCATGGCCTTGTCATGCAAATTGACCAAGGGGAAATGACGAAACACCAACTTGACCGTATCGCTAATTTGTGGCATCACACTCTTTAGAATGGGATGCAAAGTGGCACATGATGGGCATTGCAAATCGCCATATTCGACCAACGTTGAAATCGAATTGGGGTTGCCAATCACCAAATCATCTTTGTCTACAACCAATTCTGGCACATCTTTAAGCACCTTATCTTCAACGGCCTTGCAATCTGCTGGGGCAGCCGCCACCGCAATGGCAGTCGGAATAGGTGCAACCGCGCTGCCGCTAGCCTCGACAATATCGACACGCTCGATTTTATCGCCAATGGCAATTTTCTTCACCACATCCATACCAGCAATGGTTTTGCCAAAGGCGGTGTAGTTGCCATCTAAATTGGGGGTAGCGGCAAGGGTAATATAAAACTGGCTACCGCTGCTAGGGGTGCTTTCAGGTGGGCCACCACGTCGGGCCATGGCAATAGCCCCTGCTACATGGGGCAATTTGATCTCTGGTGGAATATTGTAGCCCGGGCCACCGCTGCCGTTACCGGCGGGGTCGCCACCTTGAATAACAAAATCAGGTTCTACACGATGAAAAGTAAGGCCATCATAAAAACCATTGGTTGAAAGATAAACAAAGTTATTCACCGTTTGGGGCGCGGCGCTGGGGTCTAACTCAACCTTAATTTCGCCTTTGCTGGTCTTGATCGTGGCAATATATTTCTTGGTCTTGTCAATGGCCATAGGCGGCGGGGCACTGCTGATCTTGCCACGATCGGCGGGGGAGAGCTTGCTAAAGGCGCGATCACCAGCAGGGCTAGCGGGTGCGGCGGCAGGCGCGGCGGCTCCCACTGCTGTTGAGGCGGTGGCAGGGGCGGCAGGTTTAGGGGCATCGGTTGGGCTAGCAGCTGCGGGTTTGGGCGGGGCCGATGGTGTGCCCGGGCTATAGGGCACGGCAGGGGGCACGGTAACGGGTTGGCCACCACATCCAGCCAAAATAAAAGCTGCCGTAATGCCGACAGCAACCATGTTTTTTATCACTTGTTCATCTCCAAAAGTTTGTTGCTCATGCTATGGCTTTATGTTACAGATACAGATGCTTCAATGAAAACCTACAGCCTAAACAACAAATAGATTTATTGTTGCCATTTTGCACCCACGCTGCCCAAATAATTACAAGCCAAAGCCACACGATACCGCTCATTCGGCAGTGTGGCTTTAGCGAGGCCTATTTTGGTATCCTCTCAATAAACAGTGAAAAATCAAACAAATTTCTGCCAAATTCACTATCACTTCGTGTTTGGAAAGGGATTTTCCCCCTCCAAATACGAAGTGATAGTGAATTTGGCATTACGTCTTTTGAAAATGCCCCTAATTATCGAGAAGACACCTATTTTTATATGTATCGCAGGGTTGCGAGTGCTAAATATGCACACTTACATTATAACGGGTGGGATAAAGACATGATGCCGAAATCAGCGCAAACCTCGACGTTGTTAGCGCAGTTTAACGTTGTAGCCGCGTTTCTTGATACGACCTCGAAGATGTTAGCGATTTGTACTTTAGATACAAAATTTGTGCCAAAATATACTTATGCTATCAAAACAAGCCTCACAAGCCAACGACCCCGATGCCAAAAGCATAGCCGACCCAACCGCCAACCTTAGACAAACTGGTATTCTCGATTCGCTGGGTGATCTGCTCGAAGATGTGCTTAAATCAAGTGGTGTATTGGGCAAAAAAAATGTTCCAGCCCCAAGTCAATCACGCAGCAAAGCCCCACCACGCACAAGCCCCGAAAAACCAGAGAGCAAACCAAGCAAAACGAAAAAACCAGCCGAAACCGAACCAGCCGAAGCTCCCCCTCAAGACCGTGCGCCCAAAGCCGATGGTGCAACTTCAAGTGTGGTGACAGCCAAAACCTTGGCAAGCGCTTTATACTTTTATCAAGCCGTTGTGCGTGAGGTCTATGACGGCGACACAATCACGGTTGATATTGACTTGGGTATGCACAATTGGGTGCATGGTGAGAAATTGCGCTTACTGCGTATTAATGCCCCCGAATATAAAGGTGAATCACATGCTGCCGGTGAGAAAGCGCGTGATTTTTTGCGCAGTTTGGTTTTAGACAAAAGCATCGTGATCGAAACATTTAAAGATGACCAAGAAAAATATGGGTGCTATTTAGCCGAATTATGGGTTGAGGACCCTAAAAATAAAGATAAATACATTAACGTCAATGATCTGATGGTCAAGTCTGGCAATGCCAAGTATCAGCAGTATTAAATGAACAAACGCAAGCAAGTTCGCATCGATTTCACTATATCCCGCCTGACTGCGACAGGCGGGATATAGTGAAATCGACTGCCATTGTCAACCGATAGGATAGGCATCGGCGACCGAAAACGGGGTGCGAAAGTGAAATGCGGCTGGGGTCGGGCCATGTTGTTGCAAACAGGCGAGCTTGGCTTTGGCCTCATCGACCGAAGGAATATAACCCGCTGGAACCCACCACATCACCAAATAAGCTTCGTGCACTTTCTCAAACCATTCACGGCGACGCACCATAAATTTGCCGTGCACGGTTTTATAGGTGTAATGCTTCAGCGTTTCAATATCTTGCCATATCGAATAATTGATGATCAACATCTCATCGGGGTAAGGGCGCACTGAAGTTGAGTTATTGTTTTCGCCGACATGTCGCCATACAAAGCCGGGGCTAAGCTCGGCCAGCACATTCAGCGCGTCTAACCCAGCCACAAACCCTGCCATAATGGGGCTATCGAGGGGTGCAACCATGCGTGCATAATTAAATTGAGCGAGGTGATAATTGGACATCGCGTAAATTATCGCACTCCGGCAGCAGATAAATGTGACTGCAACCAACGCATATCCGCATCACTTAGCGCTGGTTTCGGTGGGCTATCTTCGTAATCAACACGCATGTCATACCCAGCCAAATCATAGACACGGCGTACAACTTCGCCGAGGTCGAGATCAATATCAGGATGCGGTGGCCGTAACGGAACCGCAATCGTCGGCAGAGGGTCACGAATACCAAAAGCCCATACATCGGTATCGGGACGTTGCACATTGCGGCTCAAAATAATCCGGTAGCCAAATTCAGGCACAGGATCAAGCAATTCACTGCGAATACCCGCACGCAACAAATCGATTTCGATCACATTGGCTTGCGACATTAACAAATGTTGCAATTTGCGTTGATATGCAGCAAACGCTTCATGCGATGGGCGTTTATTAACCGGCGATAAAATTTCGATGGCCGTAATCAACTCACCTGTCAGTGTTTCACGGATTTCGATACTCAAACGCTTAGCCGGTTCATTAATAGCAATTTTGGCTCGATAAGGAGCAGGAATAGGCATTAATATAGGTTCTCTAACAGCCTTAACCATTGTCGGTGTTATGTTGTCTTGGGGTTGGCGCGGCTTAAAAATGCCAACATCGGGATGAATTTTATGCCGTGTAATGGGAATGTCATGGATAAGCACTTCGTCATATTGCACTTGTGGCTCAATAGCAGCAATATAGTTTGGGCGCAATTTAGGCATTAGGGTATTGCGAATTTCAGCCGCAAGGCTTGTGTGAAAATCTTCCCAAATGTGCGGGCTTTCGAGATAGGGATCCATCCCCGGAAATGGTGAAGGCATAATAAAATTATAGAGGATGAAACTGCTATGTTTCACATTTCTATGCTGACATAAAGACATGGAAAATAGCGAAGATCTTTGCCATAATTAGGGATAAACCCCAAAGATATAATATCAAAATCACGATATGACCTTTGGCGGCACGGGTTTTGCCCATGCTGCCAAAGGTCATATCGCAATTTTGACAAAAATTTGTTTCACCTATCTTATTTTTTTAGATAACATATTACTTCGAACAAAACAAACAAGCTAAAACCCTTCTAACTTGCTCAAGTCGGCAATGCCATGCGCTTGCGCCACAATGCGCCACAGCAGCACTTGACGTGCCAAGCGTAAACCAGCATCATCCACATTCACCATAACCTTGTCAAAGAAATGGCTGATAGGCGCAACAAGATCTTGCAAATTGGCAATGAGCGTTTCGACATTGCTAGATGCCCCTAACCCAACGACGGCTTGGGCCAACGCTACCGTGGCTGGATCGCTATCAACCGTTGTTGCAGCTTCTATTGGCTGGTTCTTCACGATACGGGCACAGCGGGCATAAGCTGCCAAAGTCTTGTCCCAACCAGCGGTCTTCACCGCATCGGCGAGTTGTTCGATAGCTTGTTGGGCGCGGGTCGGGTTATCACCTTGCACGCTCAAAACAGCATCCACCACATCATGACGATACCCAGCTTCGACCAAAGCGGCGCGATGCCGTTCAACAATAAATTTATGGGCAGCGTCAAGTGCATCATTGCTCATTCTGATGGGCAAACGGGCAGCGGCGCTGCGCAACCCAGCCCACAATGAAAATGAAGCCCCGTTTTGCACCAATCCTTGCACCACCCCAATGGCGGCGCGGCGCAGCGCAAATGGGTCAGCGCTGCCTTTGGGTGCAAGGCCAACGGCAAACAAACCAGCAATACTATCGAGCTTGTCAGCCAAAGCCACCACCAAACCGGCGGGGGTTTGCGGCACTTTATCGCCCGCAAAACGCGGCCAATAATGCTCGGCGATGGCATCGGCCACAGCCTCATCGCCACCTTGCCTGAGGTGATAAGCGCGGCCCATTGTCCCTTGTAATGAGGTCATTTCGACCACCATACTGGTGACAAGATCGGCTTTGCACAGATGCGCGGCAGTTTTGGCGGTTTGGGCGGTGGCAGGTGACATCGTTAATTGCACCGAAATGGCTTCAACCAGCGATTCGATGCGTTTAGTTTTGTCGAGCATTGAACCAAGTTGGGTTTGGAACGTGAGCAATTCAAGTTTTTGTACATACTCGGCCAATGGCTTTTCTTGATCGTGGCGATAGAAATACGATGCATCGGCAAAACGCGCAAACACCACATTTTCATTGCCAGCCACCACAAGGTCGTTATCGCGGTCGGGGCCATTGCGTACAGTGATGAAGTTGGGGCGCATTGCACCAGTCTTGGCATCGATCAAGGTAAAGTAGCGTTGTTTGCTGCGCATCACTTTGGTCAAAATGATGGGTGGCATTTCGAGGTAAGCTGGGTCGAATTTGGCAAGCAGGGCAACCGGCTGCTCCACTAAATTGGTCACTTCGTCAAGCAAATCATCGTCAGCCTCGACTTGTGCGCCAATGCTAGCGGCAACCGTAGCAAGTTGGCGTTGAATTTCGGCGCGGCGGGTGGCGACATCGCCGATGATGTGTTGGGCTGACAACAAACGATCATAATCGTCGGCGTGGTCAACCATAAAGCGCGGCGAGCCTTCGCCGCGTGGGCCGGTGCTGATATTGCCGCTAGTGATATTGGCGTATTCAAACGGAATGATGTGTTGACCGAGCAAAGCCACATACCACTGCAAGGGACGAGCAAAGGCCACATTGCTGCTGTTCCAACGCATGGTTTTCTCAAAGCTGAGCTTGGCGATAAGGTTTGGCAGCACGCTACGCAACACTTCAATGGCGGGTTTACCTTCTTCGCGGCGCTCGATATACACATAACTTTGTTTGCCATCGTCAAATACTTTAATAGCCTCAGCCCCAAGGCCAAATTTCTTGGCAAAGCCAAGCGCGGCTTGGGTGGGCTTGCCATCGGGGCCAATGGCAATTTTGGTGGCAGGACCTTTGGCGAGTTCTTCGAGAGTGCTTTGTTGGGACGCAACCTCATTCACCAACACCGCAAAGCGGCGCGGGGTGGCTAGCACGCGAATGGAACCATGCATGAGGCGGGCTTCTTTTAATATTTCGGGAAGCCATTTTTCTAATTGGGCTTTGCCTTCGCTCACGTTATGGGCGGGTAATTCTTCAACCCCAATTTCAAATAATAAGTTCTGAGTTCTGAGTTCTGAGTTCTGAGAGTTAGGTATTTGTGTAACCTCAGGACTCAGCACTTTAGACTCAGCACTTGCCTTTAGCCAAGGATGCCCCATCACTTCGCGCTGTTTGACATAAGCGGCAGCTACAGTGCGGGCGAGGTCGCGGGTGCGGCCCAAAAAGCGTTGGCGCTCGGTCACACCAATTGTGCCGCGTGTGTCGAGCAGGTTAAACACATTCGACAGTTGCAACACAAAGTCGTGGGCTGGGGCCACCAAGCCGCGCGCTACAGTGCGTTTGCACTCGGCTTCAATGGCATCAAATTGCTCATACAGAAATTCGACATCGCTTTGGTTATAGGCGTATTGGCTACGTTCAATTTCGTCTTGCAATTTGACATCGCCATACGTGCGTTTTTCGTCCCACTTCAGATCAAACACATTTTTTACGCCTTGCAGTGCCATTGCAATGCGCTCTAACCCATAAGTTAGCTCAAGCGGAATGGGGTCGAGGGTGATGCCACCAACCTGCTGAAAATAAGTGTATTGGGTGATTTCGAGTCCATCGAGCCATACCTCCCAACCCAAGCCCCATGCGCCAATGGCGGGCTGTGCCCAGTTGTCTTCAACAAAACGAATGTCGTGTTTGCTAGGGTCGATGCCAATGGCGGCGAGGCTTTCTAAATACAACTCCTGCGAGTTTTCGGGGGTCGGCTTCAAGATCACCTGATACTGGGTGTGGGTGTAAAGCCGGTTTGGGTTTTCGCCAAAACGCCCGTCGTCGGGGCGCACCGAAGGTTCAATATAGCCGACATCCCAAGGCTCTGGGCCAAGCACGCGCAAAAATGTTGCTGGGTTCATGGTGCCAGCACCCACAATTTGATTATAGGGTTGCCAGATCAAGCAACCTTTGCTGGACCAAAACTGATGTAACCTTAGAATAAGGTCTTGAAATGTGAGAGCCGGAGAATTAATAAGCGTCATAGGGACGCCATTTTAACGGAATTGACGGGTGGGTTTGTTAGGTCTTATAACGCTGCCCCCGATCAGTGGTGCGGCGCTGGCGCACCAAACTCATTACCGGCACACCATAGCCGCAACTGGTGCTGGTTTTATCCACCATCACTTCGATCACTTGACGAGGGCGCGCGTTGAGGTCTGAGTCACCATTTTGTAAAAGCTGGTCTGCCAACTCTGATTGCGCCAAGGTCGTAATCTTGGCCCACCCATATAACCGCACAATGGCAGCATCGGCTTCGTCAAACGCGCAAACCATGAGGGTGATGGGGCTACCGGCTCGGGTGTGTTTTGCGGTTTCGTTGCCGCTGCCCACATAATCAAGAAACGCAACATGATTGCGATTGAGTATATGCAGCAGCACACCCCCGCTTGGCGAGGTATTAATTGGGCCAACATTGCCATCATCAGCCATGCTGGGGTCAGCCGTTGCCACAAAAAACAGGGGGAAAAGCTATATCAACTCAGCTTATGCATCGGTGATAGACGAGAAATAAGAGGCCATTGTAAATGCCAATTTCACTAACCAGCTTGAAGCTGGTTAGTGAAATTGGCCTAAAATATTTTAAGGTCAAAGGTTTAAACTATGACCACAACCGATCCCAACTGCGTTCGCTGTCCCATTGTGGGGTTGGCTCAAAAAAGCCTTGATCTTCAGGGATGAGATGTGCCCGCACCGCATCCTCATTCAATGTAAAGCCTAAACCGGGCGATGTTGGCACTGGGATATAGCCATTTTGAATCACTTTGCTACCACTGGCGGCCCCATCAATGCTGATAAAGTCATCCCAATATGGCACTTCGCTAAAATGATGCTCAAGCGCGATAAAGTTTTCGGTAGCGGCGGCGCAATGCACCGAGGCCATGGTGCTGATGGGTGTGCCAGCCATGTGCAAGGCCATACTAATGCCACGTTCTTGCGCCATATCACCAATCTTTTTCGTCTCTAAAATGCCGCCACTGGTGGCGAGATCAGGGTGACAAATCGCGATAGCGCGTTCATTAAACAGAGGCACAAAACCTTCTTTGAGGTAAATATCTTCACCAGTGCAACAGGGGGTGCGCAATTCGCGGTTCAGCCGCGCCCATTGATCAGTATATTGCCACGGCACCATATCTTCGAGCCATGCTAGGTTAAATTTTTCGAGCGCATGACCGAGCCGCAAACAATCTTCGACCCCAATATGCCCAAAATGGTCGGCGGCAATTGGCACTTCATCGCCCACTTCTTGCCGCACTGCCGCCACATAATCAGTCAAAATGCCAATACCACGATCAGTTAGACGAATGTGGGTGAATGGGTGCATGATTTTATTGGTTTTAGTCATGCCCGGAGGAAAAGACAACGCACCCGGCACATCAATTAAATCACCAATGCCGACATCCATCTTGACAAAGCTAAACCCCTTGTCAATACGCTCACGAATTTTCTTGCCCATCGCCTCACCGGTTGGCTCATTGGGGGTATCGCAATACATACGAATGCTATCGCGGAACTTGCCACCCGCGATCATAAAAGCCGGCACGCCATAGGCCTTGCCAGCCAAATCCATGAGCGCCATCTCAACAGCACACACGCCGCCGCCTTGGCGGGCGTGATGCCCAAATTGTTTGATCTTGCGAAAGAGTCGATCGACATCACACGGATTTTCGCCAATTAAGCGGCTTTTGAGCATGAGGGCAAACGTTTTACTCGCGCCATCGCGTACTTCGCCATAACCACTAATGCCTTGGTTGGTATCGATTCGAATGATGGTAAATCGCCAATTATTCCAGCCAACGGTGGCGGTGCGCATGTCGGTAATGCGCAGGTCGCTTGGTCTACCATGACTTGATACATTATCTTGGGGGGTAGGTTTGTTTGTTGTCATTATTATTGTTGTTTTTTTATTAGCCCCTCGCCCCTACCTCCTCTCCCTAAGGGAGAGGAGGTAGGGGCGAGGGACTGAAGGCCACATCTACTCAAGCTCAACATGCCGCCAACCAAGCAAACGCTCAGCCTTGCTGCTATCAAAAAAACTATTAGTGCCAGCCAATTCGCCGCGAATGGGCACATTGGGGTAATGTGTTTGTGCCAATTCACGCGATAATCCATGCCAAGCATGATTAGGGGCGACGATATAAAACGCCTCATGTCCAAGATAAGTGGCAGACAACGCCTGCACACAAGCCCGCGCAGCGGCATCTAAATGCGTCCACGCCCACAATTGCTTGACCCCAATAATCGGGTTTTGCTGATAGCCACCCATGCCGCCAAAGCCATTTAACGCAATATCGCGGCTGGGCAACACCCAATGAAAACGCATACTTGCGATCGTCATATCTTCGTAACGGCGTGCAAAAGTATCGGCTTGCTGTTCACAAATCCATTTTGATAAACTATATGGATCTTCGTTATAAGTCGGGTGGTTTTCGTCAAGTGGAAAATAATCAAATTTTGGCGAACGACTAAAGACCAAGCCAGTGGCATTGACGCTAGAAGCTTGGCATACTTTTTTGATGCCTAACAAAGCCGCAGCGCATAAAGCGTTATAGCTGCCAGTCACATTCAAATGATGCACTTGTGGCTCTGGTGCTACTTCTGGCCCCAGCAGCGCTGCCAAATGAATGACAGCATCACAGCCTCTAAAGGCGTTATACACTGCCATATAGTCGGTAATTTCGGCATAACAAAAACTCAGCCGCCCGCCAGCCTCGCTTGCCAGCTTAATTAGCTCTTGTCCGGGTGCAACTCGGTCGATGCTCACGACCTCATGCCCTTGCGCCAATGCAATTTCGGTCGATCTTTTTCCAATTCGGCCTGCGCCGCCTGTAATTGCTATTTTCATATTGCTTATAGAGTACAAAGTGCAAAGTAAAAAGTAAAAAGTGTGAACTAATTTATTTTTTACTTTGCACTTTTTACTTTCTTACCTAACACTGGCCAATTTTGAGCCAGCTAACATCTGTTCAATTTCTGAGAGTGAAACAAGGGCGAGATCGCCCGGAATGGTCATTTTGAGGGCACTCATGGCATTGCCAAAGCGCAATGACGCATCGAGCGACCAGCCGCGCAATTGGGCTGCGATATAACCAGCGTCAAACGCATCACCTGCGCCAATGCGATCAACGGGGTTCGACACATTAAATGCCGATTGCTGCGCAATTGTATCAGCGGTACAGGCAATGGCCCCCTCTTCGCCAATCGTCAGCACCATTTGGCGGCACCCAAAACGCGACCGCAGATCACGCACGGCTTGTTCGGCATTTGCATCAGCCCCAAATAAATTTTGCGCATCACGATGGGCGCTAAAAATCACATCACATTGACGCAAAATGGCTTCAAGCGTTTGCCCAGCTTGCTGGGGCGACCATAACAACGCACGATAGTTGACATCGAACGATACCGGTATGTTTTTGCTACGGGCGAAAGCAGCTGCGGCCAACGTCAACTCGCGGCACGCCTCGCTAAGCGCAGGGGTAATGCCGCTGAGATGCAGCCAACGCGCCTTGCCAATCAGGTCAAACGCCACATCATCCACCGTCATGCGCGACATCGCAGAATTGGCGCGGTCATATACCACACGATTGGGGCGTGGGGGCAAGCCAAATTCAATAAAATAGGTGCCCAATCGCTCGCCTGCCACCATGCGCACGCCACTTGTGTCTACACCGTGGCTGCGCAATTCGGCCACCAAACGCTGGCCCAAGGGGTTATCAGGCAAGCGTGATAACCATGAAGTTTGAAAACCAATGCGTGATAACGCCACCGCTACATTCGACTCGGTGCCGCCAAATTTCATTTCGAGTGTTACCGATTGTGATAACCGCTCGTGACCCGGCGGTGACAACCGTAACATGCTTTCGCCGAGGGTGATTACGTCCATACTTTTTGAGTGCTGAGTGGAAAGTGCAAAGTAACAAGTGGAAAGTAAATTAGCTAATACTTTTTACTTTCTACTTTGCACTTTCTACTTTTTATTGTGTTGCTTTAATAAATGCTTGGGCTTTGGCATAAAGACCGGCCCAATCACGGGCGGCGACCATTTGTTTATCAACCAAATTGCCACCCACCCCCACCCCAAAAGCTCCGGCTTGCAAATAAGCGGCGATATTGTCGATACCAATACCACCTGTGGGCATCAATTTTAAAAATGGCAATGGTTCGCGCACATCTTTTATAAAATTGGGGCCAAGCGCGCGCGCCGGAAAAACCTTGACTACGGCGGCACCAGCTTCCCATGCCGCTAAAATCTCGGTAGGAGTATAGGCACCAGGCATGATCGGCACACCCATTTCACGACTAGTGGCAATAGCAGCAAAATTGCTGGTAGGCGCGACAATAAATTGTGCCCCTGCCGCCACCGAAGCCCGCACCTGATCAGGCGTCACAACCGTGCCAGCGCCAATCACAGCCTCGCCACGCCCAAATTCGGGGATTGCAGCCTTGACTGCTTGCAGGGCGTTTAACGCTTCGCTATTCGTCAAGGTAAATTCGAGCGCCGTAATACCGCCCGAAATAAGTGCCCGTGAAAGCTCGATGGCATCAGCTAGATCGGGCAAACGTACAATGGCAACAACTTTGCCCCGATGAATTGTGTGAAGAGTAGACTCGCTCATAAAAAATTTGGCCTAACAGTCTGAATCTTACTTCAATCTGCTAGGCCGTTCAAAAAGAAGGGAGGAGAAAACACAACCTATAATACAGCCTGACAGTATTATGATGAGAGTGTAATATTAAATCTACAATTTGTCAAGGGTAAATATGTCAAAACGGCTGCGATAATATGTAGTTATGTTAGAGATCATAAAACTCAAGCGCGAAACACTGGCCGAACAAGCTGCTGAGGGGCTAGCCAATATTATTCAACGGCGTGGCATGATGCCGGGTGATGTGCTCCCTTCGCAAGGTGATTTAGCCAATCAATTTGGCGTTAGCCGCACTGTCATTCGTGAGGCGATTCAGGCTTTGGTCGGGCGCGGTTTGCTTGAGGTCGTGAATGGCAAAGGTGCAGTGATTCGCCCCTTGCACAACGAGGCATTGTCGGCATTTTTTCAACATTCATTGCTGGCTAAACAAGCTGCTATTTTAGAATTGATGGAAGTGCGACGCGGATTAGAGGTGCAATCGGCTATTTTGGCGGCCCAACGCCGCACCGAAGCCCAATTAACCGGGCTAAATGCCTTGGTGCGCGAGATGAGCGGCTGCCTGAGCGCAGCAGAGCGCTATGCCGAGCTTGATCTAAAGCTACATTTGTCGATTGCGGCGGCCAGCCACAACACCATGTTATTGCACATGATCGAATCAATCCGCGAATCATCACAGGTTGCTATTCAAGTTGGCCTGTTGCGCCAAACCAATGACCGCGACCGTCAGCGGATTCAAACCGAACATGCCTCGATGGTTGAGGCAATTTGCAAACATAACGCCGCCGCCGCCCAACACGCCATGGAAAAACATTTCGACGATGCCATGATGGCATTGGCTAGACCCTTGAGTGGATAACAGTAAAATTATGAATCAAAGAACGTTTATTGACACCGGTACTAGTTGGGAAAAGATAGCTGGTTATGCGCGAGCAGTCCGAATTGGCAATATGATTGCGGTTTCGGGCACAACCGCCACTGATATACACGGCAATGTTGTAGGACTAGACGACCCAGCAACACAAACGCAATTTATTCTCACTAAAATTGAAAATGCCCTAACACAATTAGGCGCATCTATGCAAAATGTCATCCGAACGCGTATTTATGTGCGTTATATCGCCGATTGGGAGCCAATTGCACGGGCACACGGTGAGCATTTTGCCATCATTAGGCCAGCCAATACCTTAGTTGAAGCGCGTTTGGTAGGCGAAGAATATTTAGTAGAGATAGAAGCTGATGCGGTTATTTAACCAAAATTACTGCCTTCTCCGCTTACAAAGAGAATGGTTTTTTAGATTGACTACTTTTCAACCTTCTTTGGTATCATCTCAAAAAATCGGGTGAAATAAAACTTCTTTTCGCCAAACGCACTACATCTTTGGGGTTTACCCCGAATTATTGAGATGATACCTTCTTTGCTATAGTGCGCAACATATTGCCCAAAAGCAAGAAAATACATTAAATCAACCCCAAACAAGGCTATACTTTCATTTATGACCGAAATTCTCAAACGCACAGCGTTATTCGAGACGCATAAAAAACTAGGGGCCAAAACCGTGCCATTTGGTGGATGGGACATGCCAGTTTGGTATACCTCAGTAAAAGATGAACATGCAGCCGTACGAAATGCTGCTGGTTTATTCGATGTGAGCCACATGGGTGTACTCGAAGCGAGTGGCCCTAATGCTTGCGCATTTCTAGATACTGTTAGCACAAACGATGTCAGCAAATTAGCCGTTGGGCGTTCGCAATATTCCTATTTGCTAGACGATCAATCAAATGTTATTGACGACATTATGATTTATCGGCTTGGGATTACGCAATATATGATTGTAGTGAATGCTTCAAATAACGATAAGGCATGGGCGTGGTTAACTAGCTTAAACGGCAGCCGTGCGCCACAATGCATCTTACGCGACTTACGTGCTGAAAGCACAGGCGATGAACGTCGGGTCGATATCGCCTTACAAGGCCCTAAATCACTCGAAATTTTGCAATCACTCAATCCACAGCTTACCTCACTCAACAATTTGCCTTATACCGGTGTCTTACATGCTGGCATTAGCGATATTGATGTGATCATCTCACGCACAGGCTATACCGGTGAACGCGTAGCCTACGAGCTGTTTGTGCATCCTGACCAATCGGTAGCTTTATGGAATAAGCTGATGCAGGCCAACAATGCCCTAGGGTTGAAGCCATGCGGCTTAGCTGCACGTGACAGTTTACGCATCGAAGCTGGGTTGCCGTTATATGGACATGAATTGGGCGGACAACTTAATTTGGTGCCTTGCCAAATTGGGTTTGACAATTTTGTAAAATTGAGCAAAACCAGCGATTTTATTGGCAAAGCAGCCTATACAGCCAAAGTCGCAGCCAACAATGCCAAAATTGTGCGGTTTCGCATGAATGACAAAGGGGTGCGCGTATCAAAACTTGGGGACCCTGTATTAGATAGACGCGGGCGTGTAATTGGCACAGTAACCTCATGTGCACTCGATAGCAATGGTTTTTTGCTTGGCCTCGCTTTGGTTGAAACAGCAGCAAATACAGCTGAAGGAGCAACCCTCAATATAATTGCCTTGCCCGAAAAACAGCCACCCCCACTCACACCATTTGCGGCTTTAGGCAGTCGCACCCTCATTCCAGACACAGCAACAGTGTTATCGCGTTTCCCGCCAAGAAAATCATAATAAAGCTGATTCTGAGTTAACAAAAGGTTTTGCCGATTTCACAATCTATCCTCTAAATCTATACTTGAGAGGATAACTCGTGAAATCAGCCCTTTATCTCTTTATCTTTTAGCAATTTGCGCTAACATTACCCATTACAATCAATGTAAAATTTTATGCTGCCCAGTCAAATCCTGAAATTAGCATATAATTTTATATACGAGAAACGAGTACGTTGTGCTTCTTGATGAAGCAAAACAAAGCGAATATATTGTGACAAGCGAAATTCTAGGAAACCATACGATGAACGGCGAAATCCCAGCGGATGTAACTATTGACATCCCAGCGAACTCTTCCTCTGCAACGCCTCGGTCTGATTTAAACCTCAGCAACGAGCCAACAACTATCGATAACCCAATAGTCAATAACGCGGCGACCATCGCCGAAGACCCATTAACCCCATCTCTTTCAGCAGCAGAAGTAGCCCCTGCATCTGCGGCGATAGATACAACAACAATCGAAAAAAATGCTGAGCCAACAGACGAACCGGTCGCCCCAGCCTTAACTGAAGCCGGTGAAATTGAGGCTGAACGTTGGGCCGAAGTTGATGACGAAGGCAATGTTTACCTCAAAGCGACATCTCTGTTCCCCAAGCGCGTCATTGGCAAATTGCGTGGCAAAGACCAAGCGGGCACATTTGCCCACTTGGTCAGCAAGTTTCGTGACCAAGAAGAAAAAATCAATATTATTGAAACTGGCTTAACCCATACTGAAGACAAACGAATTTACACTGGGCGCGTTCGCTCAATGTTAGAGTTTTTGCCTACAGCCAATGCCTTGGGTGATTTTGATACTTTGGTTGGACGATTGCGTGAAATGGAAAAAATCATTGAAACGCATGTACAACAAGAACGCAAAGTCCATAGCGAAGCCAAAGAAGCCCTAATTGCTAAAGCTGAAGGGATCAGCCAATCATCTGATTGGAAAGCCACAGCAGACCAAATGAAAACGCTATTTGATGATTGGAAAAAAGTGGGGTCAGCGGGGCGTGAAGAAGATGATGTTTTGTGGGGGCGTTTTAACACGGCCCGCGATGCATTTTTTGAGCGTCGACGTCAACATTATGAGGCACTAGACAAAGAGCGTGAGGGGTATCGAGAATGTAAAGAAAAATTGTGCATTGAGGCCGAAAAACTAAAAGATTCAATGGAATGGGAAGCCACAGGTGAACGCCTGAAGGTAATTCAAACTGAATGGAAAACGATTGGTTTTGCGGGGCGTGTTGCCGATGATGCCTTATGGGATCGTTTTCATAGCGCCTGTGACCAATTCTTTAACCGACGAATTGAACATTACCGTGTGCGCGATCAACAACGTGACGAGGCCCGCGCCCAAAAAGAGCAGCTTTGTGAACGTGCTGAGACATTGCGCGAATATTCACGAGGTAGCGCCATTGATTTTAAAGCTGTAGCCGATGCTTTTAAAGATTTACAAGCCGATTGGAAAAAAGTAGGTTCGGCTGGTCGAAAATTTGATGACAAGTTGTGGGACCGCTTCCGCGCTGCCGCCGATGACTTTTTTGACCGACGTGGTGAACAAATATCGCAACAACGCATCGAAAATCGTGAGCGTATGCGCGACACTTTTGAACGCAAGCAAGATCAATTGCTGCGGCTCAAAGAGTCACTATCGCGTGATGAAGCCAATATTTCACGCTGGCGTGAAAGCCTAGCGACAGCACGCGCCGAGTATCGGGCTGAGCTTGAGGCCAAAATTGCCGATGTCACGGCACGTACCAAAGAAAAAAATCAGCGCTTGCAAGAACTATCGGGGTCAGTCGAAGGGATGCAACGTCGTATTCGCTAAACAACTGTATTTACCAAACATAAAACAACTTTTCGTCAAAATCACGAGATGACCGTTGGTAGTGTGCGCTTGACCACACTACCAACGGTCATCTCATGATTTCGACATTACTTTTTTGGGGAAGCACCCAACAGTGGCTGAACTATGCTGGCTTTGGCAACACTGTGCTGGGTGAGGTGCTGCCATCCCGCCCTTCTTGCGCAGAAACCATGCGAGGACGTGGGTTAAAAGGTTTCTCAGGTTCGGGAATCACAAAAAATTTGGCGAATTCTTCGTGATCTAGGGTTTCGACTTCCATCAACCGCAACGAAACCGCCTCAAGAATAGCACGATTGGTCGATAATACATCTTTAGCGCGGGCATAAGCCGTCATCACGAGTTGGCGCACTTCACGATCAATTTCTAAAGCTACCTGATCGCTGTAATCACGCTGTTCACCCAAGTCGCGCCCCAAAAATACCATTTCTTGTTTTTGTCCATAAACCATCGGTCCCATTACATTGCTCATACCATATCGAGTGACCATATCACGCGCAATTTCAGTGACCCGTTGTAAATCGCTGCTTGCGCCGGTTGTAATTTCGTCAAATACAACCTCTTCTGCCGCACGCCCACCCAAGGCATAAGATAAATCATCGACAAATTTACTGCGGCTAACATATGAAACCTCTTCGCTTGGTAATGACAGGGTGTAGCCCCCCGCTAAGCCACGCGGAATGATGGTAATTTTTTGCACTGGGTCACAATTTGGCAATAAATGTGCCACAATCGCATGACCCGCCTCATGATAAGCCGTAATGCGTTTGGCTTTTTCTGAAATAAGTTTGCTCTTGCGCTCTGGGCCTATCATGACACGCTCAATACTTTCGAGCAACTCAGTCATACCAATGGTCTTTTTATTACGGCGGGCCGCCATAATAGCGGCTTCGTTCACCAAATTTTCAATATCAGCCCCAGCAAAGCCCGGCATTGTTTTGGCCAGCCGATTTAAATCAACATCGGTTGCCAAAGGTTTACCACGCACATGCACTTTCAAAATCGCTTCACGTCCACGCACATCAGGGCGGTCAATGATCACGCGGCGGTCAAATCGCCCTGGTCGCATCAGCGCGGCATCAAGCACATCAGGGCGGTTGGTAGCGGCCACTACAATCACATTGGTATCTGTGCCAAATCCATCCATCTCTACCAAAATTTGATTTAGGGTTTGCTCACGCTCATCGTTCCCCCCACCAACCCCAGTGCCACGGCTACGCCCTACTGCATCAATTTCATCGATAAAAATAATACAAGGTGACACTTTTTTAGCTTGCTCAAATAAATCACGCACACGGCTTGCCCCAACTCCCACAAACATTTCGACAAATTCACTGCCGCTAATGCTAAAAAATGGCACCCCTGCTTCACCACTCACTGCTTTTGCCAACAAAGTCTTTCCAGTGCCCGGGCTTCCAATTAACAAAACGCCTCTGGGAATACGTGCCCCAAGTTGTATAAATTTTTCAGGTTGCTTCAAAAACTCTACCACTTCTTGCAATTCTTGTTTGGCCTCTTCGGCCCCTGCCACATCTTGAAAGGTGACGGTAGGATTTTGCCCATTGAATACGCGAGCACGGCTGCGACCAAACCCCATTGCATTGCCATTCATGTTTTGAGCTTGACGAAAGATAAACAAGAAAAACAATAGCAAAAGAATCGGTGACAAAATACTTGCCACATTAATAATTGCATCGAACCAAGAGAATGGATTGGCAATTTCAATCTTGACAGTTTCTCGTTGTTCAGCCGAAACACCCATTAAGGCCAATTGCTCAACCAATGAAGCTGAATCGTCTTTGCGCGAAATAATAGGTTGACGACCATTTTTAAACCGCACCTGCACTTCGCTGCCATTGACGGTCAGCCGTTCAACTTCACCAGCCTTAACATAGCGTGCCACATCAGAAATCGGCACTTCATTCTGAGATTGCACTTCATTGCGAAAATAATAAATTATGCTCGCAATCATTGCGGCAACTATCAAAAAAAGGATGAGTCGTTGATTTTTCTGCATTTATCTTTACTAATACAACATTATTAATATTTTTTGCACCCGAAAAGTGACAGAAATATCAATGACATTGCAGTTCTATATATTATTAGGGTGATTTAAATTAATCAAAATGACAAAACAACTTTCGTTATTTCCTACAAAAGCAGTCGTAAGCACCAGTTTATATTCCAAGTCAGCTTAAGTCTCACAAGACTCAGAATTTGCTTCAATTTTTAAATGAATTAAGCACATCTTTGCAAAATATGAATCATGGCATGTCTTTCGCCAATAGGTTACAACGGCTAATAGGCATTTTCGTCACGGCCTGTTATCATACGCAAAACAGTGCGTAAAATAATTTGAATATCTAACCACACTGACCAATTCTCAACATACCACAAATCATATTTTGTGCGCTCCTCAATCGAGGTATCACCTCGCATCCCATTTACCTGTGCCCACCCAGTTAATCCCGCTTTTTCACGATGTCGTTCCATATACCTTGGAATCAATTGTCTAAATTGCTCGACATAAGCTGGCTGTTCAGGTCTTGGGCCAACCAGACTCATATCTCCCAATAAAACATTGATCAATTGCGGCAACTCATCAATATTTTTTCGACGTAAAAAACCGCCTAATTTGGTTTTGCGCGGATCATCTTTCGTCGTCCATGTGCCTAATTTCTCGGCATCTTGCCGCATCGTACGAAATTTAATCATATAAAACACTTTGCCATCCATCCCCATTCGCCGTTGGGCAAAAAACACCCCCCCAGCCGAGTCAAGCTTAATTAGCAAAGCAACAAACAGCAACATGGGTGACAATGCAATTAACAAAACCGCGCTGCCCATCACATCCATTGCACGTTTTAATGATAATTTCCAGCCTCGCAAATTAATATCACGCACATTTAAAAGTGGCAACCCACCCAATTCACCAATGCTCATCTGCCCAGCCATAATCTGAAACACATCTGGATAAACCTTGATACTAATGGTGCTACGATCGCATTTAGAAATAATCCTCAGCATATCTTCGTCACTCGCCTCAGGCACTGCAATGATGACTTCATCTAACTGATCGCGAGAAACAATATCAGATAACATATCGATACCGCCCAATGCCCGAACCCCGGGATAGGGCTGCGATTGACTATTGCTATTAAATTGCACAACACCGATGACATCGTAACCTAAACGAGGGTTTTGGATAATACGCTGCAACACAGCGAGCAGCGGCTCGGCCCCGCCGATAATGACAGCACGGGTGCGACCATAGCCTTGCACTTGTAACCAACGTTGCAAGCGTGCTTGTAACCCACGCAGCAAAAACACAAACAAAATGCTGAGTAACCACGCATAAACTACCATCCCACGTGAATAATCGAACGCACCAGACGATGATTTGAGCGTTAACGACGCAACGGCAATGCTAATTAAAGTGCCAATCGATGCGCCAGAAAAAATAGTGGCAGTTTCATCAGAGCCAATACGTGTGCGGCGGCGATGATACATGCGCCCAAAGAAAAAAGCAATGATGGTCATCACCACTTGCAAAATGAGCAGTGGCACAAAATCGGCAAAACGTAAATTTGGGGCGGCTCGTTCAGGCAAAGGAATTCGTAACCGCAACTGAAATGCTAACCAGAATGCAAGCACAATACTGACAACATCGGCAATGAGCAGTGAAAGTGTAACGACAGTATGATAATGCCGCTGCATAAATGGCAATCCCACCTTCGTGTTCATGGGCTGCACCAGCGTATCCTGCATGAGAAATAAATTATAGCTTGCATTTTTACAGCCTAATGAGATTCGTCGTACCCTCTAAGATTAGTCTAACAACGCAATCACGATATCGGCAGTGTTTGTGCCAGTTGGGCCAGTTATGATCAAATCGCCAAGGGGTTGAAAAAAGTGATAACTATCGTTTTGTGCAAGCATCTGCTGAGCATTTAAACCCAATTTTTGGCTGCGGGCAAGGGTATGTTGTGTCACAATCGCACCAGCAGCATTTGTGGGGCCATCAGTTCCATCAGTGCCAAATGAAATAATTGTAATCGGGCGCTTAGGCGTATGAGCGGCCAACTCAATCGCAGCAGCCAACGCCAGCTCTTGATTCCGCCCACCCTTACCATTCCCACGGATGGTGACGGTTGTTTCGCCCCCAAAAATTAAACACTGCCGCCCCAATTGAGTGACGCATAATAGCATCTCATTCACAATTTCGCAACCACGTTCACGGGCCTCACCCACCATATTGGTTGTAACAATTTGGGTTTTATAGCCCAATTTTTGTACAGCGCTAGCAGCCGCAGCACAGGCTTGGGCGTTATTTCCAACCAAGACATTATATGCCAATGGATCGTTGGTCAATCCAGATGCAATGACAGCCAGTGGGTCACCAATGACATCTGACAAAATTAACCCAACTACCTGCCCGGGCTGCGCCATTCGCACCAACCCACCCGCCTTCAAACGATCCAATCGCGAGCGCACCGCATTCATTTCGGTGATATCGGCCCCACTGCGTAATAAAGCATCATTAATCGCCCGCATTGTTTTGAGTGAAATACCCTCATGAGGAGCCACTTGTAAAGCCGATGCCCCACCCGAAACACAAGTGATCACCAATGTATCGGCGCTACAGTTTTCTAACGCGGCACATACGGCTATACCTGCCCGCAAACTATTTTCATCGGGCACCGGGTGAGCCGATTCAATCAACCTTATTTTAGGGTGATATTGCGCAATTTTAGCTTGGGCGCTCGCCGTAACATGCGCATATTTTGTTACTATTACCCCACATTGAATATGATCACCTAACAAATCTAACACAGCCATCGCCATTGGCACAGATGCTTTACCAATAGCAATCAAACGCAACTTTTTGCCAATAACATCATATGAACGCTCTCCAACCCATAAAACACCATCAATATAACGAAGGTGACGAGAAATGGCAGTATCTGGGGCAACTGCATGTAGTGCGGCATTAATTAACTTTTGGGTTAGGCTAACCATCTCACTCATAAATTAATCCAAGTATAACTTTAGTATCTTCTCGATAAAATGGGGCGAATAAAACAAATTTTCGTCGAAATCACTATATAGCCGTTGTGAACAGGGGCAAAGCTGCTGTTCACAACGGCCATATAGTGATTTCGACATTACACCTTTTGGGTTCAGAATGTGGCAACAGGTTTACCTCGAATTATTGAGAAGATACTAACTTTATTCAAACAAAAAACGCTGTCCAAGGCGATATCAAGCATTTGATAACGAAAAATACAACCAAACAGAGACAAACATCACATTTTTTTAGGAAATTACCCATTAAAATATAGCAACTATAAATAAAAAATAGTATGCTTTGTTGATCTCTTCAAAAAAAATATCTAATTTATTAAAACAAGGTGTGATAGAATACATGATATGCAACTTAATATTAGTGGTGGAATGCGATTCCAAACCAAACAAGAATTTGTTTATCATACCCTGCGTGATGCGATTATTAGATGTGAAGTCAAACCCGGCACGCGTCTTGTAATCGAAGATATCGCGCAACGTCTCTCGGTTAGCCCAATCCCAGTACGCGAAGCATTACAGTTGCTGCAATCTGAACGATTGGTTGAATCTGTCCCACATATCGGTGTGACAGTCGCTCATATTTCTGAAAGTTCGGTCTCTGAGGTTTTTACAATAATGGAGGGGCTAGAAGTCATTAGCACTCGCGTAGCAACCCAAAAGATGACCAAAGAGGACCAAGCCGAGTTAACGGCCATCGTTCAAAAAATGGATGCGGCGTTGGAAAATAACGATCAAAAATCATGGGTTGAGCTAAACAAGCAAATGCACGATACCATTGCACGTGTGGCGGGGATGCCCATGCTGCAGGAAATGCTGCAGAGGGTTCTGACCCATTGGGCGAGATTGCGCCATTTTTACTTCGAAGGCGGTTTAGCCAATCGTATTTCACAGGCCCAACAAGAACATCACACTATGCTACAGTACATGTTGGCGCATGATTACGACGCGCTCGAAAACTTCATCAAGTCACACAATCAAAATGCATTGGCAACTTATAAAGAATACCTGAGCAACCGCCAAGACAAATAATCGCTGGGCGTATTTTTGGATTAAGAGAATATAAAAATAGCGCAGAAAGTGCTATGGTTTAGGTAGGGGTATCGTTAAATCTGCACCTATCCAAACCATAGCACTTTCTGCTAATAGCCCGTTTAAAGATGATATCGTTGTCCAGATACATTTTTTCCAAAAATACAATCTTCACCGATGCGATCTTCCTACTAAAACCATGCCTGAAAGAAAGATCGCAGTTCACATTTATAAAATAAGCATAGCATCGCCAAACGAATAAAATCGGTAGCGTTCTCGAATTGCTTCAGCATAAGCAATCTTCATTAGTTCAACCCCCATAAATGCCCCCATCATGGCAAGCAAAGTTGAGCGTGGTAAATGAAAATTTGTAATAATTGCGTCTACTGTTTTAAATTGATAACCCGGTGTGATATAAAACCGCGTAAATCCAGCAATACCTCTTGTATCTAAATTGGGTAATACTTGCGTTTCAACAGCCCCATTTGCAACAGCTTCTAACACCCGCACACTGGTGCTTCCAACGGCAACAATTCGCCTCTTTCGGTCCTTCGTCTTGGTTATAGCCGCAAAAGTTTGGGCTGACAATTCAACCCATTCACTATGAATCGCGTGTTGTTCAACCACAGCTTCATCAATGGGTTTAAACGTATCTAACCCGACATGCAAGGTGACCCAAGCCATATCAACCTCTTGTCTATGGAGTGTATCGATCAGTGTGGGGGTAAAGTGAAGGCCAGCCGTAGGGGCTGCCGCCGAGCCAGCTACCGCAGCGTAAACCGTTTGATAGCGCCCCGGGTCATTTAGCCGAGACTGTATGTAGGGCGGTAGTGGTATGGTGCCTAACTGCGCTAAAAATGGCTCGATTGGTTGGCTAAATTGAATCACACATTCAGGATTGTTGCTATCGGCAACCAATACCGTCACGGTCACTTCAGGCGTTTGATCAAATATAATTTTTTTCACATTCCGCCCCCCAACCAATGCTAACCACTGGGTTTGGTCGAGCTTGCGTAAAAGCAATAATTCGGCTTTGCCGCCTGTGGGTTTTCTACCCATCAAACGCGCAGGAATAACCTGTGAATGGTTAGCCACTAATAAATCTCCAGCCTGTAGATAGTGTGGCAAATCATAAAAATAGCGATGCTCAATCGCACCAGTATTACGATGTATAACCATCAGCCGCGATGCGTCGCGTGGCTCAATAGGATGTTGAGCAATTAGCTCAATGGGTAAGTCGTAGTCTAGTTCAGAGGTTAACATAAACACATAACAACGTATCATCTCAAAAAATCGGGAGAAATAAAACTATTTTTCACCAAATGCACTATATCTTTGGGGTTTACCCCGAACTATTGAGATGATACACAACAACATTAAAAACAATAAGATAATTTAACTGCTAAAAATGATTGCTTTACTATTTCCCTGCCATTATCAGATTTACAGAATAAAGTAAAAATAAAAAAATCTTACCAAATATTTCCAACTGCATCAATTGCCCGATATTACATTCAACTTTATGCACAATGTGGCGTTAGTTTTATGCCGTGTATACTTAAAGTCTAACGCAAAGCTAATACGCACATGTTACGCTGGTGTTTCTTAAGAGGTTTGGAATGCCCAAAGGTTTACGAAATAACATTGTCCCGCTCATTTTGATCGCGCTCGTCATTGCCTATGCAGCAATGGCATTTGCACGCACATCGACTTTGCCCCGCAGTACAGACGAAGCTTCATTTAATACGCTAGTTCAAGAGATTAAAAAGCAAAACGTCAAAGAAGTGGTTGCCCCTGCTGGCGGCACTTTCTTACGGGTGCAACTAAAAAACGATAAACGTTTTATTGTCAATAAAGAAGAAAATATCGACACAATTCAACGTTTGCGCAACTATGGTCTCACTGCCGAAGATTTGGCATCGTTTGACTATCGCCCCGAAACAGCATCTTTAATGTCGCAATTGGGATTTTGGATCATCAATTTGCTACCAGTCTTGCTCATTCTAGGGTTATTTATCTTTAGCATGAGACGCGCCCAATCAGGGGCTGATCAGGCTTTCTCATTTGGGCGCAGTCGCGCCAAACGTATGAACTCAGAAACACCGGTGGTCACATTTGCCGATGTTGCTGGTTGCGAAGAATCGAAATTTGAATTGGTTGAAGTTGTTGATTTCTTAAAAAACCCAGAAAAATTTATCCAACTGGGCGCACGTATCCCTAAAGGTGTGTTGCTCATTGGCCCACCCGGCACAGGCAAAACCCTATTGGCAAAAGCCACCGCAGGTGAAGCCGGTGTGCCATTCTTTAGCTTGTCTGGCTCAGAGTTTGTTGAATTGTTTGTTGGCGTAGGTGCAAGCCGTGTGCGTGATTTGTTTGATCAAGCTAAAAAAGCAGCCCCTTGTATCATTTTTATTGACGAAATTGATGCTGTAGGCCGCCAACGTGGCGGCGGCTGGGGTGGCGGCAATGATGAACGCGAGCAAACCCTCAATCAGATGTTGGTTGAAATGGATGGTTTTAGCACCGACACAAATGTGATTGTAATTGCTGCAACTAACCGCGCTGATACGCTTGACCCTGCTTTGCTACGCCCAGGTCGCTTCGACCGCCGCGTAATGGTCGATGTGCCCGATATCACTGGGCGCGAAGCTATTCTCAAGGTTCATTCAAAAGGCAAACCCATTTCTGCAGATGTTGAAATGAATTTGATTGCAAAGCAGACCCCCGGCTTTACCGGCGCAGACCTAGAAAACTTGATTAACGAATCGGCCATTTTGGCCGCACGTGCCGGTAAAAAAGAAATCATGCAAGCCGAGTTGCAAGAAGCCATTGAAAAAGTGGCACTTGGCCCAGAGCGCCGCAGCCGCCTGATTAGCCCGCGCGAAAAAGAAGTGGTGGCTTATCACGAAGCCGGCCATGCGGTGGCAGCTGCCATGTTGCCCGAAGCTGAATTGCTGATGCAAAAAGTGACGATTATTCCACGCGGTATGGCTGGTGGGGTGACATGGTTTGCCCCAGAACACGAAGAAAGTGCCCTAAACATGACGCGCAAAAAAATGGAAGCCCAAATTGTCATGACATTGGCTGGGCGTGCCGCCGAAGATATTGTCTTTAATGATGTCACAGCTGGGGCGGTGAGCGACCTCGAGCGGGCATCAAGCCTTGCGCGAGCGATGGTGCGCCAATATGGCATGAGCGACGAGATGGGGCCGGTATCTTACTCTGGTCGCGCCGAAGCCTCATTTATGGGTCGTGAATTTGGCGAGTCGAAACCCTATAGTGACAAGATTGCCGAACAGATCGATCACGAAGTGACCAAAATTATTCGCCGTAGCTATGAGCGCTCGAAGCAAGTGCTAACCGATAATAAAGAAAAGTTAGTGACTTTGGCCAAGCGCTTGCTCGAACATGAAACCGTAGATGCCGGTGAGTTTAAGCAGATGATGGCAGCGTAATTTGGAAATTAAAAATAAAAAATGCAGAATTAGTAAATCTAACTCTGCATTTTTTATTTTTCATGCATGATTTCGGCATGACATCTTTATTAAATTGCCTCAAATACTTCTCAGTTTTGAATTCTTTCGAGCTTGGCTTGCATTTCAAGCCAACCAGCGGGTGATAAGCCATATTTGAAACGCATTTGGTCATCGTTCATATCCCCCGACCGAAAATCAACCAAAGCGCTAGTCCAACGTAACATCTCGAAAGTAAGTGATGGAATATTGGCTAATGGGGCAACTCGGCGATTAAACAAATATTCAAGGTTGCGCCCAGTGCAGGTAAACAATTGCTCAATGCAGGCAAATCGCACAATTTGCTCATCCATCACTTTCAAGCAATCTTTAGAAATCGCTAACGAACGATTTTTAAATTTGAGATGACGCTGTTTATAACGCACCCACACGGATGGGGTTTCAGTATTACTACGATCAATATCGGCTAAAGTCAAATTAAGCACTTCGCTTTTTTTCATGCCGGTCTCTAACACTAGCATAATAACTGTCAGCGGTCGAATTTCGAGCTTCTCGCCACTCGCAACTTGTTGCGCCGCCATAACAACGGCTGTGGTCTGGGCTTCAGTCAAATATTCTGGCAAGGGGTCTAGTAGGGGGCGATAAGCAATAGGATCGGCAGGGTTAATAGCCAAATAACCACTGGTGTGTGCCCAATCAAAAAATACCTTGAGCGATGTTAAACGTCGCTCAACTGACTTAGGGCTACCAGCGTGTTGGCTGCGTTCTTGTTGAGTCAGCCAATCTCGTATCTGATCTCCAGTGGCCTTATAAATAGGTCGATCTTCGCCGATATCACGCACAAAAATACGTACATCGCCTAAAAAAGCTTTGCGGGTATTATCGCTGATAGGTCGTCGGTGTAAGTGGTTGGCATAATCAACCAAAACATCTTTAAGCAATACTTTGCCTGCGTTTGGCATAATCCAAGTTTAGCACAAATGTTCGATGTTATATTACAAACAATAAAATTTTTTATTTATGTCGCTCAATCGCTGGATCCCTCCCCTCAATTGGAAGCAATGGCTCGCTCTTGCCATCATTAATATGATTCTTTCTACCATTACCACCCTATTTGTGGTTCAGACATTAACAGCAACCCCCAAATCACCAACAGGGCCTACAT
>JAGWYZ010000007.1 GCA_018969115.1 Chloroflexota bacterium | reverse complement strand
AGTAATCTCATCGCGTCTAGCAGCCATTTCTACACCTCGAAAATAATTTGTTCCGATATAATTATGGCATTAGCATAGAGGCTAATCTGTGGGTTAAACTGTCAATCTAACTTGAACCATGCCTTTTAATGCATTTGTTTGTTTCAGACCGTGAATTCATTCACGGGCAGGCAATCGCCAATTGGCGGAGGTATTGCAATCTTTAATTCGTAATTCATAATTAGTTCCTCATCCTTTATCCTTTATCCTTTATCCTTTATCCTTCTAACTATGTCTCTGTTGTCTATTAACGATTTAAGTGCCAGTTATAGCAAAATACAAGCACTGCGTAATGTGAATTTGTAGGTGAATGAAGGCGAATTTGTGGCCGTGATTGGGGCCAATGGCACAGGTCAAACCACGTTGCTCAAGACCTTGAGCGGCTTAATGCAAGCCCAAAGTGGGCAGGTGCAATTGGTTGAAAAAGTGCTGAATGGGCTGAATGCCGAAAATCGAATTGGGCAATGGCATGGCGCTTGTGCCTGAGCATGGCCAATTATATGACTTATTCCCCCTTTTGTGTGAACGCTAAAATCAATTGGCTGGGGGTGAGCGTCAGCAAATGGTGGTGATTGAGCGCGGCCTCATGGCGCACCCACGTATTTTGATGTTGGATGAACCTTTTGTTGGGCTGGCACCACTGATCATGAATGAAATTTTTCGGGTGGTAGCGGCATTGCCAGCCTAGGGCACCATTGTGCTGATTGTCGAGTAAAATACTTGCCACATTCTCAAATTGGCCAACCTCGCCTATGTGCTTGAGAATAGCGTGGTGAAGCTAGAAGGGGTTGCCAGCGATCTTGCCAACAACCTAATTGTGCGGCAAATTTATCTTGGGCATGGCTAGGCTTGGTGTTTTGCCAATAATTTGTAATAATACGCCGTTGCACGCAACGTGCCACCTGAGCTTTTGGCGTAATTGGGAATCTCGCCGACCCGTTGATATTGCAGCCGTCGATACAACTTTTCAGCGTTTGAGCCAGCCTCGGTATCGAGCACCAACAAACTGCGGTTGACCTGTATTGAATAGGCTTCTAAGGTTTGCATCAGCTTTGAGGCGATGCCGCCGCCGCGAGCGCTGCTATACACAAACAGCTTTTGCACCTCGGCTCGATGCTGCCCATTTTCTTTTTGACACAACGACAATTGCACCGAGCCGAGCACTTGTGCGTCATTTTGGGCCACCCACAAAACCAGATCGGTACCAAGCGCTGCAAAAACACCTTGCCAGTAGTGCAGGGCTTTATCATGGCTCAGTGGCGCGACAAACCCAACGGATGCTCCGCTATTGACGCTATCGATGAGCAATTGGCACAACCCATTAAGCAGGACCGGTGTGGGTTGGGTGATGAGATGAATGCTTGTCATAGGTAATAAGTTTATTGGTTAATTAGTTGAATGATGACTCATGAGTCATCGTTCAACTAATTAACCAATAAACCATTCAACCATTCAACCATTCAACCAACTATACCCAATCTAAACCTAACGCCGCCATTTTGGCAGATGAAGGGTTACCGCTGACTGCATCATAACCAGCAAAGGCATAGTAATCGTCTTTAGCGCGTTCAATATCGGCCTCGACCAAGGCCACACCTGCGGTGGGGCCGGTGCCTTTGAGCGCCTTATAAAACTTCTTGGGCAATTTGTCATCGGCGCGGGTTAGGCCTTCGCGCGCATTAAAGGCACGCATCATGGCCAAACGGCGCTCGCCAATTTGTTGCATTTCAGCGATATCAAAATCTTCCCAGCCGGTGATGGCCTTGACCACATTCACGGTTTCTTGCGGGCCAAACAGCGTCCAAGCTGGGCCATATACAAATTGGCACAAATCGGCGCTATCGAGGAATGAATAGAGCTTTTGGGTTTCATAGGCATAGCGCACCTTTTCTGAGCCGAGGCTACCTTTGGGCAAATGCTCATTAAAACCGAGCAATGCAAGCCGTTTCATATAGCTTTCGCCTGCGCCTTCTTCTACTTGTCCATCATGTTCACTCGATTGGTGATCCGCGCCAAAGGCGTTGACGGCGTAAATCAGGCCAAGCGAGCGTTTCTTTTGGGGCATGTGGGCGGGGGCTTCGGTGCCTTTGCTGGTAATGAGGTAATCGTGCCCGAAGCCGAGCCGGTTGGCGGCGCGTTCCGAGCCATCGGCCAACACATCGCCAAACCCTTCGCGAGCAGCGATCATTTCAGTCATGCGAATCATGGCCTTGGCATCGCCAAATTTGAGCGGGAAGCCGACCTGCGCTTCGGTCAACAACCCATTCTCATAACACTCCATTGCCCATGCAATGGTTGCGCCACAGCCAACGGTGTCCATGCCATATTCATTGCACAATTGGTTGGCCAGCGACACCGCGTTTAGGTCATCGATGCCGCAATATGAGCCGAAGGTGGCGATGCTTTCATATTCAGCCCCGCCATAAAATGGGTCAACTTTGCGCCCGTTAAACTCAGTTTCAACCACACGCTTGCACTTGACCGCGCATGAATAACAGGTGTCGCGCTCTTTCAAAATCGTCTCGGTCATCAATTCGCCGCCGATTGATTCACAGCCTTCAAATTGCCCTTCGTTATAGTTGCGGGTGGGCAGGGTTCCGCCAATATTTTGGCCGACTACCACGCCAGCCGTGCCATGCAAATGCAGCCCATGCATGTCGGGGTTGGCCTCGACATCTTTTGCGCCTGTTTTGGCGATCTCGTTGAGGGCCTTGGCATTTGCTACGGGCAAACGTTTGCTCTTGCCGCGCACAGCAATGGCCTTGAGATTTTTGCTGCCCATCACGGCCCCAACACCGGTGCGGCCAGCAGCGCGGTTGCTCATGTTCATAATGGCGGCTACGCGCACTAAATTTTCGCCTGCTGGGCCAATTTGGGCCACTTCAATTTTGTCATCGCCCAATTCTTTGCGAATGAGTGCTTCGGCATCGCCAGTGGTTTTGCCCCACATGGCACTGGCATCGCGCAACTCGGCTTGCCCGTCGTGCAGCCACAAATACACCGGTGTGGCTGATTTGCCACGCACAACCACGCCATCAAATCCAGCAAATTTCATTTCAGCGGGGAAAAACCCACCGGCTTGTGAATCTGCAATACCGTGTGCGAGGGGCGATTTGCAGTTAATCGTCATGCGGCTTTGCCCGCTGACGGGTGCGCCAGTGAGTGGCGATAACATCATGGTGAGAATGTTGTCTGGATCGAGTGCGTCGATGCCGGGCTTCATCTCATTGAGCAAATAATATAAACCCATCGCCGACCCACCCATATATTTGCGGTAAAAGGCTTCACTTGGGTTCTCTATCCACGTCTTTGCGTGGGTCAAATCAACATGCAAAATGCGTCCTGTAGTTCCGTTTGGCATAAGATTGATTATAGATGAAGGATGAAGGATGAAGGGTGAAGGGTGAAGGATGAAGGGTAAAGGATGAAGGGTGAAGGGCGAAGGATGAAGAATTGAAAATATTTTGCTGATAAACTATTTCCCTAATCCCTAATCCCTAATCCTTAATCTCAAATCCTTCATCCTTTATCCTTCACCCCTCATCCTTCCAAAATGAATATTTCAGTTAAACTTTATGGCCTATTGCGCCCACATCACCCGGGGCCAAACCGATCTTTACCGTTGCCATTGGTCATTGCTGATGGCGCAACCGTAGCGGACGTGATTGCTGCGATGAAACTGCCGCCCGAATTGGCACGGATGGCCGCCGTAAATGGTGAACAAACCGAGCTTGATACGGTGTTACACGAGGGGGATCAGGTGATGCTGATGTCGATTTTGATTGGCGGCTAAACCGAAAACAAAAAAAGCGCGATATTGTTACATATCGCGCCTTAAGGCGACGGTGGGAATTGAACCCACGCATAAAGATTTTGCAGACCCTTGCCTTACCACTTGGCTACGTCGCCCAACTGCCTGCGGGGCTAAATGATACCATACTCTCGGCTTAATATAATACTTGGCTTGATTAAAAATTCTGCTACGACCTCAAAAAGCACTTTGAGCAACTTTGTTTTGCCAGTTATTTTAATTTTGGCGGCTGGGTTGCGTTTTTTTGCCTTAGACCAAATCGATGTCCGTTACGATGAGGCCGTTGCGCCCATTTTTGCGCATGAGGTTGCCCAAGGCATTTGGCATCAGGTCGTGCCATTCAGCGGCTCGGTGGCGCGGCATCCAGCGCTATGGCTTTACATTTTGGCGCTGCCTTATCTGTTCACCACCAATTTTTATATTATTGCTGGCTATCGCGTGTTGCTCGATGTGATTGCCGTTGCGGCAACATGGCTGTTGGGGGCGCGTTACTTTAACCGCCGCGTGGCGATGTTGTCTGCGTTGTTGTTTGCTGTGTCACCATGGGCGGTGCATCTTTCACGCAAATTATGGACAGCGCCTTTGGCTTTGTGGTCGGTCATCGCCTTGATCGGCTTGCTTGAAATTGCCCAACGCCGCAACCCCAAAGGCTGGTTGGTGGCGCTGTGGGGGGTGTCATTTGCCATTGGGACCCATTTAGCTGCTATTTATGTGTTGCCGGTTTTTGCGCTGGTGGCATTATTATTTCGCCGCACCCTGAGGTGGCGCTGGGTTGGGCTAGGGTTATTGCCTGCCGTGATGATTGCCGCTGCTTACGTGGCTTACGACGCGCAACATGCGTTTGTAAACATATGCGCCATGCTTTTTGCCTCATCCCCCAGCACCATAGGGTCAGCGCCCTTGCGTTTTGCGTTTTGGTTGAGTGGTGGCGCACACCTCAGCGATCTGACCGGCAGTGCTATTTTGCAATGGCAGTGGCAAAATGCGTGGGCGTTTGAATGGATTGACGAAGTACAAATGTGGTGGCTCTTATTGGCGCTTTTGTTGCCAATTTACCTTGCTTTTAAGAATGGTATTTTGTATAGGCACAAGGCTGGTGACCTATTTCCACCTCTGCAAGTCGGGTTATTCATCACCTTTATATGGTGGCTTTTGCCTATTTTGGCGCATTTGCGTCACCCCGAGCCATTTCAGGTGCACTATGTATCACCGTTGTATCCTGCGCCGTTTGTGCTGATGGCGTTTTTTGCTGATTATTTATGGGGCAGGGCGGCGGGGTGGGGATGGGGGCTGAATGGGGTTTGGCGCTTTTGCAATATTGCGCTGGTGCTTGGCGTTTTTGGCTGGCAAATATTTACAATATGGCGATTTGGCAATTTTATGGCAAGCCACGAAACAGGCGGGTATCGTGCGGTTGCACCGGCTTTGCGGGCTGCCCAATTGGCACGTGAAAACGCCAACGAGGTGATTGTGGTTGTGCCGAATGCTGATCCAGCCGTGAACGAAGAAGCTGCGATTTTGCATTTTGTGTTGCTTGGGCAAGCCCATCGTTTTAGCGACGCAAATGCTGGGCTAATTGGGTGTGGGATGCTGCGATGTAACTATTTGCTTGGGCCGGGCGGGCCGCGTATCGCCGAATATCTTGCGCCCAATTCACTGCAACAAATACCTATTGACCAACGTTACAGCTTAACAAAATTAAGCCAACATGGCCTTGTGTTCAAAAATATGCCCAATTCGCCTATTGCTGCAAATGGTATTCGTTTTGATGGGTATGCGATTGAGCGCCAACCCGATAAATTGCGAGTGTTGCAATTGTTGCATGTGTTAAGCCTGCCGCCCCAAGGGCAAGATTATCATTGGTATAACCATGTGCTCAATGTACAGGGGCAAAAGGTAGCGCAACTTGATGGTGGCGGTATTCATCCATCAAACTGGCGCGTGGGCGATACGCTTATTCAATGGTTCGATATTCCTATGAATGTTGAACAATTACAGCTTGTTGATTCGCTTCGCATAGGCATTTATGAATATCCAAATATTAAGCCAATCATGTTGCAATTGAGCGACGGCAAACAACAAGATGGGATTACACTACTTGTGCCATGAAAATTTTGATTATTGGGGCTGGGGCCATTGGCATTTGGGTGGCTAGCCAAATTCGCAAACACGACCCGACTGCAAGATACGCTATCACCTTGTTAGGTCGCCCGCGTTTTGTGGCGGCTGCAAATGAAGCGGGTATACAAGTGAGTTTGCTACAGGGCGATGTGCAATCCTTGCAAGGCGTTAGGGCAATTTCATCATTTGAAGCTTTGCCCAACGCTGATTCTTTCGATGTCATTATCATTTGTACAAAAGCTTACTCTGTTCCCAGTGTCATTGCCGATTTGCAAGCCAGTCCACAATCGTTTGGCGCTGGCACGCGCTTTGTGTGTTTTCAGAATGGTGTAGGCAGCGAAGAAGCCTTTGCCCAAGCATTTGGGGTAGCGCGGGTAGTGGCGGCGACGACGACTGTGCCGGTCTCAGTATTGGGGCCAGCTGCGATTCGTATCGAACGCTTAAAGGGTGGGGCTGGGTTGGCGACTGTAGCTGGTGCCTTGGTTGATGATTTGGCACAATTGCTCGGTGCGGTGACGTATGCTGATTGGCGGGCGATGAAATGGTCGAAATTGTTGCTCAACATTGTTGGCAATGCCAGCAGTGCTATTGTGGGGTTGCCGGTTGGGCAAATTTATGCTCAGTCAGCCGGTTTTGCGCTCGAGGTGGGCATGTTGCGTGAGTGCTTGGCTGTGATGCAAAAATTGGGGGTAGGCGTGGTTGACCTGCCGGGGGCGCGGGCACGCCAACTGGCATTTGTGCTTAACACCTTGTCAAATTGGCTGCTCAAACCCATTCTCACAAAACAGGCTGCCAAAGGGCGTGGTGACAAAATGCCCTCGTTTTATCATGAGGTGGCAAATCATAGCCGCCAGTGCGAAGTGGGTTATTTGAATGGTGCAATTGCTGCTTGCGGGCAAGCGGTGGGCGTAGCAACCCCAATTAACCGTTGTTTAAATGACACCTTGAACCAAATTATTAGCGGCACAATTGCGGCAGCTGATTGGCGAGGCCAAATTGATAAGTTGTGGGGGCTGGCCGTGAAATAGGCAAAAAAATCAGATTTCTCAGCAAAAATTATGGTTGAAGACGCAAAATGCGCTGAGAAATCCGATTTCTTGATTTTAACTGAGCAGCAAACGCGCAATAGCGCGGGCTGGGGCAGCAACGAGGCCACTAAAGATACCGGTATTCATTGCCAAGATCAAAATAAGAAAACCATAGCGCTCGATTTGGTGCAAAATATCGCCCATCGAATCGGGCAAGACGGCGGCTAGAATGCGCGAACCATCAAGTGGGGGGACTGGAATTAAGTTGAAGAAAGCGAGGAATAGGTTAATTTGGACGGCAATGATGCACAAATATTCGAGCAAAATAATATCGTAGGCTTTGACGGCCTGATAAATAAAGCCGAAGCCAACGGCGAGCAGAATATTTGAGACTGGCCCAGCTAAGGCCACTAAGGCAAACGCAACCTTGGGGTTGCCATTTAACCGATAGGTATTAACCGGCACAGGTTTGGCCCAACCAAAGCCGAAGGCTAAGAGTAAAAGCGAGCCGACGAGATCAAGGTGCACAAACGGGTTGATGGACAAGCGCCCTAATCTTTCAGCGGTGTCATCCCCCAATTTATTCGCAGCCCACGCATGAGCATATTCATGCACCGGAAAACAAATAAAGAGCAATACTGCCATTGCGCCTATGGTTGCAGCAGCTCTTTCAAAATCGCCCTTGGCAATTGCGTCAATAAGGTCGAAGATTGGTCCACCCATAATAAAAAATTTATAAGCGTGGCGATCCAGACCCTGCACGCGATGCGGTAGTGCGTTCAAGGCCGACCAACACGCGAGCGAGGTCATCTAGTTTTTCTAATACGGCTTCGGCGCCGCGCGCAACACAGGTCAGCGGGTCTTCGGCTAACCAAGTGTGAATATTGGTTTCATCGGCTACCCGTTCGACTAAACCTTGTAACATTGAGCCGCCACCGGCCATACCGATGCCTGTTTCCATGAGGTCGGCTACCAATTCGGGCGGGGTTTCGTCTAAAGTCGAGCGAATGGTTTCGATGATGGTGTTGACCGAGTTTGATAACGCTTCGCGCACTTCGATGGACGAAATCTCAACCGATTCTGGCAAGCCTGTCACCAAGTTGCGCCCGCGCAGTGACATGGTTTTTTCTTCGGGTAAGGGAAAGGCTGAGCCGATTGAAATTTTAATTTTTTCGGCCATGCGTTCGCCAATCAGCAAGTTGTATTTTTGGCGGGCGTAGTTGATGATGTCTTCATCCATTTCATCGCCAGCCACACGAATGGAGCGGCTGACGACAATGCCACCCAAGGCAAAAACAGCTACTTCGGTAGTGCCACCGCCAATATCGACGATGAGGCTGCCGTGTGCTTCGGTGACAGGCATACCCGCCCCGATAGCAGCAGCCATGGGTTCTTCGATCAAAAAGACTTCACGTGCACCGGCAGAGCGGGCGGCATCATATACAGCACGTTTTTCTACTTCGGTCACACCCGATGGGATGCCGATGACGACCCGAGGGCGGGGAATGTTAAATAAAGAGCGGCTATGTGCTTTTTTGATGAAGTTGTCGAGCATGGCTTCGGTGATTTCGAAATCTGAAATTACGCCATCACGCAACGGGCGAATAGCCACGATTTTGTTGGGGGTGCGGCCCACCATTTCTTTGGCTTCAGCCCCGACAGCCAGTACCTGACGCGATTTGCGGTCAATAGCAACCCATGAAGGCTCATTGATCACGATGCCTTTATTGCGAACTGCAACGAGTGTGTTTGCTGTGCCCAAATCGATGCCAAGATCGAGTGAAAACAAGCCTAAGATGTGGTCAAGGAACGATGCCATGCGTAAATTTTCTTTTAATGAGGCACTTGTCGGGTGTTTTCCTTCATTATCTTGAGGATGAGTTTATCATAATTTGCGTCTATGAAATTGTCATCTGACAAAAGGCCGACAAAAGGGTTGCTTTGTAGGGATCGAAGCTGGGTCTATGTTGCAAAGTAGCCATGAGCTTTGAGTTTTGAGCCATGATTTATAGGCAAAGAGTGACGAGTGATGGTCAAAATTTAAAGCTCACGGCTCAACAGCCATTCACCATGTAGGCTTACAATAAGATACACATGTTAGAACATACACTAGAAGGCACACGCATTGCCTTTGTTGGCAGCGGTGCGATGGGTAGCGCGATTATTAATGGTTTATTTACGGCGGGTTCGGCCCAGCCGTCACAAATTGTGGTGTTTGACCCATCGCCCATGCGTCAGCAGCAAATGTCTGCAGTGGGGGTGACAGTGGCAAAAGATAATATTGAGGCCGTTACAGGTGCTCAGATTGTGCTATTTGCCATCAAACCACAAATGGCAAATAAGGTGTTGCACGAATTGCAAACGCATCTGGCGCCAGATGCATTGGTCATTTCAATTTTGGCGGGCACGCCAATCAGCACCTTTGCGGCATTGCTCAATGAAACTCAGCCCATTGTGCGGGTGATGCCAAATTTGCCAGCCCAAATTAACCAAGGCATGTCGGGATGGACGTGTTCGCCCACCGTCAGCCCAGTGCAACGTGAACATACGCGCATCATATTAAAGGCAATGGGCGAAGAAATTTATTTTGACGACGAACATTACATTGACCTTGTGACGGGTGTAAGCGGTAGTGGCCCGGGGTTTGTGTTTTTGTTGATGGAAGCGTGTATTGATGGGGCGGTGCGGGCTGGTTTGCCGCGCCCAACGGCTGAAAAATTGGTCATTCAAACCTTTAAAGGGGCGTCGCTATACGCCGCGTCGTCAAGTGAAAATGTAGTGTCGTTGCGGCATCAGGTGACCTCGGCAGGCGGCACCACTGCGGCTGGCTTGCATGAGATGGAGCTTGGCGCAGTTCGGGCAACTTTAGCAAATGCGGTTATGGCGGCGTATCAACGAAGTGTGGCCTTGGGGCAGCCTAAGTAACGAGTTTATAAACAAAAATGAAGCAATCTCCATTGACTCCTTCATCAGATACCAATTCACGCCATGTTTTTCCGTCAGACATGCGGGCATGGTCGATGCCAACTGATGGCTTAAATGTGGCAAACAGCTTAAAATTGCCCGAAGTATTTGATGTGCCGGTATTGCCCTTGCGCGAAATGGTTATCTTTCCGCGTTCGGTGCTGCCCTTAACCATTGGGCGTGACCGCTCATTAAATGCCATTGATGCGGCAACTGCCAACAGTATTATTGCCACTATCGCCCAAAAATCGGGCAATGAAATGGATGCGCCGCCATTGCCATCCGACATGTTTACGATTGGCACTTTGTGTGGCATGGGGCGTTCGTTGCGCCTGCCTGATGGCACTACGAGTTTGGTGGTGCAAGGCGCGAGTCGGGTCGAGGTGATTGAATGGATGCAAGCCACGCCCTTTTTGATCGCACGAGTTAAAGTATTGCAAGAGTCACAAACTCAAAGCCCAGCCTTAAATGCTATGTCGCGGGCGGTGTTGTCATTATTTGAGCAAGTGGTGTCGTTTGATCGAACATTGCCCGAAGAATCGTATGTGTATGCGATGAATGCTAATGGGCCGAGTGCGCTGGCTGATTTTATTGGGCAAGCCTTAAATTTGCCGTTGCTTGAATCACAAGAATTAATTGAGTTGCGTGACCCGTTAGTGCGGCTGCAAAAAATTAGTGTCAAACTCGGCAAACGGCTAGAGGTGCTTGAACTTGAAGATCGAATTCATGAGCAAGTGCAGCTTGAGATGGATAAAGGCCAGCGTGAAATGTTTTTGCGTGAGCAAATTCGCGCTATTCAAACCGAGCTGGGTGAATTAGAGAGCGACGAACATTCGGTGCATTCGTTGCGGGCACGTTTGGGCAAAAAACAAATGCCTGAGGTGGTGCGACTAAAAGCTGAGCAAGAAATCAATCGCCTTAGCTATATGAATGGCATGATGCCAGAAGTAGGCATGGCGCGGGCTTATATTGAATGGCTATTAAACTTACCTTGGTCTGAACAAACACAAGATCGGCTTGATTTGACTTATGCCCACCAGATATTAAATGAGCGACATTATGGGTTACAAAAGGTGAAAGAGCGTATCCTTGAATATATTGCCGTGCGTAAGCTGGCTGGCGATAAAATGCGCAGCCCCATTTTGTGTTTTGTTGGTCCGCCCGGTACTGGCAAGACATCGTTGGCGCGTGGTATTGCCGATTCGTTAGGGCGCAAATTTGTGCGCATGTCGTTGGGCGGGGTGCGTGATGAGGCTGAGATTCGTGGACATCGTCGCACCTATATTGGCTCATTGCCCGGGCGCATCATTCAAACCATGCGGCGGGCAGGCACGGTTAATCCGTTGTTTGTGTTAGATGAGATCGATAAGATTGGTGATGATTTTCGCGGTGATCCCGCTGCTGCTTTGTTAGAGGTGCTGGATCCCGAGCAGAATTATGAATTTGAAGATCATTATTTGGATGTGCCTTATGACCTTTCGAAAGTGTTGTGGGTAACAACGGCCAATAGCCTTCATACCTTGCCTCCGGCTTTGGTTGATCGTATGGAGATCATCGAGTTTTCGGGTTATGTAGAAGAAGAAAAATTGGAGATTGCCAAGCGTTATTTGGTACCACGCCAGCTTGAAGAAAATGGTTTGTTGGGCAAACCCTTGCAGTTTTCCGATGAATTTTTGAAGCAGATTATTCGCGAATACACCTACGAAGCTGGTGTGCGTAATCTTGACCGTGAAATTGCGACTGTTTGTCGTAAGGCTGCCCGCAAGGTGGCTGAAGACAAGCCATTTCCGCATCGGCCTGTGCCCAAGATGTTGCCAAAATACCTTGGGCCACCACGTTTTGACTTTGGGCGCACCGAAGATACCGACCAAATTGGCATTGCCAATGGGGTATCGTGGACCGAAAGTGGTGGCGATTTGATGCCAATTGAGGTGACTTTGGTGGCTGGCAAAGGAAATTTAATGTTGACTGGCTCATTGGGCGAAGTAATGCAAGAATCGGCCCAAGCTGCGATGAGTTATGCGCGTTCGGTAGCCGATTTATATGGCATTAAAGCGCGTATGTTTGAGAAAAGCGATATTCATATTCATGTGGCAGAAGGTGCTGTGCCAAAAGATGGCCCTTCTGCCGGGATTACGATGGCGGCGGCGTTGATTTCATCGTTAACCAAGACCCCCATTCGCCGCGATGTAGCAATGACGGGTGAAATTACATTGCGCGGGCGCGTATTACCCATTGGTGGTTTGCGCGAGAAATTATTGGCAGCGCATCGCGCAGGGGTGCGTACCTTTATTTTGCCCAAGAAAAACGACAAAGATTTAGACGAAATTCCGAAGCGCGTATTGCGTGATGTGAAATTGATAAAAGTAAACGATATGGCTGAGGTGTTGAGCGTGGCGATGATCCCCGGATTAATGGCGATAGAGCGGGCGGCTAAACCGAAACGTGCCCCGCGTGCTACTGTGAGCCGTGCCAAATTGCCTGCTTCTGAGATACCGACCTCGGTAAGAGCAGTCTCAAAATTGTCGAAATCGGCATTTCGTAGACGACATGTTGTGTGAAGCCTGTATCTTGTCATTTGTTTGGTATGAAATATTCTTGTCACTTGACTGTATTTCAACGAGGTCTATAATGCAATTAAATGCGAGCACAAATGGTGTTTGCTGCTTTCATCTAATGAAATTTTATTGCAAAAACGAAATTACAAAAGGAGAGTTCAATGAACAAGCGATATTTATCCGTTAGCGGTAGCTCATTAGTAGCTGTCTCTATTCTTCTCGCTGCCTGTGCCGCCCCAACGGCCCCCCCCCCAGTCGAGAAAATAGTTGAAAAAGTGGTGACTTCGGCCCCACAAGTTGTAGAAAAAGTGGTTGAAAAGGTTGTTGTTGCAACTGCTGTGCCCGCCCCCGCCAAACCTGCGGCTGCAAAGGTGTTGCGTATTAACCTTGGTGCATTCCCAGATAACATCGACCCACAAAAAGCCTCGTTTGTGAACGAAATTGCCCACTTGAAGTTGATATATGAGGGATTGGCGAAGTTTAACGAGAAACTTGAGACCGTACCCGGCAGCGCCGAAAAATGGGAAAGCAACAAAGATGGCACAGAATGGACATTTACACTGCGCAAAGGCTTGAAATATAGCGACGGCAGCCCATTAAATGCCAAGCGTTATGAATACTCGATCATTCGTAATATTAACCCAGCGACGGCTGGTGAATACGGCACCATTACCAATGAAGTCAAGGGCGCAGAAGATTGGCAAGATAACTATGGCGTTGCCAACGATGCTAAAGAAAAAGATGCTGCTAAGAAAGCCAAAGCCGCAGATGCCGCCAAGAAAGGCGAAGAAACCGTGCGTAGCAGCGTGACCGCTTTGGGTGCCGATGGCAAGCCTTGTAAGGATTACAAACAAGAGGATTGTTTGACCCTCAAGTTCAGCCTCAAGCAGCCAGCTCCCTATTGGCCCACCATTATGGCTTTGTGGGTCACTTTCCCAGCCAAGGAAGAGAACATTGATAACGGCACCTTTAAAGACTGGTTCAACTATCCTAAGTTCCAGACTGGTAACGGCCCTTATATTTTGTCTTCACTCGAACCATTCCAACGCGGCAAGTTCACCCCCAATAAGAACTATTATGGTGGCGTGGGCAAGATCGACATTGAATATAGCTATTTGACCGATAGCGCGGTGGCTTTTCAAGCTTATAAGAGTGGTGATTTTGATATCATCGCTTTGGCCGCGGAAGATTTGCCAACGGTAAATAATGACCCTGTGCTCAAGCCCCAAGCCAAGATTTATCCGGGTTCATGCACTACCGGTTTGCAATTCCGCAATTTCACCAAGCCATTTGATGACCCCAAGATTCGCCAAGCATTTGCCTATGGCATTGACCGTGATCGCTGGGTGAAAGATGTGTTGAAGGATTTGGGTGCCCCAGCCTTGACTTGGATTCCACCCGGTTATCCCGGCTACAAGCAAGGTGAAACTGCTTATAAGTTTAGTGCTGATGCGGCCAAGAAGGCAATTGCTGATTCGACCTATAAGTCAGTTGATAAGCTGCCCCCCATCGTGTTGAGCTTTGGTGATAACCCACGCAACCGCACCCGCTATGAATGGTTGGGTGCACGCTTTAAAGAAGTGTTTGGCAATGACTTGAAAGTGGAATTGAAGCCAATTGAAGCTACTGCCTTTACTGCCTTGCAAAAAGATAAGAACAGCGGTTTGCAAATGTTCATTGGTGGTTGGTGTGCCGACTATCCAGATCCACAAAACTGGCTCAGCGTTTACTTCAATAGCAAGACCACCTTTGCACAACGCATTGGCTATGCTAACCCCAACTTTGATAAGTTGACCCAACAAGCCGATGTTGAATTGGATGCCAAGAAGCGCGCTGACTTGTATCAACAGGCCCAAGATCAATTGGTTGCAGATCAACCCATTGCATTCTTCTGGAACAACGTTAATGCTTATTTAGTAAAGCCAAGCGTGAAAGGCATTAAGACCACGCCACAAGATTCTGGTTGGCCCGGAGATATTGACCCGATTAGCTTAGACATTCAATAAAACTTTAATATGAGGAAATGCTGATCTGCGATTGCAGTTATGGTTAACACTTAAGTATTAACCACAACTGCAATCGCAGATCGGTTTGTTTTAATTATGTTTGGATTTATCCTTCGTCGTTTGGTATCGACCGTCCCAGTTTTGATTTTGATTTCACTCGTGACGTTTTTGCTTATGCACTCTGCCCCGGGTGGCCCGTGGGATCGCGATGAAGAAAATGGCAAGGAAATCCCTGCGGCAATTAAAAAATTACTTGATCAAGAATTTGGTCTCGATCAACCCTTGTGGCGACAATATACCGGCTATGTGATTGGTGATTATCGTAATGCCGATGGTTCGTTTAAGTGTGGTGCAATTTGTGGCAATTTAGGGCCATCCTCAAAACAACGCGGGCGCTATGTACAAGATATTTTGTTTTCGACCAACGACGAAGAAGCGACTTGGTTGCAATCGAAATTTGGGTTTTCGGTGCGTTTAGCCATTTACGCGCTTATTTTTGCCGTATTATTAGGCATTCCGTTAGGAGTAATTGCTTCGATTAAGCAAAATAGCGTAATCGATTATGTCGTTACATTTTGCTCTAATATTGGTGTAGCGGTTCCAAATTTGGTAATGGGTGTGTTTTTGATAATTGTTTTTGGAGTGCAGCTTAAACTATTGCCAGTTGTTGCCAAAGAATGGAACACAATCTTGCCTTGGGTGCTGCCATCGCTTACTTATGGGTTGGGCACAATGGCGCGTATGGCAAGTTACACCCGCTCTACGATGCTTGATGTCATGCGCCAAGATTATGTGCGCACCGCCCGCGCCAAAGGTGCGGCTGAACACATTGTGATTTGGAAGCATATGTTCCGCAATACACTTATTCCAGTGATTACGATTTTAGGTCCAGCTTTAGCCGGTCTGATTGTCAGCGGTGTCACGATTGAAGCTATGTTTGGCTTCCCTGGTATGGGCTTCGACTTTTTCCGTGCTATTAGCAACCGCGATTATTCGATGATCATGGGCACATCTTTATTATTTGCAGCGTTAATTGTGATCGCTAATATGAGCGTAGATATTTTGTATGGTTTGGTTGACCCTCGTGTTCGGGTTGAGTAGGAGCAGATATCATGGCACAAATAGCAAAACCACTCCTTCAGCTTACCAAAGCACAAATTGATGCAAAATTAGCAAATTCAGAAAACCAATGGCAATTGGCATGGCGGCGTTTACGTCGAAATAAGGCTTCGTTGATCAGCATGATCATTTTAATTGTTTTTTTACTAATCTCGTTGGTTGCGCCTTTGATTGCGCCTCACAATCCATTAGAGCAACGTACCACTAATTTTCAACAAACCCCACCATTTTGGCAGGCACAATCACCAGCAGGCAAAGACTACAACCCATCTTTTATTCTCGGCACCGATAGCCTTGGGCGTGACGTGTTTAGCCGCATTATTTATGGCTCACGCACCTCATTTGTACTCAGCTTATTGCCATTGGCGATCGTGATGTTAATCGGCATGCTAATTGGTTTTACGGCTGGTTTGCTGGGCGGTAAAGTGGATAATATTTTGATGCGTATCACCGATATTTTCTATGCTTTTCCCGATACGCTGTTTATCGTGCTTATTTTCGTAACTGTTGGCAACACAGCCATTGGGCGAATGGCAAATGGCGTGTTGTTGTTTGCGTTGTCAATTGGTATTTTGTTTTGGGTAGGTTTGGCTCGCCTGACACGTGGGCAGGCACTAACCTTAAAAGGCCGCGAGTTTGTTGAGGCGGCTCGTAGTTTGGGGGCTTCGCAATGGCAATTGATGTGGAAGCATATCTTCCCGAATAGTTTGAGCATTATTATTATTTGGGCTGCTTATGCCATCCCCAGTTTTGTCTTAATCGAAGTGACACTGGGCTTTCTTGGCATCGGTTTGCGTCCATCGCTTGACCCGAATGAAATCTTTTTAACCAGTTGGGGGCGTTTGTTGCTCGATGGCCGTAATGATATTCAAAGCCAACCTGGCTTTTTGCTTGGGACAGTTGGCACGATTGCACTCTATGTAATTTCGTTACGCTTTTTTGCCGACGGGCTGCGTGATGCGCTTGACCCGCGCCAGAAAGGCTAGTAAACTAGGTTTTTGCCAAAATCACAATCTATCATCTACGGCGATGGAGATTGTTGTTTCGGCATTATCTCTATTGGTAACATCCCTGTTTATCGAAAAGTAATGCTTTATTAATGAATTTTCCAATTGTTGACACCCATGTTCATTTATGGGACCCTACATTATTTCGTATGGCATGGCTAGATGGGGTTCCGGCGATTAACCAACCGTTTTACCCTGCTGACTATGCTGAACATACCGCCGGAATTGACATTGAGGCCTATGTTTATGCAGAGGTCGATATTGCGCCTGAATATGCCTTAATGGAAGCCTATTGGGTAGCAGAACAAGCCAAAGATGACCCACGATTGCGGGGACTAATTGCCTATGCGCCACTTGAATATGGCGAACAGGCGCGGGCTTATTTGTCGTCTTTGGTCGAAATGACACCGTTGGCTAAAGGTGTGCGTCGATTATTGCAAGGCGAAAGCGATCCTGCGTTTTGTTTGCAGCCCCGTTTCGTAGCCGGGGTGCAAATGTTAGCTGAATTTGGGCTGTCATTTGATATTTGTGTCAAACATCACCAATTGGCAAATGTTGTTAAATTGGTGCAGCAATGCCCCAATACGCAATTTATTCTTGATCATATTGGCAAGCCAGATATTAAAGCTGCTTTGCTTGACCCATGGCGAGTGGATATACGCAATTTGGCGGCCATGCCTAATGTTGCGTGTAAGGTTAGCGGTATGGTCACTGAGGCCGATGCATTGCGTTGGCAACCTAACGACTTAAAACCCTATCTTGAGCATGTACTAACCTGTTTTGGCGAAGATCGGGTGATGTTTGGTGGCGATTGGTCGGTCGTGCTTTTGGCCGCCAGTTACAAACAATGGGTCGAAACACTCACGCAACTGACCTCGCATCTATCGCCACAAGCCCAGCGCAAGCTATGGGCCGAAAATGGCAGACGGGTTTATCGGTTGTGAAGGGAGTGGCAGGGTTGCAGAGTAGCAAAGTGGCAAAGTGGCAGAGTTATAACATTATTCCTTGCCACTTTGCTACTCTGCAACTTTGCCACTCCGCCCCTACTCTCTTGTTTTCTTACATTTCTCGATAACTGCTTCAACCTTTGCGGCCTCTGCGGCCGATAATACGCCCATATCGATATCGCAGCGCCATGCGGCGCCAGCGGCTAATGATTTGACAAGCCCTTTGGCTTTTTCTGCTGTGTAACCCTCTACTTCAGCAGTGGCAACCTCGGCCATGCCCAGCGCATCTTGGTCGGCGGTGCGGCACAGCCAGCGAATGCCGGTATCGAGCTGATCGAGCCGATGTCGTACATAATCGGCGCTGCCATCGGGCAAAATGTGTAGCGTATGCGCCCAGCCCGCTTCATCTGCCAAGTAATCGATGCTAAAAACCACTTCTGGGTCAAACTTTAGGGTCGCATCCAGAATATGATGTTTTTCAGGATGGGTCGCAAACATTTCTAAAGTGTCGCGGTAACTCGGTGGTGTCCAAATATGGGTTGGTATGCTGCGCCGTACCCGCACATGTTCGGGGGTGTAATGGGCACTGTAGGCCAAGCGCCCCCCATCGATGGGGCGAAAGTTAATGTGTGCCAAATACATGTAATCCATTGGCGATTTTTTTAGGTTGGTCACTTGCAGTGCAACATTAAATAAAGACGAATCAGCATAGAGTTTAACCAGTGGCTCGGCTACATAATTATGGCTAAAGGCCAAGGTGTGTTGATATCGCCCGCCTAAGGCAATATAGTGACCACGTTCATCTTCGCCAAGGGCGATGTGGGCTTGGGTGTATGGGGCATTAGGCAACTCGCCGTGCAATGGGTGCGTGTCGCCGGGGCCAGGCACACCCATTGCCGTAAACCCGCAATGAAGATAAAAGCCGCCATAATTGGCTAAATAAACTTGCGTGGGTTGAGGCTGATCGAACATTGACTTCATCGTCAAGTTTCGACCATGCATGTGTGCCGACCATATTTGTTGCCCCTGAAAGGGTAATAATACCAATTCGCCGACGCTGTTTTTAAGCCTTATAGCACAAACGCCGCTATCGTAGCGGAATAAGGTTGCCGAGAGATGGTGTGTATTGTCTGTAACAAATTCAGTTTCACGTTCAGTAAAAAACTCAGATCGTAGGTTAATCTTATGCATGATATGGGGAAATTGTCTCAGATTTTACTCGCCATATTCTTGGCTTTTACGATCTGGGCCATGGTTGCTAACGCAATTTCTTCGGGCGATTTGCTGTTGAGGTCGAGGCCGATGGGCGCATGAAGCCGATCAACCTGTTCGATGGCGAGGCCGGCTGCGATAAGCCGTTCGCGGCGCTTGGCGCGGGTGCTTTTGCCGCCCAATGCCCCAACATAAAAGGCGTTACTGGGTAGAGCAATTTTGAGCGCTTGATCATCAAATTTGGCATCATGCGTTAAGGTCACAATGGCGGTGGCACGGTTGATCGGCACATGTTTGAAGGCTTCACGCGGCCACTCTTTGACCAACTCATCCACATTGGGGAAGCGTAGCCCATTGCCAAAGGCGGCACGCGGGTCAATGACGATGGTGTGGTAGCCCATGAGTTGAGCCATTTGGGTGAGTGCGATGGCAATGTGCACCCCGCCAATGATGATTAAGGTGGGTGAGGGGAGTTGTACGTCAACAAATAACTCAACGGGGGCATCTAGCCCAGTGTCAGCCGAATCTAATATGACTCGCTGTGATTGCCCAAGTTGTAAGGCTTGACGCGCGGCTTGTGTCATTTGGCGGGTCAAAACTGAATCATCGCTGTGACCTGTCTCATTTTTAGCGTTGCGGGTTGTGGGTGCGGTCTCATCCACGATGATGGTTTTGCGCCCAATTAGATTTTCGGCTCCACGCACAATGGTTGCGATGGCAACTGCATATTCACCAGTGGCGGCATTGCGCCATAAATGGTGAATATGCGGGCTTAATGGCTCGACAAATACCTCGACAGTGCCGCCACAGGCTAAACCCACGGTTTCAAACGCGGTTTCGTCGGCAACACCAAATGATAGTAATTGCGCCTTTCCCTTTTCCAAGGCTTCCATACCGGCTTCAAAGACTGAGCCTTCGATACAGCCACCGCTGACTGAGCCAGCAATTTGGTGGTCGGGGGTCATGGCCATTTTTGCGCCAATGCCACGCGGGGCCGAACCCCATGTGGCGATGACGGTGGCAATAGCAATATTGCTATTACCTTGTTGGGTCCATTGGTTAATTTCGTTGATGATTTCACGCATATGACGTATGTTCTCAATGAATCCTTAGATGCGATTCTAAAGGCTCGCGTCCAGCAAGACGGAGAAACTAGCTTGTCACCCCGATGCGAAGCGAGGTGTCTTTGCGGAAAATCGGTGCGACACCCAAGTTATGCAAAGATTCCTCCTCGTTCCTCGTCGGAATGACAAGTATGATATACAATAAATCCAGTTTTCTGAACAAATAGGGAAATTAAAACAAATTTTTTTTTGCCAGACACACTATGATTTCATGTTTGACAAAGGCGAAGTCCTCTGTCAAACATGAAATCATAGTGTGTCTGGCATGATGTCTTTTGGAATCCCCTTAATTGTTGAGAAGATACCATATTATTTGGCGTTATTTAATAAAATCGGCAAACTAATTTGTAAACATGGCACAAAATGAGTTAATTGAGCACGAATTTCACCGCTGGGGAAGTCGGCCTCTTATCTTTTCGAAATTGGCTTAAGCTAAAGCCTTGGCTAGCAACCCATGAAAATGATGCACGCCGTTTTCACGTTTGACACAATAGCGCCCTTGTGTATAGATACCTGTTTGTAAATTACGCCATACATCTTCGCATAACTCAATGTCTTCTTTTTGAATTTCGTCGCTAAAGTCAATTGAGCTTTGCAAATTATTCCAAGTGTTGGGTGTGCCCGGATCGGCAAAATACCATTCAAAAATAGTTAAGGTTTTATCGTGGCTAAGCGGCACAATGATATTAATTTGTAACATGCCCAAATAAATATTAAGCATAAAATTAGGGAAGATCCAATAGTAAAACGCTTTATCATCGCCTTGTAAGGCGGTGTAAACACGCCCAGTTGCATCTTCGTTGCGAATGGGGCGAATAGGGGCGTATTGTGAGGAATAATATGGATACGTATCAACGCGATATTGCTCGTAATCTAATTCTTTAAAAAGACCGGGGTGCGCAATTGGCACATGATAGCCCTCTAAATAATTATCAACATAAATTTTCCAGTTGGCATTGACGATGTAATCCATGCGTTTCATTTTTCGCATGCCATCAAAATTAAAGTGCGCGGTTTCTTGGGGGATTTTACCCAATACGCTCAATAACGATGGTGCATCGTTATCCATATTCACAAAAGCAAACGGCCCCCATGTTTCAACCCGAATAGGCACAAGGCCAAAATCTTCTTTACGGAAATTTTGCACCCCCTCAAATTCGGGCGTGGTTCGTAAACAGCCATCGAGACCATAGAGCCAGCCATGATATTGACACTGCAACGATTTGCGATTGCCAGCCCCACGCGCCACAACCCCAGCCCGATGTCGGCAAACGTTGTAAAAAGCACGCAAAACGCCATTTGCATCACGGGTGACAACGACGGGTGTGCCAACCACATCAACCGCCACAAAGTTGCCGGGGAAACGCAATTGATCGAGCGAAGTTGCAAATTGCCAACTCTTGTTAAAAACCGCTTTTTTTTCACGGATGAGCATGGCTGGATCGGTATACCAATCGGCTGGGATGGTGTCGGCTTGTGCGAGGTTGGTTTGAAATTTAAAGTTTTGCATAGTAGAAGTGCAAAGTGGAAAGTGCAAAGTGCAAAGTGCAAAGTGGAAAGTGCAAAGTGGAAAGTGCTAAGTGGAAAGTGCTAAGTGGAAAGTGCAAAGTGCAAAGTGCTAAATTTTAGCAAGTGCTGACGACATCATACAAGACGCGCACCCCCCACGCCAGCGCATCGATCGATAAACGCTCGTCGTGGGCATGTGCCAAATCCATAAAACGCTCACCGGGTTTAAATTTCATTGGCGAGAAGCCATAGCAAATATTGCCGAGTTGCGAGACATGTTTAGCATCGGTTGCGCCGGTCAGCATATAGGGGATGGGGATGCCGTTGGGGTCGTGTTGTTTGATGATTTTTGACAGATGCTGAAACATCGGGGTATCGGTTGGAAATTCAAGCGGGCGCGATTCGCTATCGACGATGAATTCATAGCGCTCATGATTGCGCCCGATGACAGCGCGAATTTCGTTGATGAGTTGGCTAGTGCTCACCCCGGGCAAGGTGCGGCAATCTAAAATGGCATCGGCTTCAGACGGGATGATATTGGTTTTGCTGCCAGCTTTTAGACCAGTAGGCGAACAGGTATTGTGTAGCATGGCGTATAGCTCACGCTTGATCGACTCGGTTTTAAAAATAAAGTTGGGCGGCTCAATCCGCCCATGGGTCGCTAGCCATGCTTTCATGCCACGACCCACTGTGCCACCCATACCATTGCCAAAATGTTCGATAAAGCCACGCGCCGAATCGGTGAGGTGTAATGGCAAATTGCTGCGCCCAATTCGCCACAAGGCGTGGCCTAAATGCAACACTGCGTTATCATCGTGCGGCACACTGGCGTGACCCGGGCGGCCTTTGGCTCGCAGGCGTAACCATGCTGTGCCTTTTTCGGCCACCTGAATCGGGTAAAACGTGTGTTTGCCAATATGCAACGAAAACCCGCCAAATTCGCTAAAGGCATATTCGGCGCGTAGCAATTCTGGATGGTCGCGCACCAACAAGCCAATGCCTTGATTGGTGTCGTTTTCTTCATCGGCGGTGGCAGCCAAAATAACATCGCGTTTGAGCAGCACGCCTTGGCGGGCTAAAGTTAAAAAGACCGCCAATTGCATCGCGCCGATGCCTTTCATGTCGATGCTACCGCGTCCATAAACGTACCCATCTTTAACGTCGCCGCCAAAGGGGTCCATCGTCCATTTTTCGCGTTCAACTGGCACAACATCGGTGTGTGAATAGAGCAGCAATGGAGGCAGGCTGCCATCGCCCTTTAGCCGTGCGACGACATTGCCGCGCTGCGGGGCTGTTTCGATCATGATCGGTGCGATGCCATTGCTATGCAAAATGCTCGCAATATAGTCGGCAGCAATTTTTTCATTGCCGGGTGGGTTGACTGTATTGAGCCGAATGAGACCTTGTAGCAAATGCAGGGATTCATCGGCAATAGCATTCCAATTTAAGTCTGACATTCGTAAATTATGCCACTGTGCTGGCGGGCACACGCTGGCGTGCTAAGACCCATAACCCCAGCATAACAATTGCCCCCACAATAAAAGGCCAACTTGCCCCCAAGTATTGAAAAATGAGGCCACCGACAATGGGCGCAATCACATTGGCCAAGCTGTTAAAGGCGCTATTGAGACCCAAATATTTGCCGGTTTCAGTTGGGGCCACGTTTTTGCTGATGCTGCTGCTCAGGGTTGGCCCTAATACCGATCCCCCAATTGTGGCGGGGATCATGGCGATCATGAGCCATACGATCCCTAAAATACCGTTGGCGTTATCAGGTGGTAACGCCACACTAGATTTTGCGCCGGTGCTGCCGGCTAATTCGGCTTGTATGGCGGCTTGTGAATAATTGGGCAATGGAATCATCGGTGTCAGCGCTGCTAATAATAAACCGATGCTGAGAGTGCTCAAACCCAATAAAATAATCCATTTATCGCCATATTTTTTGCTCCACTGGCGCACCAATCCGCCCTGAACCACCACCGCCAATACGCCAATAAATGCAAACAGACCCGAGTTGCCGCCAGCGCCCATGCCGAGCCGGTTGAGGGTAAATAGGGCTAATAGGTTTTCAAACCCGCCAAATACGGCTTGGGCTGCAAAAACCAAGGCCAGCAAAAAACCAACTTTGGGTTGGGCAATGGCCTTAAGCATGGCATTTGGGCTGATGCTGTGCGTGGTGTTGCTCGTGTTGCGTTTGGCAGGGTCGAGGGTTTCTTTGAACCAAAATGCGGTTAACAGAATTGAGACCAACGAAAAACCAGCAGCCACAAAGGCTGGCATCGCGTAGTTGTAACCGCTGAGCGACAAGCTGACAAAGGCAATAATGGGGCCGATGGTAAAGCCTAACCCAAAGGCTGCGCCAATTAAGCCCATGGCTTGGGTGCGGTTTTTTTCGCTGGTGCTGTCGCTTAATGCGGCTTGAGCTGTGCTAATGTTGCCGCCACTCAGACCATCAATAATGCGCGAGAGAAATAAGATTGGTAAGCCGTTGGCAAAACCCAACAACATAAACCCAACAAATGTGCCCATTTGGCTAACCAATAAGACTGGTTTGCGCCCAAAACGGTCACTCAGTGAACCAAGAATAGGTGCCCCGATTAGTTGCATCATAGGGTATGCCGCGTTAAGAATGCCAATGACGACGGCATTGGCTCCAAAGGCGGTTGCATAAAGCGGCAAGAGCGGAATAATAATGGTCAGACCTAACAGGTCTACCAACACAATCACAATAATGGGTAAGATGCGCTTAAAATCTAGCTTTTCTGGGGCGTTCATAATAGTAAGAAAGTGGCAAGGAGCAGGTAGCAGGTGGCAAGTGCTAAGTATTACACTTGCCACCTGCTACCTGCTACCTGCACTTGCTATTTAATAAATCCAGCCACCACGCACAGTGGCGACATTGACAAACATAAGCAATAACGAAACGAGGGCGATAATGAGACCGACCAAGTAGCCGCGTTTGCGGGTCATGGGCACAAGCATATGGGCTAACCCTGTGATGATGATGCCGGTAAAGGTGTGTTCCCATGCTTGGCGATACATCGCCCCAGTTGCACCGCTGAGTCTGCCGACAATGTTGATTAGACCCAGCGCAAATTGTACTGTAACAACGGCGGCAAAGGCCTTGCCTAAGGTGACATCAATGCCTTCATAGCGTGATTTTTGAATCAAGCTAAGCGCATATTTAACGATGACCAGCACTGCCACCAGTGCCAACACCCATCTCCAATGACCATGAATCGTTTGTAATAGTAACATTTTTTATTTTTTTCCTCTTGTATTTTTGTTTGCGTCATCTCAGTTGTTTGGTTATGTGGCAACTTGAGACATACGTAAAATCACAGTGTCAAGCCATGCCAATTCGCTATTAAGCACATACTGTTGGTGCTCGATCAGCAATTGTAACGAGCCAGCATGTTGCGGCGCATGTTGTGTTTGGTTCATTTGGGTCAATAAATGCTCGCGGCGGGTTTGTAATAAGGCCAACGCCTCAGCTTTGTCTATGGCATCAACAAAGGCAATGCCGATATCATTTGACAATTTGGGCAGGCTAAAGGCCGCCAAATTGATGCGCAATAGCCGCTGAAATTCTGCCTCGCCCGATGTGGTTAAGCTATACGTTTTACGCGGCGGTCGGTTGCCTTCGCGTGTCTCTTGCACCATCACCCAACCCGATGCCGCCATTTTGTCGAGCAAAAAATAGGCGGTCGGCTTCTTTAAATCGACACAAGCGCTCATTGCGCCTTCGACAAAAGCTGTTAGCTCATAGCCATGGGTTGCATGTTGGCGTAATAACCCCAACAATAATAATATCCGTTCCATCAGTGCTGATTAATCAATATTGACTATTGTCACTATTATACATACATATTTACCTTTTTTGAAAAAATTAATACAAGCCACCTAAATACCTACAGTGAGGGGGCGGCATAGCTCATTGCTCCCGTCCTCTGTCTACCCTCACCAAATAATACTTGCACTTGCAAAGCAACCTTGAATTGTGTACAATACATAAAATTTATGTAATCTGTGCTTTTAACCCTATCTCAATGTGAGGAAATAATGCAAGCAGCAACTTCTAAAATTCAAGAACAAGGCAACACCACAATCCCGCAAAGCGTCAGAGACTATCTAAAACTCGATACAGGTGCAAGCATCGTCTATACCTATCAACGCTTTGAGTCTAACGGCAAAGTAGAAATACAAAAACAAATTGATGAAACACAAAAACTACTTGATGAAATGCTCAAAATAGCTTTATCTGGTGATAAAAAAGAACCAGCAAGCAAAAGCGATTTCTCTAACGAAGAAGAAACTTCTAAAATTCAAGAGCAAGGAAACACGACAATCCCGCAAAGTGTCAGAGACTATCTAGAACTCGATAGAGGCGCAAGCATCGTCTATACCTTCGATCCCAACGGCAAAGTAGAAATACAAAAACAAGACAGCTTCAACAAAGTAGAAATACAAAAACAAGACAGCTTCAACGCGATCGACCTGTCTATCGACGGAGATCACCATACTATCTCCTAAAGCGTAGCTTTAGGAGATATTGAATGAATTAGGCTTGGTGGTGTTGCATGTGTGGCTCGTGATACACTATTTTTATGAGCAAAAAAGTTCGCTGGGGCATTCTCAGCACCGCCAATATTGGCATGAAAAAAGTCACCCCCGCCATGCAGCGCGGGCAATATTCTGAGGTCGTTGGCATCGCTTCGCGTGATCTGGCCCGCGCTCAGGCTGCCGCAACAGAATTGAGCATTTCCAAAGTCTATGGCTCATATGAAGCGCTATTGGCTGACCCAGACATTGATGCAATTTATAACCCAATGCCCAATCATTTGCATGTGCCGTGGGCGATTAAGGCAATTGAAGCCGGTAAACACGTATTGTGCGAGAAACCGATTGGCCTGAGCACCGCCGAGGGGGAACAATTGGCCGCAGCGGCACAAGCGCACCCCAATCTTAAGGTGATGGAAGCATTTATGTATCGACATCACCCCCAATGGGTAGAAGCCAAGCGTTTGGTTGAGGATGGCAGCATCGGCCAATTGCGTAGTATTCAGTCAATCTTCACTTATTACAATGTTGACCCCAACAATGTGCGCAATATGGATGGCATTGGCGGCGGTGGCTTGATGGATATCGGTTGTTACAACATCTCACTTTCGCGCTTTTTGTTTAGTGCCGAGCCAAAGCGTGTAGTGGGTGTGGTGGATTATGACCCAAATTTTAAGACTGACCGCTTGGCTTCGGGTTTGATGGATTTTGGTGATGGCAATGTGTCGGGGTTTGTTTGCTCTACCCAACTCAGCGGCTATCAGCGGATGCAAGCCCTCGGTACCAAAGGTCGAATTGAGATTGAGATCCCATTCAATGCCCCACCTGACAAGCCGTGCAAAATGTGGTTGCAACAGGGTGGCAAAATCGAAGAAATTGTGTTCGACATTTGCGACCAATACACCATTCAAGGCGATTTAATGTCGCAGGCCATTTTGAACGACACCCCCGTCCCCACGCCTATCGGCGATGCTGTCGCCAACATGCGCGTCATTGAAGCCATCGTTGCCAGCGGCAAACAAAATGCTTGGGTGAGTTTGTAGAAGCCGTGAGCCATGAGCTTTGAGCCGTGATCATATTAAGTCACGGCTCACGGCTCATGGCTCACAGCTCACGGCTCCTCTTAAGCCGTAATTTCTCTTCTTCCAGCGACGAAATTTCGCGGTCGAGCCAAGCATGGCGGAGTTGGGTGAGCAGGGTGGCATAGGCCGGGCCGGGTGGAATGCCCATTTTACGCAGGTCGTCGCCGGTGCTGGCCGGGCGCACCCAGCGCCAATCATGCCATTCGGCCCGCATAGCTTGGCGTTTAACCGGGTCTGGGTCAAATAACCAACCAATAAACAGGGCTGCGCCGCTGAATGATTTGAGCAGCTCGGATTGTTGGCTGTTTTTGGCGCGAAATAAGTTGCGTGATAGCGAACTGAGCAGACCGAGTGACACCAGCGCCTCGCGGGTGGTGTTGGTGAATGGGATGCGTTCAACCCAACGACTGGCGCTCATTTGCCCTTGGTTATACATCAACATGCCCCAACCGATTAGCTGCAAAATGTCGGCGGGGCTTAGCCCCAATGTCTCCAAATTCCATTGATTATTGAGCAATTGGGCGCGGGCGTGTTGGGTGCGTTGGGTTAATAGGTCGCGCTCGGGCACGGCGATGGCGAGCGCCGCAAAAAAGCCCCATTCTTTAAGCAACCCCAAGGCCAGATCAGGTTGCGATTCGGTAAAAATATGTTCAAGGTCATACTTGATACGCTCGCCGCTTAGGTCGCGCACATAGCGTAGGCCAGCATCGAGCCAAGCCAAGGTGTCTGGCTCGACTACAAAGCCAAAACGGGCGGCATAACGCGCTGCCCGTAGGGCGCGAGTCGGGTCATCGACAAAACTTTGGGCATGTAAAGCCCGAATGATGCCGCGCCGCAGGTCTTGTTGGCCTTCAAATGGGTCATGTAAGGTGTTGTCATTGATACGCCATGCAATGGCATTGATGCTGAAATCGCGGCGTTGTAAGTCTTGGGCGAGGGTGGCTGGGCTGATATTGGGTAGGGCCGCAGGTCGCACATAGTGCTCGACCCGTGCTGTGGTGAAATCGATTGACAAGGTTCGCCAAATCAGGGTGGCGGTGCAAAATTTAGGGTGGGTGGTTAGGCCATCGCCAAAATGCTGATGTAATACTTGTGCAAAATCAATGGCATTGCCCTCAACCACAAAATCGAGATCCCCCATTCGGCGGCCCATCAGCGCATCGCGCACCCCACCGCCCACAAGGCAGACGGGTATATTGAGGTGTTGTGCCTGAGTGCTAACCTCGTTTAAGATGTGGCGTTGCTCGGGGCTGGCATGGCTATGAATTTGGTCAAGCACGATTTTAATTATACTAAGTGCAGTCTTAGACTGTGGTTTTGCTGATTTCACCATCCCGCTATCAAGATTTGCTTGTATCCTCTCAATAAAGTGAGGAAGTGAAATAAATTCACGTCGAAATCACTATACGACCATTAAAAGCATAGGCGAAGCCCATGCTTTTAATGATCGTATAGTGATTTCGACATTACGTCTTTGGGGTTTACCTCTAATTATTGAGAGGATAGATGTCAAGACAACAAACCGCGCCCTGTTAAAATGTAAGCCTAAATTATGCAGGCTTCGCCCAATCGTGATAATAAAGATCAAGGTGCGCCCTCACCCAACACAAGCTGGTTAAACAACCGTTACCGCTTGTTGGCACTTATTGCCGGTGGCGGTATGGCGACGGTGTATAAAGCGCAAGATACGTTGCTAAACCGTGTGGTGGCAATTAAAACTTTGCGTGACCAATTTGCGCTTGATCCTCAGTTTATGAGCCGCTTTCGGGATGAGGCGCAGGCGGCGGCAAATTTGAATCACCCAAATGTGGTGACGGTGTTTGACGTTGGCAAAGACAAGCTGCAAGGGGTAGAGCGGCAATATTTGGTGATGGAATATGTGGAAGGGCATGACCTCAAGCATATTCTTCGTGACCGTCTGAGCAGCAACCCGGGGCGGCCCCCATTTAACATCGAAGAAGCGGTTAATATCATTCGCCAAGTGTGCGAAGGGGTTGGCAGCGCCCATAATCGCGGGTTGGCCCATTGTGACCTAAAGCCACAAAATGTGATGATGTCGCCTAGCGGGCGGGTTAAAGTAACCGATTTTGGCATTGCGCGGGCTTATACGGCCTTGTCGAATGAACGCAGCGATACCGTTTGGGGCACACCGCAATATTTTGCGCCCGAGCAAGCCGCCGGTCACCCCACCTCAGCTGCTAGTGATGTCTATTCGATTGGCGTGATGTTATATGAGATGTTGGCTGGGCGCTTGCCATTCGAGAGCCGCGATTCAAAAGAATTGGCGCGGATGCATATTATTGCGCAGCCGCCAGAATTGCATAGCCTGAACGCAGGGGTGTCGTTGCAATTAGAGGCGATTGTGAACAAAGCGCTGGCAAAAGACCCCGCCAATCGTTATCGTGATGCCAACCAATTAGCGCGGGTACTTGATGCCTATTTGCGGCAGGGTGAAGAAAATACCATGATTGGCAGCGGGGCCGCGCCAAGGGGGGGGGCCAGTCGCCCAAATCGCCCACAGTCAACAAAACCATCTGCTTCAGGGGCTTCAGCGGTGGCATCGCAAAAAGGCAATGCGGCATCGGTTGGCTCGCAATCAACCCTACAGCGTAGGTTAGCCTCTGCCAACGCTGGCAACACATCAAGTGGTATGACCGGCATGACCACTATTTTTCGCACCTCTGAGGGCAGCACTGATATGTTGGTGTGGTTGTTATCGGCTATTGCCTTTGCCTGTGTGTTGGGGTTGATTCCATTATATTTGGCAGTGTATCGTTTGTATATCGACCCGCCGGGTGATTTGCCCCCTGCCAAACCGGCGACGGTTGCCACCGTGCCGGGGGGCAATGTCAGCGCGGCAACCTCTGCTTCTGTTATTGCTACCCAACTTATTCCGAATGAATTAATTGGGCGGGCGCTGGATAATAGCTTGTTAGATACACTAAAATCGGTTGGTTGGACGGTGGTGCTGGCTGAGCGCCCATCATTTTTGCCAGAGCGTCAAATTTTATTGACTGAACCACCGGTCGGCACGCGTTTGCCGGTGACGGGCACGTTGAATATTTTTGTCAGCAATGGTGGACGTATCGATATTGGGGCCGAAATGTCTCCTATTGTATTAGAATCGGTGCGGCTGAATGCCGAGAGTTATAAGCCGGGCCAGACGATGGAATTGGGTTTGCGTTGGGTAGCGCGTAGCCGGGTTGCCACTGGTTATAAAACCTATGTGCATGTATTAGATGCCAATGCCGACAATTTGCGTGCCCAAGGTGATGACCGTGAACCGCGTGACAATGGCACACCCGCCCCGACTGTCACTTGGACGGTGGGCCGTGCCATTAATGATAATTTTAGTATTACCCTACCCAATAATTTGCCACCCGGCAAATATCGCCTACAAGTGGGTTTATATAACGATCAAGGGCGTTTGCGGGTCACAAACCCGGGTAAAGCCACTGTTCGCAATGACAGCGTTATTGTCAAAGTGTTTGACGTGGTGCGTTAAGTCTATTTGCATCTTATCAATATTTGGGGGCACCCTAACAAGTTGACATAGTGGTTTCGGCGAAAGTCCGTTTTATACCTCATTTTTTGCGCAACTTTTTTTATGTCGATGCGTATTATTAACAAATGACATCATTGTCTTTAGCATCAGTACGATCAGGGATTGCACTTGGCCCCATGGGGCTGATGGAGAAGGTGGCTTCTGTTACTCCTCACGTCATTAAACGACCGCTTAGCCGTTTGCCGAGGCCGCAGTCTAGTTCCACGAGCCAAACCCTACCCATGAAAGATGTCGCTTCGAGTGCCACCGCAAACGCCAGCAGTGACCCAGATGCCGCCTTGGTGCAAGCGGTGTTGGTGGGCAACCGTGCTGCATTTGAACCCTTGGTTGAGGCACATCAACAGCGGGTGTATTACTTGGCATTGCGCATGTTGAGCAATCCTGCCGAGGCTCAGGATGCTACGCAAGATGTGTTTTTGCAAGCCTATACCCGCTTGGGTAGCTATAAGCCTGAATGGAAATTTAAGACATGGGTGATGAGCATTGCCTCAAATTTATGTATCGATCGTTTGCGTCGCCGCAAGATTGAACCAATGTCATTTACAGACCGTGCCAATCCATCGATAGATCGTGATCAAGATAGCGCGGTTAATGACGTGATTGAACAAATTGAAAGCGCCGAGCCATTGCCTGAACAGAAAGCTGAGGCCAATGAGCAACAACGCTTGGTGATGCAGATGTTGCGCACGCTGCCAGAAGAAGACCGCAGTATGCTAATTATGCATTATTGGGGTGACATGAGCTATGAAGAGATCGCTGCCGCCACCCATAACACCGTTGGCGCGGTAAAGTCACGGCTTTTTAGGGCGCGTCGTACATTGGCTGAATCGAGCTTGGCAAAAAAGTTGAAGGTGCACTATGAATGATATGCCAGTTGAACAATTTGAAGACCAGATGATGATGGCCTTAGAAGGCGACATCAACGACGAAGCACGACAGTCTCTTGAGGGCTATTTTGACATGCACCCCGATGCGCGGGTCTTGTTTGCGCAAATGCAGGCCAATGATGCTGCATTGTTGACGCTGCCGCTGCCATCTGTGCCAACTTCGTTGACCCTCAATGTGATGAACGCCATTCATTCACCTCAAATATTGGCCTCCGTCTCGGCAAAACAGGCCGCTAAACCAGCAACGCTGCCCCCAACTTGGGTGTGGCAATTGGCCTTTTTGTTGGGGTTGATGGGCGTGCTGGTCGTAGTGGCGGTTGGCGTGTTGGTGAGCGCATCGCCAACCCTACGCTTTATGTTGATTGCGCTAGAGCGGGCTGAGGTCAACACCTTTTTGGCATTTTTGCGCAGTTTAAGTTCATTTTTCTTTGGCCTGTTTGGCCTGATGGGGGCAATTGCGGCGGTGACACGAACTTTGTTGCGGCAACCCTCGGCGTGGGCTGGGCTGCTGGCGGGTATCGCCATTGTGGTGGCGTGGGTGTCAGCAATGGTAGCAATTTATCGGCCAATGCCAAAATCGGCTGGGTTTACCCCCACTTCACTTTAAATTTACGATGAGCAAGAAAATTTTCTTTTTATTGCTTGTGTTAGGGGCGTTGTTTGCAGGGTCGGTAAATATGGCTTTTGTCGATGCCGAATTGCCCCAAGTGCCATTGGTGACGAGCGGCCTAACCGACGACGGTGATCAATTGGTGTTTGGCAACAACTTCACGTTGGCTTCGGGCGAGGTGGTGAGTGGTGATTTGAGCGTGTTTGGCGGCAGTGCCAAACTTGAAGAAAGCAGCCGTGTCAAGGGTGATGTTAATGTCTTTGGCGGCAACGTCGAGGTGTGGGGCAGTATCGATGGTGATATTAATGTGATTGGTGGCAATGTCAATTTGCGTAGCTCGGCCAAAGTGGGTGGCAAACAAAATGTGGTTGCTGGCAATATTAGCCGTGATCGTGGGGCCTTTGTTGGCAGTCCGGCCCCCAGCGATGCCAAACGTGCAGGGGTGAGCGTGACATTGCCGAGCGAATTGGGGTTGTTTAACCGTTTTGGGCGTTGGTTTGCTAGTGTCATCGCCGATGATGGCGACCCCAATGGTTTAGGCGCTTTCTTACGTCGTGGCAATTGGCGCATTAGCAGTGACCCCTTAGGGTTGAAATGGATCGGTGATTCAATTTCACATGCTTTGTTTATGACTGTGTTAGCGATTGTGGCGATAGCGATTTTCCCGAATCAATATGCGCGTATGGCAAATGTGGCGCATGGGCAATGGCTGGTAGCCGGGAGCATTGGGGCCTTAACTTGGCTGGCTGTGCCTATTTTAGTTGTGCTAATGGCCATCACCATTTGTCTCATTCCGCTCTCGATTGTGGCATCGTTGGTGTGGGCGGCAGGCATTGTGTTGGGTTGGGTGGTTGGTGCTGGCATTTTTGGGGCATGGTTGCTCAAAGGCTTTGGCAAAAATAACAGCATCCCGCTCGTGCAGGCCGCCATTGGGGCTTTTGCATTGGCGTTTCTCGGTGCATTGCCGGTATTTGGCTGGCTGCTTGGCCTCGGCGCTTCCTCGCTTGGTCTGGGCGCGTTGTTGCTCACCCGTTTCGGCACCCAGCCTTACCCTCGTTATTATCAGTTGAGAGTTGAGGGTTGAGCGTTGAGAGGCTTAACTCTCAACCCTCAACTCTTAACTTCTCGCATCCAGCCACGCGGTCAGGTCGGTCAGCACTTCGGCTTTGCAGATGTCGTTGAGTGTTTCGTGGTAAGCGCCCTCATAGAGCTTGAGGGTTTTGTCGGCAGAGGCCACCTTGGCATACACTTGTTTGCTGCCTTCGGGGTTGGTCAGTTTATCGACTGTGCCATGAAAGAGATAAATGGGCAGGGTGATGCTGCCAGCGCCCGCCGCAATTAAATTGATCGCACGCACAAGCTCGGCCCCAGTGCGGGCACGGGTTCCGCCATAATGACACAGCGGGTCATTTCCGGCCTTATTTACAATCTCAGGGTCACGCGAGATGGTCTCGGGGTTGATCTTCATGGTGGCGAGGGTGGGCGCTAATTTGCTGATCACCCCCGACAGCTTGATCAGAATGGGTGGCACATCATCGGCCAATTTGAGCGCGGCGCTGCTGAGAATGAGGCCATTGACCGCCCCGCCGACTTGATTGGGTTGGCGCGTCATGACATACAGCGTGGCAATGGCCCCACCCATGCTGTGCCCCATCAAGAAAATGGGCCGCCCTGCCGCCACTTGCACCGATTTCACCAGTGCTTCGGCATCAGTCACATAGTCATCGAATGAATTGACATAACCCCGCGGTTGGCCGGGCGATTTGCCATGCCCGCGCAGGTCGAAGGTGTGGGTGGCGTAGCCGTGCGCGGCCAAATGCGCCGCCACATGGGCATAGCGCCCGCTGTGTTCGCCTAATCCATGCACCAAGGTAACATAGGCCTTGGGCGCGGTGTCGGGTTGCCATGCTTGGGCATAAAGCTTGAGTCCATCGGCGGTGGTGAGTTGGGTTTCGTGGTAGCGCATAACAATTGAGAATTGAGAATTGAGAATGCAGAATTTGAAATCAGATATGTTCAATTTTACATTTTAAATTTTCAATTCTAAATTTCGTCTTAGACAGCGTATCTTAGACACTGTTTCTTAAAACAATTTTTCGCCAAAATCACTATCTCAGGGTTGTTATGGGGTGGCTTTGCCACCCCATAACAACCCTGAGATAGTGATTTTGGCATTCATTTTGTCTAAATAGGCGCTCTTATTTGATAAAATTACGCGGTTTCATCTGACAAAAAAGTGTAAATTGATTTAAGAAACACCCTCTAAGAATTCCTGTGCAAAAATGTCTGTTTAGCTTGGACTTTAAACTCAGTTACTAACCATTGACCACTAACCATTAATCACTAACCATTGACCACTAATTCAAATCTGCCATCTTTTGCTCAATAATCGCCACCAACTGTTTAGCACGATGTGCATAGGTGTAATGCCCCAAGGTGCGGCGCTGGCCTGCCGCCGCAATCGACTCACGCTCGGCATCATGATCAAGATAATATCGAATAAGTTCAGCCGCTTCGTCAGGGCTGCGATAAGCCAATACCTCGCTGCCCGGCGCAAACAATTGTGGCAGATTATCACGCCAATCAGTCACCAGCAACGTGCCAACGCCGGTCGTCTCAAACAATTTGCCATTCGAGGCATGAGTGGGTGATGAATCGGCATGAATATTGAGCGCAATTTTAGAATCGCGCAAAACCTGGAACATAGGCAACCCAAACACCGATGGTTTCAGCAGCGGCTTTAGCTTAGGGTTGATGGGGCGCATGGCTTGCCTAGCATATTTAGCAACCAAATTCAAACCCGGCACTCGGTCAATATACTGGCGCGCAACCCCATGCGCCTGCGCCCACATCAATGCATCAAATGCGCTATTGCGCAGCCACCATTTCACATCATCACGCCAAGTTAAATCATAGCTTGGCGAAAAAATCTGCAAATCGACCTTCAAATCAACCAAACGCTCTAAAATTTGCTCGCGCTCTAAATGAAATTGGCTATTACGCACCAACGAGCCAATAAACGTCATCTCAATATAGCGTTTTCGGGTTTGCAAATGGGTCAAAATCCGCGCATCAAAACCATGATCGAGGTGTTCGGCGCGAAAGCCTTGCGCCCGCAACCGTTTCACCGATTCTGGCGCACAACTTACAAACAAATCGACATGATGCCAAACCCCAGACGGAAACAAAGCACTGCCCACAATCGTAAACACCAGCCGAATACTCGGCGCGGCCTCGCGCACGCGCAACAATTCGGCCTCGTCATGCTCCTCATACATCAACACATCGGGCCTAAATTGCCGTGCTTGCTCAGCCACAATTTCACCTAACGGCAAATTGGGGGCAAGGCCATGCTCACGCGCCCACGCCCGTTGCATCGCCTCAGCATTTATCGTAACCTCAAGCACCTCATGTCCAAGAGGAGTAATGACCGGTGTCCACAAATCGCACAAATAAAACAAATCCCGGTCTAGCCCAGCCTTGTGTTCGGCATAAGTCGATTGTGCGTTTAATTGTGGATGCGCAAGGTAAAACTGCCGCAAAAATTCGGGGTAAGCAGAGGTAAGTTTAAGAATGCGCATAGCGATTAGGCGTTCATAATAGGGTTGAAACTAAAACCGTATTATGGCAACATTGATTCAATCCTCACGTCCCCACCCTCACACACTTCAATCCACAATGTGCTATTTCTAAGCAATCGCATGCCAATTAGCGGCATCGTTTCAACACTATCAATGACCACTTTATGAATTTTGTTATTCCAAATAACAGCGCCAAAATATAAATCAAATACACTTTCAGAGCCATCACCTAAAATTGAGATACCCCGCGAGCGCCAAAGTAAGGTTAAAGACTTAATTAAATCTAATGGTAGTGTAAGCTCCCCACTAAAGCCGGTGTCAATGACAGCATCAACCGTAACTTCGGTTCCATTGCCTATAATCGTTAAAGAAACGATAGGATCCAAAGCCTTATTCACTTTACCAGTAATCATGATTCATTGCTCAAAGTCGTATGCTTCGTCCGCCCATCCGATATGCGGCTGAATAACCAACACGACATAACCAAGATTGGGCTTGTGGGATTCTTTTTAGTAAACGATCAATTACAGCATAATCATCTTCATCTATTTCAAATTCGCCACTCTCAATATCAATCGCCATAAATTTGCCAATATCTTCAGGTTGTAACCTAGGCAAAATTTGTTGATGAAGTTCTTCGCCACGCAATCGAAAAACATCTGAACTATAACGGCAACCAGCTGGCAAAACCTCGTTAACCATAGCAAAAGTTTACTACAACTAGCTTAATTGATCCGTCATCTGCTCATAAATCCAGCGATACGTCCGCTCCATGCCATCTTCTAAACGGGTATCGGGCTGCCAAGCAAGGCGCTGTTGAATGAGTGTATTGTCACTATTACGCCCCCGCACTCCCTTGGGGGCGCTCAAATTGTAATTGCGCCTCAGCTTAATCCCGGCAATATTTTCAACAATATCGACCAATTGATTAATCGTCACCAACTGGCTGCTGCCAATGTTAATTGGCTCTTCAACCGCACTATGCATCAACAGCATCGTGCCTTTAATACAATCATCAATATAAGTAAAACTGCGGGTCTGTTGCCCATCGCCCCAAATTTCAATTTGATGCTGGCCACTCAATTTGGCGGCAATGACTTTTCGGCAAATGGCGGCTGGGGCTTTTTCACGCCCGCCATCCCATGTGCCATTTGGCCCATACACATTATGATAACGCGCCACCCGCGTCATCAAGCCAAAATCTTCGCTAAAATGGCGACACATACGCTCGCCAAACAACTTCTCCCAACCATAGCCATCTTCGGGCATAGCCGGGTATGCATCACTTTCTTTTAGCGCAACCACTTCGGGCGAGGTTTGCTTGTCGGCGGCATACACACAGGCCGATGACGAATAAAAATAGCGCGACACACCGTACGTCTTGGCGGCCATCAACATATGGGTGTTAATAAGCGATGACAACATACACAATGCGCGATTATTTTCAATAAACCCCATGCCACCCATATCGGCAGCCAACATATAAATTTCAGTCGCGTCTTTCGCCACCGTCATACAAGCGTCTTTTTCTTGCAAATCCAACTGCTGGTTATCCACATCGGCAAAACTTTGATACCACTCACCCACCGGTTTGCAATCGACCGCCCGAATATGCGAATGACCAAGTTGGCGCAAGCGTGCCACCAAATGCCCACCAATAAACCCGCCGCCACCGGCGACCACAATCAAATCATTTTTATTCATCATTAATCACTAAGAATCAGCCCCTGCATCCATCACCATCTTCAACACCCGCTTAAGCTGTTCTGACGAATGTTCGTTGCGATAACCAGCAAAATCGAGTGCAATTTGTCTACGTCGTAACGGGTCAGTCAAAAATTCAATCGCCTCGATACACTGTGCAACATTGCCTTGATACATGGTCGCACCCATGCCAAAACGTTGCACACGCTCGGCCATGCAATAGCCTTTACTCACAATCACCGGCTTATCAAACAAGGCCGCCTTGGTTAATAACCCACTGCTCGGCAAAAAATTTTCATAAGCCGCATACACGATATCACAAACATCAATTAGTGCGTTAAACTGGGCTTGATCGGGGATATGCTGCAAATAAAAATAGCAATGCTGCGGCTGCGCAGCGATCAATTCATCAATCATGTGTAACTCAGCCTTGCTAAACGTATCACGCACCAAATAACCCGCAAACAAAAAAAACCAGCCGCGATCAGCACATTGTTGCGCTACCTGCGCCAATGCTGCTACGCCTTTGCGTTGCGCCAAACTGCCCACCACCCCAATAATAGGCCGCCCCGCCGCCGCACCTTGAGCGGCCAAAGCTGGGGCAAATGTGGTATCGGGCGGCGAATCGTCTTGTGGATCAGGGAAAGCAATCACCGGTTTACCAATCATATGCGATAAAGCCACGGCCCCACCCTCGTCGAGTGCAGCCACGACATGACATCGCCGTGAACGCAAAGCTGCAAATGGGTGGGCTGGCCCGCGTCGCAAATGCGGTCGCGAAATGCCAAATCGTTGATAGCTAGAGCTGAAATAAAGCCCCGACCAACGATACAACATCAAGCGGTCAATCCACGTCGCCATTAACCCCAAAGACAAATAACCATCTAAATAATTAAAAAAAACAAGGTCTGGCTTCCAATGGGTATGGGAAACAGCCGCGTTAATGGCCCGTATCGCAGCATTCCAGCGTGCCCACACCTCTAAAGTGGCCCGCAGCCGTCGCACGTGATACCGAACATAAGGTGGATCAGCAAAGGCAAACACCCGAAAACGCGCACGTGAATGAGGACAATAAACATCGACCCAATTTTGCACCACATCTGGCTCGGCACAACACACAATCACGCAATATCCCAATTCAAGCGCAGCCCGCACATACAAACACACATCGGTGGTGTGATGGCCGCCCTTCATGCCGTCAACAAAGACAATGGTGTTATGAGTTATGCTGTTCAAGATACTTTTGCGTTTTTAGAGGCGCGAATTTTAATTGATCATTAAAGTTGCAAAATAAAGCAAGTGAATATAAAAGCTGAAATGCCACAACCCCGTAAGATATTGTTTTCGCCAATTTCATGATCCGTCCGCAAGCATAGCTTGCGGACGGATCATGAAATTGGTATTTTATCTTTTACATTCACTTGCTTTTTTCAACAAAAAAGCCTGTCAGATTTTGTCTGACAGGCTTTTTTGTTGAAACTTGATTAACGCTTTAAACCAATCTTACTTGCGGCGACGCGCCACAACACCAGCCGCCATTGTTATTAAACCGACAGCGAGCAAAGGCAAACTTGGGGCGACTTCTTCATCACCAGTGCGTGGCAATGGCACATACACGTACTTGATCACCGGACGATCAACAACCACTGGGCGATCAACAACCACATAGCGCGTTTGTGGAGTTGGGGTTGGTGGCGGTATAGGTTGTGGGCCGGTGGCGGCAATCGGCGCACGGGCATAGTTATCATTTGGGTTGTCTGGGTTTGAAGCAGTGACACGGACTTCGTTGAACGCCGACCCCGCTGCAATGGCACGGGCAACCACAGTAATATTCAATACTTCCATCTGGCGCACTTGCCCTACCCGAACAGTAATATTTTGACCACTGCCTGACGATGACTCAGCGCGTTCAGGGGCAACAGAAATCACAGTCATGAAGCTAGGCAAGGTGTCATACACCACCACATCATTACAAGGTACATTACCATCACATCGCAAGCCAATGGTAAAAACAGAATCTCCACCCACAGGAATCAAACTCGGGCTTGAGGTATTACCAATCAAAATATTGGCATAGGGTTGGCTAGGCACTTGGGTTGGCTGAGACGATGTCGGTGTATTGGTCGAGTTTGGCCTTGGTGGATTGGTTGCCCCCGGAACCGGTGTATTGGTCGGTGTTCGAACAACATCGGGTGAATTTTGAACTGAATCTGCCGAGACAGTGCTTTCGCCAATTGGCACTAAGGCCATAATTGTGAGTGCTGCCCCCGCAGCGAATAACCCAAATTTTGAAATTGCTGTTTGCATGTTTATCTCCTCGTGTCTACAATGTATTGGTGTTTTGCGTTAATAACTTTAGATTCTATCTTATTTCTGAAAAACGCTGAACAATAAGTCCTTAAATTTTTATTGCAAAGACATCTCTAATATTATACTCATAGTCAACTGCACTTGGAATCCGTCATTCGTCTGAATCATTCGGGCTTACGCTTTACAATCTTTCATACCACCAACCCGCTGGTTGCCCATCAGAATAAGGCATCACACCATGAAATTGACGCGGGTCAGTATCAAATACCAATGGTAAAAAATAGCGATCACCCGGCCAAAGATTAAGCACCCCCGGAGTAAGCAAGGTCTGAATGGGTCGCCAAACCAAATCACCCTCAGGGTTTTTAGCCTGCACGACCCCATTCCAATCGGTAATAAGATAAATAAAGCCAAGCCAATCTTCGCCATTTTTGCCAAAACCGGGCCAGTTGATGGTGCCGCGCAACTGTAATGCCGTCACCTCAATCCCCGCTTCTTCCAACAATTCGCGCTTCATGCCAGCCGTCACACTTTCATTGCGGTCAAGTTTGCCACCCAACCCATTATATTTGCCATAATGCGCGTCATCTGGTCGTGCATTGCGATGAATTAGCAACACATTTTCACAGTCGGGCGCAACCACATAGCCAAGTGTGGCGAGAATAGGGGTATAGGGC
>JAGWYZ010000202.1 GCA_018969115.1 Chloroflexota bacterium | reverse complement strand
GCATTACTTTTATCGTCGCTTCTTCCCCGCTCCGATATATTGCCGTAAATTCTTCTGCCTGTTTCATCCCTGTGTGTTATATTTTCTCACTTATTCACTCAGCTGTTTCTATGCCCTGAGTAGTAACCATTTTCTAATAATCTTTAAGCCTATAGGCCCAATAATCATCGCAGAGACCTATGATATCCTCTTGGTAAAGAAAACGGCACAGGTGCAGTCTGCCTTTGCCTTATTTTGTCGAAATACGATGAATGGGTCTCTTGCGTTTGATCGATCAAAATTAAATCACGCATTTATTCATTCACTCATTCACTCATTTTCTAATAATTCTAATAAAAGGAAACCAATATGTCTGACCAATCAACTCCAACTGCTGATCACAGCACATTCTATACACCATCAGCTGAGGTCATGAGCCGCGCCCGTGTGCAAAATTGGGAGGCACTCAAGGCTGAATCGGATGCCGACCCAATGGGTTTTTGGGCTGCCCGTGCCAACGAATTGGGCTGGTATCAAAAATGGGACACAGTGCTGGACGACAGCAACAAGCCATTCTTTAAGTGGTTTGTGGGTGGCAAAACCAATATTGTGCATAATGCCATTGACCGCCACCAAAGCACCCACCGCAAAAACAAATTGGCCTATATTTGGGAAGGTGAAGATGGCAGCCAGCGTTTTGTAAGCTTTGCCGAGCTAAACACCGAGGTGAGCAAATTTGCCAATGTATTGAAGAGCTTGGGTGTGAAGAAGGGGGATCGTGTCACCATTTATATGGGGCGCGTGGTCGAATTGCCGATTGCCATGTTGGCCTGTGCCAAATTGGGGGCCATTCACTCGGTGGTGTATGGTGGCTTTTCAACCGAGGCACTCAAGGGTCGCATTCTCGATTCGCAAAGCACAGTGCTGATCACCTGCGATGGCGCTAATGTGAGCGGCAAACGCATCGAACTGAAGGCCATTTGTGATGGCGCGATTGATGCCGAATCGCCCATTAAAACCATGGTAGTGTATAAGCGCACCGGCCACGATGTGCCGATGGTTGAAGGACGTGATTTTTGGTGGCATGATTTGATGAAAAACGCCAGCCCGAAGTGTGAAACCGAGGTGATGGATGCCGAAGATCCGATGTTTATTTTGTATACCTCGGGCAGCACCGGCAAACCCAAGGCATTGGTGCACACACATGGTGGTTACAGCGTCTATACCTATACCACCTTCCGCTATGTCTTCGATATTCAAGATGAAGACCGTTATTGGTGCGCTGCCGATCCGGGCTGGATCACAGGCCATAGCTACATTGTGTATGCGCCGCTGATGAATGGCGCGACCAGCATTATCTATGAAGGCGGCCCCAGCTACCCTGCACCCGATCGCTGGTGGAACATCGTCGCCAAATATGGCGTGACGATTTTGTATACCGCACCCACCGCCATTCGCGGTCTGATGCGCTTTGGCGCAGATTGGCCTGCCAAGCATGACTTGTCGAGCTTACGCCTGCTCGGTTCGGTGGGTGAACCGATCAACCCCGAAGCATGGCGCTGGTTTTATGAGAATATCGGCGGCTCGCGCTGCCCAATTATGGACACATGGTGGCAGACCGAAACCGGTGGCTTTATGATCACGCCAATGCCGGTTGTACCGCTCAAACCCGGCAGCGGCACGCGGCCCTTCTTTACACTCAAGGCCGAAATTGTGGATGAGAATGGCGAGGCTGTTGCGCCTGAAACCGAAGGCTACCTCACTATTCTTGGGCCTTGGCCCGGCATGGCCCGCACCATTTATGGTGATTCGGCGCGTTATGCGCAAACTTATTGGTCGCGTTTCCCGGGTCGCTATTTCACTGGCGACAGCGCCCGCATGGATAAGGATGGCTATTATTGGATCATTGGGCGCGTAGACGATGTGCTGAAAGTCTCTGGTTATCGTTTCGGCACTGCCGAAATTGAAAGCGCTTTGGTCTCTCACCCTGCGGTCGCCGAAGCTGCAGTGATTGGATTGCCACACGAGGTGCGTGGCAATGCCATTTATGGCTATGTGCTGCTACGCCAAGGGCACAACGATTCACCCGAGCTGCGTGAAGAATTGCGTGCGCATGTTGCCAAGCTGGTTGGCCCGATCGCCAAACCTGAAAAGGTGACGATTGTCGATCGTTTGCCCAAGACCCGCTCTGGCAAGATTATGCGCCGGTTGTTAAAGGCGCGTGAGCAAGGGTTGCCGGAAGGGGATATTAGCACGCTAGAAGAGTAAAGTTGTTGTTGTTAAAATTTTGCATCGAGGTCGGCTCTGACTTCAAATTCATAGGCTAAACAAGTTACTTTTTCGTCGACGTCGAGGTCGACCTCGACGTCGACGAAAAGTAACACTGATCAAAAATGAACTCCAATAATGATATTCAACTTGCGCATGAAAGGCTTGATGTTTATCAAAACGCGCTACAATTTTACGCGCTGGCCGGTAATATCCTCGACGCCTTACCACAAGGCAAACAAAACGCTATCATTGTCGATCAACTCAGCCGCGCCTCACTATCGATCATGTTAAACATTGCAGAAGGGGCCGGAAAACCAAATGGCAGCGATGACGCAAAGCGCTTCTATAACATCGCACGTGGCTCGGCAATGGAATGTGGTGCGTGTTTCGATGCCTTGCACATTCGCAAAAAGACCAACGAGATCGTATTTATTGACGGCAAAAAACTTCTCATCCGCATCGTCAGCATGTTGAGCAAAATGTAGCTTACAGCAACTTACGAATTAAGCCAGCCCAACGCCCACCCTCATAGCGTTGCAACTGCGCCTGCGCAATCGCCAAATCCGCCTCAAGTTGCATGGCTTTGGCCTTGGCGGCATGAATTTCAGCCAAAGCCGCCCGCATTTGCTGATTTTGATCGAGCAACCGCGCATAAGCTTGCTCGTAGGCATAGACCACCCGCGAAAATGGCTCGCGCCCACGCCGAAAACGTACCGACCAAGGCGTAATAAATGATGCATCGAACGTCAAGTCACGATAAAACCCGTGTAGCGCAAATTGTTCGGCCCAATATTCTGGCGGTTGCACATTAAAATGGGTCGGCTCTTTATGATCATTTGGGCTAGACGAAAACAAAATATCATCGGTATGTGCGCACAAATTTGCCACCGCCCGCTCACTCTCAGCCTTAGGAATATGCTCTAGCACTTCAATTGTCACGATCAAATCATAGCGTTGCCCAAACGGTTCAGCAATCGACCCCACCTGACAAAACTCGCGCACACTGGGGTGCACTTGTTGAATGGCATACTCGGACAGATCAACGCCCCATGCTGCCACCCCATTTTCGCGTAATTTCTCGACCAATAAACCCATTGCACAACCAGCGTCTAAGACCGTTGCTGGATTAATGCGTTGCTTAATGCGCTCGGCAAAACCAGCCATCAATGTTAGCCAATCATGATGACGCCCATATGGAATTGGCCCGCAGCCGGTCGCATAATAATCGGCATCAAAATGGGTAACAGATGAAGTAACGGATACGATAGGGGGAGATTGGGCTGGGTCTGGCATAAAAAGATTGACATTATAAGATGCGGTTGTTTTCATTGTTTCTTCTACTGTAAATCTAATATATCTGCATAAAATAGAGACAAGAAAATTATTATGCGATAGTAAAAACGCATAACACAACAAAAAAGTAAATCTTGGAGGAAATACACAATGTTTTTTGGGTTCGATCCACTTTATATGATTTTGGCGCTCCCCGGTTTGGCATTCGCCCTATGGGCGCAATGGAAAGTAAAAAGCACTTTCGCGCAATATGCCCAAGTGCCGACGATGCGTCGGCTGAATGGCATTGATGCCGCCCAAGTGCTGATGCGCAACAACAACATTAATATCGATGTCAAACGTATCGACGGTGAATTAACCGATCATTATGACCCGCGTGACAAAAGCATGGCGCTTTCAGATAGCTCAGTGCAAGACTCAATTGCATCGGTGGCGGTAGTGGCGCACGAATTGGGGCACGCCATGCAAGACAAGCTGAATTATGCGCCGCTCAAATTGCGCGGGGCAATTGTGCCAGCGGTGCAAGTTGGCGGCTGGGTCGGCCCCATCATGATTATGGTCGGCTTTTGGCTCAATTCATCGGGTTTGGCTTGGCTAGGGCTATTGGCGTTCGGCCTCACCGCTTTCTTCGCCATTGTCACCTTGCCAGTTGAATTTGATGCCAGCAATCGCGCCATGAAAATGCTCGAAAGCAGCAATATTTTGGTGGGCGATGAATTGCGCGGGGCACGCAAAGTGTTAGATGCCGCAGCCTTAACCTATGTGGCCGCCGCAGCCCAAGCCATTCTCACCTTGCTTTACTACATCATCCGCGTCACCTCGTTGGGTCGCCGCAACGATGACTAAGCATTAAAGAAATTCGATCTTTGCCGATTCCACTCTCTCGGCTCAAGCTATGCTTGAGCCGAGAGAGTGGAATCGGCATTTTTTCGATTTTTAGTATCTTAATGATATTTCGGCAACCAATCACCATGCGCCACAATTAAATCATCCACCAAAGCCCAAATTTGTTCAAGCGACAACTCGGCAGCGGTGTGTGGGTCAAGCATCGCGGCATGGTAAATATGCTCACGCAAGCCAGTTAAAGCCGCCTCAACCGTCAGTGACTGCACATTGACATTGGTTTGAATAAAAGCCGCCAATTGCGGTGGCAATGCCCCAATTTTGGTCGGCTGCAAGCCATTTTTATCGACCAACACTGGCACTTCAACCGCACAGCCTTGCGGCAAATTGTCAATCAGACCGCGATTGGGCATGTTGCCATACACAACACGCGGGGTTCCGGTCTCCATGCTATGAATAATTAACGAGCCATATTCATGGCTACGCCGCACCTCAATATCGCCACCGGCCTCAAGATAAGCCCGCATTTTTTCCCATCCGGCAATCTGATTTTCGCAACGGGTAATATATTCATCCAGTGGCACATTAAATTTTTCAATCAAATCGGGGCGATCACGCTTAATAAACCAAGGGTTATATTCGCTAAAATGCTCGCTCGATTCGGTGACAAAATAACCCAAGCGTGTCAACATTTCATAGCGCACACGGTTCCAATCTGGCACGCGCCCATCGGCAATCACTTTGCGAATTTGTGGGTATAGGTCTTGACCTTTGTGCTCAAATTTGAGATAAAACGCGATGTGATTAACACCGGCGCAAACATAGTTAATCTCTTCGATCGGGATGCCAATATCACGCGCCAATTGCTCAGACGTGCCTTGTACACTGTGACACAAACCCACCGATTTGATCGTGCTGGCGCGGCTAATGGCCCATTGGTTCATCGCCATCGGGTTCACATATTGCAGAAAAGTGACATCGGGGCAAACAGCTTCCATTGTTTTGCAATAATCAAGCATAACCGGAATGGTGCGCAAGCCACGCATAATGCCACCAATGCCAAGCGTATCGGCAATGGTTTGACGCAGCCCATATTTCTTCGGAATCTCAAAATCGACGACAGTGCTAGGTCTGTAACCGCCCACTTGAAACATGCTAATGGCATAGTGTGCGCCCTCCAAAGCCCGCGTTTTATCCATTGTAGTGACAATGATGGGTTTTGCCCCTAATTTTTCGGCCACCTTGTGGGCCACAATCTCTGATGAACGCAAACGGGTTTCATCAATATCATACAGATAAAGTTCAGAATTTGCTAATTCTGGAAAACTGAGGATATCGCCCATTAAATTTTTGGCGAATACAGTACTGCCAGCACCAATAAAAGTAATTTTTGCCATAAAACATTATTTTAGCGGATTTAGGTGAGATTCGCCAGTGGCATATCGTTTCTGCCTTTATCATGGCTTATGAAGTCGGGCAAAACTAAGACGTTTGACGGATAAACAAGTAATCTAAAATACAGGCTAATTCATTACAATGAAACAATTATCATCAGCTAAAAACAACAGAACTATGTTGCAAAATCATCATATTTGCTTTTATTTAGGAGACTGTGAATGCAGACAAACACTTTAAAACTTATCACAATATGCTTCAGTCTATTTCTCATCGGATGCAGCCGCCTACCCAATGAGGATAAACTTTTGCCAGCATCACTTAGCGATACCCAAACCCAATTAATAACAACAACGGTTAGCACCAATAATACGACTGTCAGCAATAATACCGAGGCGGCAACCGCAACCAACACCGCAGCCCCTGCAACAGCCACGCCTAGCCCTACCCCAACCAAACCAAACGCCACGCCAACACCAACTCGTGTCGCCCCAACGCCACAACCCACCCCAAACACCATTATCACAGTCAATACATTTGAGCCTGAGGTATTTCCATTCAAAAAAAATGGCAATTGCAGCTTAGGCGAAGCAATTTGGGCGGCACAAACCCAATTACCGCAAGATGGCTGTAAAGCTGGCGGGGCCGATGGCACAACGATCATTTTAAACAGTGGCATCTATACGTTTACCCAAGCTGATACCAAAAGCACAATCGTTTTACCCGATATCAATCTGCCTCAACCTGCGAGCGCCTTAGCAGCCTTGCCCGTTATCGGTGGGCAAATTGCAATTATCGGCAACAACAGCACCTTAATGCGGGTCGGCCCACAAGCATTTCGCTTTTTTGATGTATATCCATCGGGCAGCTTAACCCTAAACAACCTTACACTAATGGGCGGCGACCCCGGCAAACTCGATGGCGGAGCCATTCAAAATTTGGGGCAAACCAACCTCATTAGCATAACACTGCGCAACAATAATGCCTATGACGGCGGTGCAATTGCAAATTTAAATGAAACTCAAATTGTTTCGTCGCTTTTTATTAGCAATGGCGCTCGTCATTATGGCGGCGCACTGTATGGCGAAGGTGGCTTGTTTGCCCTGCGCGATAGCCAATTGATCAGCAACACCGCCACCGAAGTGGGCGGCGCAGTTTATGGCGTGCGCTCTAAATTTGAATTTGAGCATAGCATTTTCGACAGCAACGCCTCGGTTTTAGGCGGCGCAATTTATAACGAAGACAGCAATTTGATCTTAAATGATGCGAGCATCGTGAGCAACAACCGCGCCACCCAAGATATGGGTAAAGCGGCCTTTGCCTATGGCGGCGGTGGCATTGTCTCATTTGGCACCGAATCGGTGGTGACAATTGAAAACAGCAAACTGATCGGCAATCGCGCCAACAAAAGCAGCGGTGGCGCACTGACGAATTGGAGCGGCAGCGTTGCAATTACACGCACTATCATCAGCGGTAATGTCGCCACAGTGGCAGGGGCGGTGCTAGATGGCTATTTTGGCGGGGTGACGACCATTGCCGATGGTTGTGTGCTCAATAATGAATCATTGCGCGAAACAGCTCAAGTCGTCGCCTTTACCAAAATTCCGCTCGATGCCAGCAACAATTGGTGGGGCAGCGAAAATGGGCCACCGCTACCACGTACACCCACACCCACCATTACACCAACCCCTAGCAATACGCCAACCCCTAGCAATACGCCAACCCCACGCCCTACGCGCACACCCACCGCTACCCCAAAAACACTGACCACACCCGCCGCCACCGCCACCGATGTAATGACGCCCACGCCTACCCGCACCCCGTCACCCAGCGTCATCACCAGCCCTTATTTAAGCGAAGCCCCCGACATTTGTCGGTAAACACAACCTTAAAACCCATATGGGTTTTGATCATCTGGCTCAGCCGCCACTTCTTCAGGTTGACCCGCCGCGCCAATGACAAAAAATCGGCGCGGCATGGCCAGCATGGGCGGCGCAACGCTTTGACCTAACGGCATGCGCCCTATCGTTGCGGCATAGCGCGGGTCACCATAAGACGCGGGGTAACTTGGTGGTGGCAATGCTGGCTGCGACGGGTAAGCATAAGGCGCATAAACCGGTAGATGTGGGTCACGTAATTCATAACTATTGGGCGTGGTTGGTGGGGTGCGTAGCGCAGGGGGTGGATTGGTAATACGGCTTTTTTCTAACATCACAAACGCCACCGCCCCAATAGCAATAGCTGCCACCACAAAGCCAATCGCCACACCAGCCAAAATCGCCATCGTCTGCTGCTCCATCCGCCAGCCAATCATCAGCCCTAACGCCGCCACAAATACTAAAACAATTGTAGTTAATAATTTCATAAAAAAAATGGAAGATTTTGGATTTACGATTA
>JAGWYZ010000201.1 GCA_018969115.1 Chloroflexota bacterium | reverse complement strand
GACATACCCAAACGAATGCATTGCCGCATCACATGATCGAGATGCCCATGATCAAGCAAATATTCGGGCGCAACATCATCCGTAATAATGCAGGTGCCAATATCAAAGGGCAACGACTCAAGCGCCGCAATCACCTCGCGGGTAATGTAGCGCTCTTGCAACATTATCGTCACCCCTTGCCGCGCTTTCTCAACCAAATCAGCGGCGCTGGCTTGAGTATGGTCAGAATCGACACCCACAGCCACAAAAGCACATAGCGCCCGCCCGCGCAACATTGGGTTATGGCCCTCAATCACACCCGGACTTTGCGCACCTGCATCATAACCATGCCCGCCGCCAGCCGCCGCCAAAATGCCAAACAAACGGCTATCCCCCGCTATCAAACCCGTGCCATCCATCACCTCGGCTAGCCCGCGTACCCTTGGGTGTTTGAGCAACGCCCGCACATCGTCAGGCTCAATCGCCCCGCCCGCCGTTTCAAGCCCCAGAGCCGATGGCACACTCGAGCTGACCAAAAATTCAACCTTCAGTCGAATATTTTCAGAGGCCGCTAAAAATGCACGAATCCCTGCCGCGCCCAACACATTAGCAATTTCATGTGGGTCTTCTAGCACCGTCGTTGTGCCTAATGGCAATACTGCCTCAGCAAAATGCGCCGGTGTGATCATCGTGCTTTCAATATGCAAATGCGAATCAACCAAGCTGGGCGTGGCGATCATGCTTTGGCCATCGATCACTCGGCTGGCTTGTCGCGGCGGCTGCAAATTGGGCGACTCTAGCGCCACAATTTTGCCTTGGTGAATGGCAATATCGGCGGGGTAAATTTCGCCTGTCAACACATTGGCCACCCGCACATTGGTAATGAGCGTATCAACCGCAATATGCCCTAGCGCTGCGTTAATCAAATTCATAAAAAATGCAAAGTGCAAAGTAAAAAGTCCAAATTCTCCGACTTTGCAGTCTATCCCGTTATAAGCCGAATGGCCGCAAACGCCGCCATCACCAAAACAATATTAATAAACCATTTTTGTGGAATATATTGAAACACTAAGCGCCCCAAAAACACCCCAGCAATGATAAACGGACTCATAGTGAGATTAAAAAGCAAGGTCTCACGGGTAAAAAAAGGCTGCATAAACACACCTAACAATAAATAAACCGGTATTTTGCTAACATTGAGCAAAAAGAAATACCACGCCGTCGTACCCATAAATTCATCTTTGGGCATTTTTAACCCCGACATATACACATTCATAATAGGGCCAGCAGCATTCGAAATCATCGTAGCAAAGCCGGCAGCAGCCCCTGCAAAGGCACGTGCCGGACCGTTAGTTGGCGAAAATCGTTCGCCATAGCGCTGGCGTGCCACATGCAAGCCCAACATAATCAAAACCAATACGCCAATCATCATGCCAATCACATCACGAGCGCTCTTATTAGCATCGACCACCACAAAACAAACCACGCCCAAAAGCATACCGACCAAAATCCAACCCGTTAAACCAACCACTTTTTTTAGGTCGGCATATTTGCGATACCAAAACACCGCAAAAAGATCAGCCAAAATAAGCATAGGCAACGTAATACCAGCAGTGGCCCGTCCACCAAATACACTGGCAATGACCGTGATATTAAGAATACCAACCCCGGGTACACCGGTTTTGGCAACGCCAATCAAAATGCTGGCAGCGATAGCAAGTGCCCATTGGGCAGGGGAAAGATCGGGTAAAAATGAAAACAAAGTGACCCAAGGTTACCACTGATTAAGCAAAGCGTTATTTCAGGTTAAGATAAAATCAAAGGGCGTGTCAGAAATAACTGTTTCTACCATTCATGTTGCCGATGGCCGAGAATTGGGCGAAAGCCCACAAGTTTTTGTGCAAGACCCACCCAAATACGGGCTACGCACCGATGATACCCTCATCGTTTTTCTCGATTTGCCAAATGCTTCAGTCGAAGTCTGTAACGAACTTTCCCGCACCCTCAGCAAATGCTATTACCAATCGCCCGGCGGCATCACCACCGGCCTGCGTTTGGCAGTGCGGCTCGCCAGTGAAAAGCTCAACGATTTCAATCGTGGGCTAATTCAGCCCGTCACCGGCTCACTGAGTTGCGCCGTCATCAGCAACGATAGCGTAGTGATTGGGCAATGCGGCCCTGCCATCGCCTACGCCCGCGCCCCCGGCGGCTCATTCGAGCGCGTCACCCCACCCGATGATCAACGCCCGGTTGGAGTTGGCTATGCCGAAATGTTTTTTGTCAATTTCGCATGGCAACCTGGCGACTCATTTGTACTAACCGGCCCACGATCACTCAGCCCCGATGTCAGCGACCGCCTTATCAATGTTTGCATGGGCAAAGGGGATGCGCGTATGGTGGCAGGGTATCTGAATGCCAACATCAAAGCTGGGCGCATGACAGGTGTGTCATTTACCGTCAATGTGCGCACCAGCATTGGTGAAATTGGTGAATTGCCTGACAACTCAGCCCAAGCCACAAACATCAGCGACAACGACGATGGGCCAAGCGATGCCGTTTATGATGACGATCCGGCCAATCGACTCAACCCGTCGCCTGCGAAACCAGCTAAAACAACCAATAAATTACCCAAAGAACCCAAACTACCAGTCATAAATATGGATTGGGACAAAGTAAAGGCAACATTTGCACCAATTGGAGCCATATTTAGCAACAACGTGTTGCCAGCTCTAGGCCGCGCTCGCGACACCGCCAGCAATGTAGCTGGCCGCGCCGCCGAAAGTGCCCAACGTGGGGCCAGCACCATTGGTAGGCAAATGCTGCCGAGCGACATTGTTGCCGCCCAAAGTGAACGCCCCAAACCCAGCGTACCTAGTGTTAGCGATAAAGAACGCCGCACCCGTTTATTGTGGATGTTGTTCGCCATTCTGTTACCCGTCATCGTCGCGTGGTTAACAACCACGCTCTATTTATCACTTAGTGGCGAAATGGAGCGCAAACAATTGCGCGATCAGACCACCGCCATAGTCGAAGCTGCCCGTGCCCCCAATGCCGCCCCTGATCTCATCCAAAAAGCCATTAAATCAATCAGCAATTATCAAAGCAAAGTGCCTGAGGATCGTAGCTTTGAAGGTGAACGCCAACAATTATCCAGTCAGCTCGATAAAGTCTTACGAGTGACACGGGTCAAAACCACCATACTCGCCAATCTGCCTAACCCAGCAGCGATTTATCGCGTGGCAGCCACCGATCAAGGCGTTTATCTACTTAATACGGTCAATAGTAGCGCCGAGCAATACCTCCTTAATTCCGATCGTAATGGGTTGGCAAACAACAAGCCAATGGCTTTGGTCTTAAATGGCAACCCCAATTTACCCTCTGGCGTGCGCGATGTGGCTTGGGCCACTCAGCGTAATGGGCGTTGGGGCCTAGCAGATGGTGCAATGCTATTTGGCGGCGACGGAGTTTATTTTTACAATGCCAATAACGCCCAAATTGCCCCCATCAAACTGCCCGCTACCACAGCGGTAAATAAAGCGGTAGCAGGTGAGCTATATAGCTCACAGTTTTATATCTTAGATGCCGGTGCAGGCCAACTTTGGCGCTACCAAATGGGCGCAGATAACAACCCACGTGGCTCAGGTTATTTCATGCCACCCCTGCCTAGTTTTCCAGATGCAGTTGATGTTGCAATTGATGGCAATGTTTATGTGTTGCGCCGCAATGCCCAAGAGCCAATTTTGCGCTATAACAATGCCCGCCCAACCCCATTTAAAATGAATGGCTTGCCACAATCTTTGGTCGAGCCTGTAGCCATTACACTCAATACCAGTGAGCCAAACACAGGCTTTATTTATATTGGCGATACAAAATTGGGGTTGGTCATTCAGCTCAATAAAGATGGCGAATTTGTGCGCCAATTTAGGGCCGAAGGCGATGATTTTCAAGGGCTACAAGATATATCGATCGACCCTGCCACCAATACCCTATATGTAGTGACGCCAACCAAACTTTTAATGCTCAAAATCGACTAGCTTTTCATGATCAAATTAATCGCCTTCGATCTCGATGGCACAGCACTCCACACCAATCGCACCATCGCCCCCAGAGTCTTAAGCACGATCGAGCAGGCCAAGGCTCGCGGCATTTATGTCACCATTGCTACTGGGCGCAGCGTCAACACCACCCGACCATTTGCAGCGATGGTCGGGTTAACCGCCCCAGCCATATGCACGCAAGGTGGTTATATTTATGATTACGTTCATGAAGCAACGCTGCATCATTTCACGTTAACCAATGACCTAACTTGTGAGCTATTAACATTGGCCGATCAATACCCTCATTGGCATGCTGTGTTATATCACGGCGAAACAATTTATGTCTCGCGATTGGCCTATGACCGTGATTTTTATTTTCGCTGGTTAATTGAAACCCCGCCTATCATTAGCAAAAACTTATGCAACGCTTTAAGTGGTCAAGCCTCTGATAAGATCTTATTTGTCATCGACCCCAAACACACCGTCGAGGCCAATATCGTACTTAGGCAAGCAACGGCAGGCCGCGCCGTAGTGGTTCAATCCCATGCCATGTTTGTTGAGGTTAACCCGCTTGAGGCGCATAAAGGCGCAGGGTTAGCCCGTGTGGCGCAACATCTCGGCATTGCTCGCAACGAAATATTAGCCATTGGCGACCAAGAAAACGACAAAACCATGCTTGAATGGGCTGGGATTGGCGTTGCAATGGGCAATGGCAGCGATATCGCCAAGGCCGCCGCTAATTGGATCGCTCCTTCTATTCATGATGATGGCGTTGCCGTCGCAATTGAGCGATTTGCCCTCGCGGGGCAAGTATAATTAATCTTACTTTTGGAGAGGTAGCATAGTCTGGTCTAATGCGCGCGCCTGGAAAGCGCGTATGGAAACCCCATCGCAGGTTCAAATCCTGTCCTCTCCGTAACACCATATTGCAATTTTAACGATTGCATACCAACAAAAAAACGCGCTTTTAGCGCGTTTTTTTGTTGGTATGGTGACGATGTGACCCCCTAAAAAAAAGTAGAGTCACACCACACGACTGAGTCAGTTGATCATAAGCTGATTACTTGGCTAACTCACTCACCACATTAATGCTAAAATTTTGTTCAAGGTTCCTACCGTTTTATTTTATTTTAGTTCACTTTATTTTGGCAAAGCTATTGTATTTAAGGGGAATATATGAGCAATTTTAAATTAGAACATTTGTTTTATTTTTGGTTTGGTCTCTTTTTACTAGTCTTAGCGGTATTTATTAGCACACAATCGTCTCAACCAACCATCGCTGCTTCCAATTCAATTGTAATTAGCCAAGTTTATGGCGGCGGCGGGAACAGCGGTGCTCCCTACACACACGATTTCGTCGAGCTATTTAATCGTAGCAATACAACAGATACGCTAACGGGTTGGCAAATTAAAGTAGCATCAGCCACTGGCACATTTAGCACTGGGGCTAGCATCAATGCTTCTATTCCAGCCGGTGGGTATTTTCTCATTCAACTGAGTGGTGGTAGCACTGGGCAAACTTTGCCACAACCAGATCAAATCAGTACATTATCACTAAATGCCACTGCTGGAAAAGTAATCTTGCTTGATGAAAACGACAGCACAATTGACTTAATCGGGTTTGGGTCCTCGGCAACCCAATACGAAGGCACAGGACCAGCTGCAAGCTTAGACAACACCAAAGCTGCAATTCGTCTATCAAACGGCTGCACAGATAGCGATAACAACAATACTGATTTTCAAGCCACCTCTCCTTCCCCAAGAAATAGCAGTTCAGCCTTACAGCCTTGTTCAGCAACAGCAACAGCGACACATACCGCAACCGCGTCGGCGACAGTTATACCATCATTAACCGCTACACCTACGTCATCGCCATCAGCTACCTTATCTCCCACGTCCACACAAACACCCTCCCCATCCGCCACAAGCCCATCAACTTCAACCCTAACGCCCAGTCCATCATCAACCTCAATCCCACCCTCCGCCACAGCAACACCGACAACCACCGCGACCGCCACACCCAGCCCAACCAGCACTTCAGTGCATAACCACAACATCATCATCAATGAATTTGATGTCGATACCCCCGGTAGCGATATTGCCGAATTTATGGAACTGTTTAGCCCAAACAATGGCGATCAACCGCTCGATGGGCTGGTAATAGTATTATATGATGGCCTAACCCACAAATCCTATTACGCAATCAGCTTAAACGGCTATCGAACCGAAAGTGATGGCTATTTTGTATTAGGCAATAGCGCCATAAGCGCAGCCGCCAAAACTTTTGCCAATGGCACTTTACAAAATGGCCCCGACGCAATCGCCCTATATGTCGGCTCTGTCAATGATTTTCCAAACGGCACTACCATCACTACCACCAACTTGCTCGATGCCGTCGTTTATGGTACCGATGACGCAGACGACCCAATCCTTCTCAGCCTACTCAACCCTGCGCAACCTCAAATCAATGAAAGTGCCGGCGGCAGTTCATCAACTCAATCCAACCAACGCTGTGCCAACGGCAGCGGCGGGCAGCGCAACACAAATACATTTAGTCCCAATGCCCCAAATCCCGGTGCAGCCAACATCTGCCCCACACCCAGTCCAACGCCTATTCCTACCGAGCCCCCAACCAAAGTGCCAACCGCCACTAAAATCGCCACAGCTACCAAGACACCCGCACCTACTGAGACTGCCATCTGGCTTATTGTTCCGTCAGACACCCCCACCCCCACCCCTGACCCATCACAACGCACCCAAAACAACAGCCCCGATAATGGGTTGATGCAACGCTTGGTCTATCGTCATTATTTGATGGAAATACACGCCGAAGATGGCGAATGACTATTGACGCTTCGCTTCAAACTCACCATCACTCAAACGCACCCGCAACGCATCACCCACTAACGCATCAGTTACCAACCGCACGATGTGTCCATCGCGCTGGCGTTGCACAATCGCATAACCGCGTGCCAAAGTAGCCGCAGGCCCAATCGCCTCCAAATGCTGAGTAAGGCCCGTCAAACGCACCCGCTGCAAGCTCAAATAGGCCATTAATGCTTGCTCTAATCTGCGCTGCAATTCAATTATCTGCGTTTTAGCACGTTGCATTTGGTTGATAGGACCAATATTAAGCAACGTGCGTTTTAATCCCATCAGGCGCGTCCGGGCCTCATTTACCCGCCTCAAAATCGACTGATCCAGATACTGAGCATAGGCATCCACATTCATCCGCAATTCATTCACGTCTGGTGTTATCATCTCTGCCGCGGCTGAAGGGGTGGGGGCGCGCACATCAGCGGCAAAATCAGCCAATGTAAAATCAATCTCGTGGCCTACCCCCGTTACCACAGGCAACCGCGATGCCGCAATCGCCCGCACCACCCGTTCATCATTGAACGCCCATAATTCCTCAATACTGCCACCACCACGTGCCACCAAAATGACATCACAATCAGTCATATCATTTAAGTTTTGAATTGCCTGCACAATCATTGGAGGGGCGTTCTCACCCTGCACCAATGTCGGCGATAAAGTCACCTCAATCAACGGATAACGACGGCGCAGTACATTCAAAATATCTTGAAAAGCCGCCGCGCTAGCTGATGTAACGACTCCCAGCTTTTGGGGCAATACGGGCAAAAGTCGTTTACGCAATGGATCAAATAATCCTTCAACTTGTAATTTCAGCTTCAAACGCTCAAATTCAGCATACAAATCGCCCATTCCTCGCGGCACCATTGCCTCAACAACAAGCTGATACTGTCCATCCCGCTCATAAACACTCACTTTACCACGTGCCACCACCGCTTCCCCATCCCGCAGTACAGACCGCATCCGTGCTACACTCGACCGCCACATCACACACCGAAGCTGCGCAGTCGCATCTTTTAAAGTAAAGTAAATATGCCCAGAAGCTGGACGCGACAAATTACTGATCTCACCAGCAACCCGTACATTTGTCAAATCAGGCGAGTCTTCGATCAGTGCCTTAACCAAAGCATTCACATCCGACACCGACAACGGGTCATCCAATTGAACAGCTTGCGTTGGATCTGGAAACAATAAAGATTGAAACTTACGCATAACAGCACTAAAATATATAGTCGAAATTACAATAGAGCAGATTCCGAGTTGATGAAAGGTAATGCCAATTTCACTATCTACCTCTAAA
>JAGWYZ010000200.1 GCA_018969115.1 Chloroflexota bacterium | reverse complement strand
AAAAAAAACGCCTAAAGTGCTTCAAGCACTTTAGGCAGTTTTTTTATTTATGAATCGGGTAAAGGGTTATAGCCCAATCAATTTAAGCAAGAAATTAAGTAGTGGCATAAGCAACCGAGACCCACTTAAATTGAGCGTTTGGGTATTATTGGTTACATTTGGTTCGGCGCTAGTCGTCGCGACAGTTAAGGTGACAGCATTACCCGTTGTGCTGGTAGGAATGACCATAACATTAATTGTTTTAGACGCATTTGACGCTAACCCACCTGGTACACTACATGACAAACTACCGCCAGTGCTATTAACCGCAGGAATGCTTGAACAACTCAAACCACTGGTGGTGACAGACTGGAATTTGGCATTTGCTGGCAAGGTGGCGGCAAGCGTCACAATACTGGCTAGCCCAGTACCTGCGTTGTTCACAGTCAAGTTAATGGTTAAAGGTTGGTTTACTACCACGCTATTTAAAGTATTGATACTGGCAACCAAATCAATAACAGATGCGGGCGGTGGGGTTGCTGTAGCATTAGCGGCGGGCACGGCAGTTGGGGTTAAATGACAAGGGAAGTTACCAATAACACCGGATAAACATGCGGTCGCATTTTCGCTGGCACTGGCGCTAACACCTGGCAATCCTTGTATTGTTGCCGTCCATGTGCCATTGTTAATACGGTTGTTTTGATTAATCAGCACAGGTGTGGGATGTAAATATGTATAGACCGCCCCGGGCGCAAGCGAGATATTGGTATCTGTAAATACCGAGCCAAAACGATCGGTTGTTAAGGAATGATTGGTTAAGGTGTGCGGCGCACTGCTGGTATTTTGCACCGTATAGCAATAGTAGACCGAGGTGCCCGATGGCACATAAATTGTGTCAGATGTGGTGCAAACCGCAGCAGTGCTCACGCCAATTGATAATTTGATTGTTGGGTTAGCCAATGTAACCGTAAGTGTTGTGCCCGAAGTTGCATTAACTGAGCCGCCGTCACTTGAATTGGCGGTGACTGTCACTGGCACAACATTACTGCCCACAGGCGATGCCGCAAAGGCTGGGCTAAAGAAGGTCGTGCTTGCACCCGGAGCCAAAGTGGTAACACTCGGGGTAATCGCACCCAACTGGGCATCTGACACCGAAATAGCAGATAAAGCCGTATTACCCGTGTTGCTGATCGTGTAACAATAGCGCACAGAAGTATTGATCGCAACCACTAAAAGATCGGCACTGCTACAACCGCCCGCGGTTAAAGCGACCGTTTTTGTCAAAATCATAGATGACACTGCTGATATTACTTTGATCGTGGCGGTATCATTGTCAAAGATGAGGGTGCTTATGCCATTATTGAAATAAGTGGCATTCCAAGTGACGGTGCTCGGGTTGTCACCGGCTGCTGTTTTAACAATCGGGCCTCTGGTAAATGTGGTGCTAGCACCAACCCCAAATACAGACAAAGACGAGGTTAACACGCCACTATCAGAATCTGAGATTGAGACATTGGTAAGTGAGAACCCACCGGTATTGGTAAGGGTATAACAGTAATACGCATTGACCCCTGGCCCAACTGAAAGTGGGTCGGTCGAATTACTGCAATTAGGGTTGAGGCTGATCATTTTAAGAATGTCTAAACTGGGGGTGGGAGGTGCTACATTCACTGTTGCCGATGCTATCCCTGACGCAACCACACCGTTTAGCGGCCCAGATGGCACATTTACATTCCAAGTGGCAGTATTCGTGGTCGTAACATTATGCACGGCTGCAATCCCATTAATACTTTGGCTGCCTTTGGGCGCAAGCAACCCTGTCGGCATGACAAATGGTCCATTTACTTTGTTGTCTACCAAAGAGACTGACGTAACCGTGACATCACCCGTATTGACAATGGTGTAACAATAATAAACGGTAGTGCCGGGCAGCACCGTAATGGTAGAGGCGGTGGCGCAGGCGGGCGATGGGCTAGTGCCTACCGTTTTGGTCAGCGTGATTGAGGCAACCAAAGGCCGCCAATTTACGGTTGCCGTGGCAACTCCAGTGGCTGTTAATGTAATTGGCGAAGTAATCAGGGTTTGTACGGTCCAATTTGCTGTATTGGTTGTGGTAATACTTGGTAGTTGGGCTGGCGAAACATAAGCCTGTTTAGCAGTTGGTTGAAGGGTATAAACCGTTGAATTTAATGGGCTAGGAGATATTTTATCGTCAGTTAATGAGATGGTGCGGACTGGCACATTGCCCGTATTCTCGAGCGTATAACAATAATAAACAGAAGTGCCTTGAACAATATTGATACTGGTCGTGCTAGCACAAGTATTATTGCCAACCGTCCCTACGGTTTTCTTGAGCGAAACTAAGATATTAATCGGGTTAATGGTTAAGGTAGCAATTGGCGATATCGCATAATTGACGATATCATTGGTATTACGAATTGCCGCTACGGTGGCTTGGGTAGTTGAAATAATAACCGCCGATGGAGAGAAGATCGGTGGGGTTGTAATTGGCCCAAGCGTATAAAATTTGCTGGCACCCACTCCAAATGTGCCAGAAAAAGTAGCCAGTTGGCCCAATTCGCTATCAAACAAGGTCATGCTAATATAGGTGCTGGGGCCGCCGGGGTTAGTGATGCTATAGCAATAATAAACCTGTGTGCCACCAATAACTGCTGAGGTTAATGCGGGTGAACATGAGGCGTTTGTGCCAATGCTCTTAATAACCGTTAAGGCCATTGGCACATTTGCCTTGCTAATGTCATTTGGCCCTTCGGGGACTTGCTGTTTTGATTGTGCAACTGTTATCGATTGCATTAAAAACAGACTGACAATAAGGCCAGCCCCAACTAAGCCTAGCCCAAATGCCATGATTGATTTTGCTAAATTTACTTTCATTGCTTTTTCCTCTGTTACTTCATTTTTGCAAACGAGAATAATCTTATCTAATTCTAATTTATTTATATCGGTATCAATCGTTTATTGGGCATGATTCCTTCGCCATTTGAGAAATCGGCAAATATATACTCGGCATGGCTAAAAATTGTGAAATCGGCGAAACCCTCAGTTTGAGGCCGCGCTCAGGTTATAACCAGAAAAGTTAAGGCAATCTATCCGCTTTCATTGGCTAACCGTTTTTGCAAGCGTTGTAATACAAAATCGACATGACTTTTTAGATCATATTTTTTAGGTCATATAAGGCGGCATTATGAAAGATTGTGGCTTTGGTTTTATCGGTAATCTCATTACCCATATACTGCACCCTTTCAATTTTGGCGGGTATATCAGTCATACCATGGTTAATATAACGTGAGATGCTAAAATAAACAGCAGTTAAAGCCCTTTTTAGCTAAAACTTGCTGATACTCTAAGCCAAATTGATGGTATGCGCTACCTTCGCTCCCCGTTGAAATGATGATGTTTTGGGGTGGCCATAGCAGATTAAGCCTGTAATAAGATGAGTGTTCCCCAAATTGTTGAGAAGAGACCAAAAATAGCGCAGCTTCTGAGTTGATAAAAGATTTTGCGCTATGTTAGAAATGATCGAAATCATTTTAACCATTATTGATACAGCTATACTCCGCACGGACAAAAATCAAGTCAATTATGATTCATCTCTCTCAACTCAGCAAAGTGTTTGCCAGCAGTAACGGGGGCATATTGCCAGCCCTAGGCCCATTAAATTTAACCATTAATGCTGGCGAATTTGTGTGTCTGGTTGGGCCGAGTGGTTGTGGCAAAAGCACGCTGTTGCGCATCTTGGCCGAGCTTGATTCGCCTTCAGGCGGCAGCTTTCAAATTGCCAAAAATGCTGATCGTAATGTCACCCCAACCCTTGTTTTTCAAGGCGATAGCACCTTTCCTTGGATGACGGTGTTTGAAAATGTGGGCTATGGCTTGCGGATGCAAGGGGTGGATAGCAAGGACAGCGATGCTATCGTTGAGCAAATGTTACGCACAGTTGGGCTTAGCCAATTTGCCGAGTCTTACCCCTATCAGCTTTCGGGGGGCATGAAGCAGCGGGTGGCCTTGGCCCGCGCTTGGGCCAACGACCCTGCTATTTTGTTGATGGATGAGCCGTTTGGCGCATTAGATGAGCAAACCCGATTAAGCTTGCAGCATGAATTGCTTCATATTTGGGAATTGGGCGATACCCTCAAAAAAAATAAAGACCAAGCCAAAAAGACAGTCTTATTTGTCACCCACTCGATCGATGAAGCCCTCGTCTTGGGCGACCGGGTATTGGTGATGAGCCAGCGACCGGGGTTGATTCGTGATGAGATCAGTGTGCCATTTGCCCGCCCGCGTGACCCCATTACATTAAAACGTGACCCACTTTATGGTGAATTGGCCTATCGATTGTGGCAAGCCTTGAAATAATATCATGTCAAAAGAGCGTCTTTTACCCTTCATCTCTCCCCTCATTTTGTTAACAATTTGGGAAATGCTCGCCCGTATTGGCGTGATCGATATTCGATTTTTCCCTGCGCCCAGTGAAATTTTTGGCACCTTGATTAAAATCACCCAAGATGGTTCGCTGCTTGAGGCCACGCTCACCACTTTGCGGCGCATGTCGATTGGCTATGTGCTAGCCGCAATTCCGGCGGTGTTGCTGGGGGTGTTGATGGGTGTCAATCGGTTTGCACGCTTGTTATTTGCGCCGCTTATCAATTCGCTTTACCCTATTCCCAAAATTGCGCTGGTGCCGATGGTGATTTTAATATTTGGCATTAGCGAAAATGCCAAATATGCTGTCGTCATCATTTCAGTCTTTTTTCTGGTGGTAATTAACACGATGGCCGGAGTGCTGAATCTTGACCCTAAGTATTTTGATATTGCCCGTAACAACGGTGCACGAGGGTGGGATCTGTTATGGACAGTGGCGTTTCCCGGTTCATTGCCCAATATTTTGACTGGTTTAAATTTAGGGTTGGGGTTTGCGCTCACGGTCATTGTCGGCACTGAGTTGTTGTTGCCGCAAGGTGGGTTGGGGGCAATGATTTGGAAGTCGTATCAGATTTATGATGTGCCGACTATTTTTGCGGCCCTCATTGTGGTGGCTGTGTTAGGCTGGGGCATTAATGTGGCAATGGAAGAGCTTGAACGACAAATTATCCCGTGGAAAGCCTTGCCACAAGCCCAAGCTAAAAATTTGAGCACAAACGCTAAACCGGTTGCCGAGCCGCGAATTCGGCGCTTTATTCGCATTTGGTGGATGGCGGCACGCCCTTTTAGTTTTACCGCTAGCGTTACGCCAGTGGTACTGGGCAGTGCCATTGCCGCTTATGATGGCTTTTTTAACCTTGGCTTATTCATACTCACCTTGGTTGGGTCAGTTGCCATTCACGCTGGCACCAACCTAATTAATGATTATTATGATTGGAAAAAAGGCACCGATACCGCCGAATCGCTGGGGCCAAACCGCCCACTCAAAGAAGGGCTAATTACCCCCCAACAATTGTTTGTGGCGGCGTTGCTCACTTTTGCCCTTGGCAGCGCTGTTGGTTTATATTTGGTTGCAACACGAGGTGTTTTTATTCTCATTATTGGGGTGCTTAGCGTGTTAGCTGGCTGGTTTTATACGGCTGGCCCCTTTGCCTTTGCCTATGTTGGGCTGGGCGAAGTGGTCGTATTTATTTTTATGGGGCCGGTGATGGTGCTGGGCAGCTATTATGTAATGGCACAGCAATGGCCTTGGCGAGTGGTGTGGCTGGCAGTCCCGCTTGGCCTGATTGTGGCCTCCATTTTACATGCCAATAATATGCGCGATTACCCCGATGATCTTGCTAAAGGCAAACGCACCCTTGCCAATTTGCTTGGTCGGCGCGCCAGCAAAAACGAATTTTTACTTTTGATGGGCGGTGGATTTGTCGTATTGGTGCTATTGGTGCTATTGGGAATTGCGCCTTGGCTGACCTTGATTACGCTATTTGAACTTCCAAATGCAATAAAGCTCATTCGCTTGGGCTACGCCACCGAAGCCCCGCAACCCCTCAATAAATTGGTGCGTGCTTCTGCCGCCAGCCACAAACGTTTTGGTTGGCTCATGATTGCGGGTATGATTGCCGCGTGGGTGGTGCGTGGCTGATATCGTTTTGTCAAACCCACTATCATTTCGGGGCTGCTCCCAATTATTGAGAAGTCGTCATGATGGGTTATCATCCGGCAGAATGAAGACCGCCTAAAGTGCTTTAGGCGGTATCTTCACCTCAGATATCAAATTTACGTTGAAACCACTATACGGCATTTGAGGGTATGGGCTTTGTCTATACTTTCAAATGTCGTATGGTGGTTTCAATATTAGATTTTTTGGTTTACTTTAAAAAGCCACCCAAACAGCCATTGGTCACAATATTATTGCGACTAATGGCTGTTTTTAAGCACTATTTCAAAGAACCTAAGCACGTTTTTTAGCTGAAACCCACTTTTTTTGATTGCGTTTGTGTGTTACATAGACAATTCAATGACAAAAACGTAGGTGTATAAGACTATTGTCCCCCTGATAGTAATACGGTGATCAGAGTAATTTTATATATGTAGAAGGCAATTTTCTCTAATCTAATTTTATGTTTGCAGGGGCAACTAGACCTGTGATGACGCAGTTTTATTTGGCTCTGCGATTTATTTTGAGGCTGTCTGTCATAAAATACTCATTCATCTACGTCATATTACTTATCGCGCTCGAAGGCTTATCACAAGGTTGTAGTTCACTGATATTTGGTAACTCGAGCCAAACTGCGGCCAGTATGAGCACCCTTAAGATTGTCGTCACTTTCACACAAGCAACCAAACCCGCCCAGCCCATTTTAACCTTTACTGCAGTGCTACCAACGGCAGCACCGACAGCAATGACCGTGCTGCCGACTGTAACGGCACGCCCCGCCATAACCATCACCCTATTGTCTAGCCTAATTCTCATCACGCCACCAGTGCAGTCCCAGTAGTGTCTTACATCTGTGATGTAGGCAATTCGTTTAATGCCATATTTAAAACTGATTTTCTTCGTTAGTGCAAATTCATAAAAGATGACGGGCTGATTTCACTATCTATCCTCAAAAGCGTAGCTTTTGGGGATAGATAGTGAAATCAGCCAAGCCTTTCATCAACTCGGCATCTGCGCTAACGCATCCAAGCCAAGCTTTGCTCTGTGCTGCCAGCGCCGCTGCCACTGGCCCAATACTCTAGCCCAACAAAACCGGCATAGCCACTTTGATCGATGGTACGTAAAATATTGGCAAAATTTAATTCACCTGTGCCCGGCTCATGGCGGTCGGGTGAATCGGCAATTTGAATGTGGGCCATACGCGGCCAAAGCTCGCGAATGGTAGCAATGATGTCACCTTCGACCCGTTGGGCATTAAAGACATCATATTGTAAGCCCAAATTATCGACCCCGACTGAGTCGATAAAAGCCAAGGTATCGCGGCTGGTTTTAAAGATGTAATTGCCATTCCATTGCGGGCATAAATGTTCAATCAAGACCGTGACTCCCGCTGGTTTGGCTTGTTCACACAGCCAACGATAGCGGTCACGCAGCCGTGCCAATTGCGATTCTGGCGATTCATCATTGCGCCAGCGCCCAGCCAATGCGTGCATTTTGTTGCAACCCAGCGCCTGTGCCAGTTCTAGTCCAATGGGCACTTGGGCGCAAAATTCATCCCAGCGGTCGCGTGAATTGAGCAACCCGCGATCATTGTTTTGCAAATTGCCAGCGTAAAAATTGATGAGCACTGCTTGCACTTGGGCGGCTCGCCCGCGTTTTGCCAGTTCGAGCGGGTCTTCGCCATTCGGCCACAAAAATTCAACCCGATTAAAGCCCAAGCGTCTGGCCTGATCGAAACGCTCAACAAACGCGTATTCGCGTAATAAAGACGAGATATTGAGGGAGTAACTTAACATAAATATTTAGTGGATAGTTGAATACCCTAGTTTTCGCTAAAAACAGCCTTTTGGGCACGAGCCAAGGCTAGAGACCATTGTTTGGTAACTAACGGCGGTTGCTCAATTCCCCAGCGTGACTTGAAAACAATATATGTCTCATCAGGTGTTAGTTTGACATTTGTCATGATTAAAATAAGCGGATGCTCAAAATCGGGATGTTGAATAGCCATTAATACCCAAGTGTGTTTTTGATTCAAGAGATGATCTGATTATGTCCATGTCTTTTGTGCAGGCAGTAATACGTTAACCAAATTTTTGCGTTCAGGGTTATACAACGCCCGTCAACTTCATTGCGCTGCCACGTATGCACTGCCTCTGCCTCACTTTCAGGTATAACCTTGCCTT
>JAGWYZ010000199.1 GCA_018969115.1 Chloroflexota bacterium | reverse complement strand
TGGGTTGGTCTTTAAATTTTCGGATGGTAGGATTAGCTGGGCGGGGGATTGGGTTGGGCTTTAGACGTTTAGGTGGCGAGATTGGAGGTAAGCAGAAATAGAATTTTCGGATAGGTGGATTAGACCGGCGGCACAAGCCTAATCCTGTCCATCCTGCAATCCTAAAAATCGTGTCTGGACAGTGAGGAAATAGCATGGAAAACACGGCTATCAATGAATTAACCCACAAGATCATCGGATGCGCGATGAAAGTGCATACGACGCTGGGCAATGGATTCCAAGAAGTGATTTATCAACGAGCAATGGCAATTGAGATGGAATTGCAAGGGTTGTCATTTGAGCGCGAGATGGAGATGTCTATCTATTATCGCGAAATACATATTGGCACACGGCGGGTTGATTTTTTTGTGGCGCAAAAGGTGATGTTGGAATTGAAAGCGGTGGAAAAGTTGGAAGATGTGCACAAGGCGCAGGCCATTAACTATTGTGAGGCTTACAATATTGCGGATGGCTTGTTGATTAATTTTGGCGGGAGAAGCCTTGAGTTTAAAAGGGTGTATAACAAAAAATTGGTGAGTCCGGGTAAATTGTAACTGTCGGGACAGGATTTATAGGATTTTGGGATAGACAGGATTAGGTGGGCGGCGCAAGTGGGCTTGTGGTTAAATTTTGGGGATGGGGCAGGATTGAGTGGGCAGCGCAAGCCTAATCCTGCGCATCCTAAAATCCTATAAATCGTGTCAAGACAATGATTAACATGAGCAGAATTACCGAATCAGCGATTGAAAATTTCGCCATTGGGTTGCTGGAACGACAGGGCTATCGTTACATTTACGGCCCCGACATTGCACCCGACAGCGACATGCCACAACGTGCCTCGTTTGAAACGGTGCTGCTGATCGAGTCATTGCGGACGGCAGTGGCACGCATCAACCCCAACATTCCGCCAGAGACACGCGAAGATGCCATTCGGCAAGTGTTGCGTATTGGCACGCCCGATTTGTTGGCCAATAATGAGGCTTTTCATCGTATGTTGACCGAAGGCATTACGGTGAGCTATCAAAAAAACGGCAACAGTCGCGGCGATTTGGTGTGGCTGATTGATTGGCATCGCCCCGACAACAACGATTTTGTGGTGCTGAACCAATTCACCATTATCGAAAATCACCAGAATAAACGCCCAGATATTATTTTGTTTGTAAATGGCTTGCCGCTGGTGGTGATTGAGCTAAAAAACCCTGCCGATGAAAACGCCACATTGCAGATGGCGTTTAAGCAGATTCAGACTTATAAACAAACCATCCCGTCGTTGTTTACCTACAACAGTTTTGTCATTATTTCGGATGGGTTAGAAGCAAAAGCGGGGACGATCTCGGCGGGGTTTAGCCGTTTTATGGCTTGGAAAAGTGCCGATGGCAAACTCGAAGCCTCGCGGTTGGTCGGTCAACTCGAAATTTTGATTGTGGATATGTTGGGGCAAAAAACCTTGCTCGATCTGATTCGGCATTTTGTGGTGTTTGAAAAGTCGAAGAAAGAAGATAAGATCAGCGGCATCATTACCCTGCAAACCGTGAAAAAGCTGGCCGCCTATCATCAATATTACGCGGTTAATCGAGCGGTTGAATCAACCTTGCGAGCAGCAAGTTTTGTAACCGCCGAAGCCAACGGTGTTAAGAACGATAACAGGGCCAAGGTGTTGCGCGAATCGCCCGAAAGTTATGGTGTGACGGGGGTAAAGTTGCAGCCAGAAGGTGACAGAAAAGGTGGGGTGGTTTGGCATACACAAGGGTCCGGCAAATCGCTGTCAATGGTGTTTTATACCGGCAAGATTGTGCTGGCGATGGATAATCCGACGGTCTTGGTGATTACCGACCGCAATGATTTAGACGATCAGCTTTTTGATACATTTGCCGCCGCCAAACAATTGCTTCGCCAAGAGCCAGTGCAGGCCGATAGCCGCGAACAGCTTAAAGCGTTATTGCGGGTGGCTTCGGGTGGGGTGGTGTTTACCACCATCCAAAAATTTCAGCCCGACGAAGGGAATGTGTATGAAACCTTGTCTGAACGCAGAAATATCATTGTTATCGCCGATGAAGCCCATCGCACCCAATATGGTTTTCGGGCTAAGGTGATTGATGATAAAGACGTGGACGGCAATGTGATCGGCAACAAGATCGTGTATGGCTTTGCAAAATATATGCGTGATGCCTTGCCCAACGCGACTTATCTTGGGTTTACTGGCACGCCGATTGAAAAAGCCGATGTGAATACACCGGCGGTTTTTGGCAACTATGTGGATGTGTATGATATTGCGCAGGCAGTGCAAGATGGGGCAACTGTGCGCATTTATTATGAAAGTCGGCTGGCAAAGATTACATTAAGCGAAGAAGGCAAAAAGCTGGTTAAAGATTTAGAGGATGAACTGGCGCAAGAGGATCTTTCGGACACCCAAAAAGCCAAGGCCAAATGGACACAATTGGAAGCCCTGATCGGCAGCGAAACCCGCATCAAACAGGTAGCAAAAGACATCATCGCACATTTTGAACAGCGCCAAAGTGTGATGGATGGCAAAGGATTGATTGTAGCGATGTCGCGCCGTATTGCTGCCGAATTGTATAAAGCGGTTATTGAGATTAGACCAGATTGGCATAGCGAGGCCCTGACACAAGGCGTGATCAAGGTCGTGATGACCTCGACTTCGGCAGATGGCCCTGAACTGGCGAAACACAATACCAGCAAAGAGCAACGGCGGGTTTTGGCAGAGCGGATGAAAGACCCCGATGATGATCTGAAATTGGTGATTGTGCGTGATATGTGGTTGACCGGTTTTGATGTGCCGGCGCTGCACACCTTGTATATAGACAAACCAATGAAAGGGCATAACCTAATGCAGGCCATTGCCCGCGTGAACCGCGTGTATAAAGATAAAACTGGTGGTTTGATCGTTGATTATCTTGGCATTGCGTCTGATTTGAAAACTGCACTGTCGTTTTATGCTGATGCTGGTGGCAAAGGCGACCCGGCCATTACCCAAGCCCAAGCCGTTGCGCTGATGCTGGAAAAGCTGGAAGTGGTGGCGCAGATGTTTAATGGCTTTGCCTACGAGCATTATTTTGATGCCGATACACGCAAAAAACTAGCGCTTATTTTGGCTGCCGAAGATCATATTTTGGGGCTTGAAGATGGCAAAAAGCGGTTTATTGATGAGGTCACTGCACTGTCACAGGCGTTCTCAATTGCCATTCCGCAAGATGAGGCAATGGATGCCAAGGACGAAATTGCATTTTTTCAAGCAATCAAATCACGGCTGATGAAATTTGATAGCAGTGGCTCTGGTAAATCAGACGAAGAGATCGAAACTGCCATTCGGCAAGTCATTGACAAAGCACTCGTGACCGAAAAAGTGATTGATGTGTTTGACGCGGCAGGGATTAAAAAGCCAGATATTTCGATTTTGTCGGATGAATTTTTGCAGGAAGTAAAAAACATGGCGCACAAAAATATTGCGCTAGAAGTTTTGAAAAAATTGCTAAACGATGAAATAAAAGGGCGCAGTAAGAAAAATTTGGTTGAGAGCAAAACGCTGATTGATATGCTCGAAAACGCCATCAAGCGATATCATGCCAAAATTTTGACAGCTGCCGAGGTGATCGAAGAACTCATCGCCCTGTCGAAAGAGATTCATAAAATGGACAAAGCCCCTGCCGAAATGGGCTTGTCGGAATATGAATATGCCTTTTACACCGCTATTGCCAGCAACGACAGCGCAAAACAGGTGATGCAACAAGAAAAACTGCGCGAGCTTGCGATTGTGTTATGTGCCAAAGTGAAGGAAAATGCCACCATTGACTGGACCATTAAAGACAGCGTCAGAGCGAAATTGAAAGTGATTGTCAAACGCATGTTGCGCTATTATGGTTATCCGCCCGATATGCAAATGCTTGCGACTGAAACCGTATTAAGGCAAGCCGAATTGCTTGCTGATGCACTGACAAAGGATAAATAAAGCGTAGATGGTTGAATGGTTGATTCATGACGCACAAGTCACGAGTCAACGAATGAGCCATTCAACCATTCGTAACTTTTTACAACAACCACTCCGGCCCCGCCATCTGAATCTCGGCAGCCGAGGCCGCACAACCAGCGCGGGCGGCCTCGACGGGCGATGCGCCGCTGAGCCAATGGGTGAGGGTGGTGCCGCAAAAGGTGTCGCCAGCGCCGGTCGGGTCAAACTCGGTCACAGGCAGGGCTGGCACATGAACGGGTGCGGCTGGGCCGATATGCACATTCACCCCGCGCTCACCGAGCGTGACAAACAGCCATTTGCCTGCCGCCGTATACGCCGCCTCGACGCTGCCAAATAAGCCGCGGGCCTCGTTTTCATTCATAAAAAACAGATCGGCATCGCGGTGTAGCCCGCGCACAGTTTCGGTTTCGCCATACACCACCCGCGCATACACCCCCACCGAGATGAACTTGGCATTGCGGGCGCGGCAAGCATCCAAAAATTCGCGTTGGCGGGCGGCGTTGCTCAAGGCTGCAATATGCACGAGGTCAAATTCGGCCAACGACTGCGGCAAAAAATCGGGTGTGAGCAACGGCTCGGCCCCCCACGAGGCATGAAGCAATTTGGCGTTACCGCCGCCATAATGCGCAATTTCGAGCTTCGGGATCTGATCGGGCAAAATCTCAGGCCCGAGCCAATTCACCCGCGCTGCCACTGGCTGCAACGCATCTAGCATTGGGGTTGGGCGCACCGCCAATAGTGTAATCTTGGCCCCAGCCTTATGCGCGGCCAAGGCTGTATACATGGCCGCCCCGCCCGCCGTTGACAGCGACGCTGGCAACAGCTTGGGTCCATTTGGCAAATGAATGACATCGAGCGACACTGCGCCGATGATGAGGATGGAAGGAGGAAAGTGCAAAGTGCAAAGTAGAAAGTAGAAAGTGGAAAGTAGAAAGTGGAAAACAACTTTTTACTTTCCACTTTCCACTTTGCACTTTCCACTCTTAAACGTCCAAATTCTTCACTTCTTTGGCGTGGCGGGTGATGAAGGCGCGGCGCGGGGGAACGGCGTTGCCCATCAACATATCAAAGGTGCGGTCGGCTTCGGCGGCATCTTCAACCGTTACCTTCAGCATGGTGCGTTTGGTCGGGTCCATCGTGGTGTCCCACAATTGCTCGGCGTTCATTTCGCCCAAGCCTTTAAAGCGTTGAACGACAACTTGCGCGGTATTGGTGGTGTCTAGCCCCTTCTTTTTCATCTCATTCATCACCCCATCGCGCTCAATATCGCTATAGGCATAGCGCACATCTTTGCTGCGTTTGGCCTCAATGCGGTAAAGCGGCGGTTGGGCGATATACAAATGCCCACGCTCGACCAGCGGCTGCATATAGCGAAAGAAAAAGGTGAGCAACAGGGTGCGAATATGGCTACCGTCAACGTCGGCATCAGCCATCAACACAATCCGGTCATAACGGCGATTCTCGATATTAAACCCTTCGCCGATGCCCGTGCCGACGGCGCTGACCAGCGCCTTGATGGCATCGCTTTGCAAAATCTTGTCAAGTCGCGCCCGCTCGGTGTTCATAATTTTGCCAAACAATGGCAAAATGGCTTGAAAATGGCGGTCGCGGCCTTGCTTGGCGCTATTATGCACAAACACACCGCTGGCTAAGGCAAAGTTATGGGTTCCGGGCACTTCAATATCATACACATCACGTAATTCGCTTAAATGCTCAATTTTGATGATTTTATGATTGTAATTTTCAACCGTCTCTTTTGCCCGTTGGGTATCTCCGGCAAAATAACGCGCACAGAACGTATCAAATCGCAGCATCGATTTGTCTTTTGTTTGGCAACGCATCGCATCGTATGCGGCTAGGTCAATTGCACCTTGATGCTCAAATTGTTTTAATGCGGCTACCGTTTTTTGGTAGTAGGTGTTATGCAAGGTTTGTTGCCGTTGGGCACGAAACTCAGGTGTCCATTGCTTGCTGGTTTGCTCGCGTCGCCAAGCAAGTAATACATCATCTTGCCATTGCAATTTTGCCTTTTCTGACCAATCTTTTTTTAAGGTTGGGTGCGCTGCAAAGAAGCTTTGTGTTCGTGCTGCTTGTTTATTCCGATTTTCGACAATGCCCCAATAATGACGCTGGGCTTGGTCGAGCTGCTGTTGGTTTTGTTTGCGATACGTTTCATTTGAATTGTAAAACGCCTGCCATTTCTCGCCCATATGGGTCTTGTAATTTTCATCTTGCCATTGTGCTTTGGCATTTGATGACAAAATTTGGCGCGTCTCTGGCTGTTTCATGCGCTCACTCTGGGCTTTGCGAAAAGCGGGGGTGTTTTTAAGTTGGCGCAGTTTTGCAAACACATTTGGTTGATGAAGTGTTTTGCTGACATGTGCGCGATGTAAGGCTAAATGGTCCGTTTTAGGGAGTCGTTGGATATTAGTCGGATTGTTATTACGCTTATTAAAATCAATATGATGGCAATGATCGCCATCTAATTCCGCATAAACATGCTGCCAACGGTTATACCAATCTGCCAAAACATGAGTAAACAACCATGTTTCAGAGCGAGGGTCCCATACCATTTCATAGCCGTCAATGGTGACGCCCTTTTCCTTTTTACTCGATTCTTTGCGGCGAAGCGGCATTAACGAATCTTGCGTAGTCAGATTTTCGGCTGCCTTGTATTCCCCATTTCGCAACATAAAACGATGATCGGGTGTGCAAATAATCTCTTCGCCATTATCCAGCGTCAGCTTAATCACTTGCGCCCCCTGCTTGGTAACCCGCGCATTCACGATCCGCTCTAGGCCAACTTTGCCATTTTTGCGAATGGTATAGCAAAAATGAGTTTGTCCAGCAGCTTGCTCAGCAACAATATTTTTAAAACTTAAGTTGCGTCCATCGGCCAACGCCACTAATGTATCGCCATCAAAACACCCACCGGCTGAGTCACCTTCGACGATAAAAATCTCACATTTGGCCGGATCGCGCTCTGAACAGTCGGCCAACTTACCCGGCAATGTGCCGCTTTCGAGGGCGCTCTTACGGCGCACCAATTCACTGGCTGCTTTTGCCGCCTCACGCGCCCGTTGGCTGAGCAAACATTTGTCGATAATTTGCTTGCCTTCGCGTGGGTTTTCCTCCAAAAATTGCATCAACGACTCACGCACCACTTGCTCAACCGCCGCTTTGGCGTCGGTGTTCATCAGCTTCACCTTGGTTTGGCTTTCAAACTGTGGCTCAGGGTGTTTAATGCTGACAATGGCCGTCAAGCCTTCGAGTGTGTCTTTGCTGTCGAGGTTGCTGTCTTTTTCTTTGAGAATGTTGGCTTTACGCGCATAATCATTGAGCGAGCGTGTGACAGCGCTGCGAAAGCCGCTTTGGTGGGTGCCACCATCGGGGGTGTTGATGGTGTTGGCGAAATAATATTCGCTTTGGGCCGTCGCCTCGGTGTATTGCATGGCAAATTCCACCCCAATATTGCCCACTTTTTTCTCGGCGCTGATCACACTGTGCAACTTTTCTTTGTTGCGGTTGAGATACAACACAAATGCACTGATGCCATCTTCAAAATAAAAGGTCATCTCGCGCCCGCCGGGAATATTGCCTTCACCTTCTTCGCGTTCATCTTTAAACTTGATGGTGACACCGCGTGTGATGAAGGCCATTTCGCGGAAACGCTGCACCAATGTCTCCCATTTAAAGCTGTTATCTTCGACAAAAATACTGGTGTCACGCAAAAAGGTGATCTGGGTTCCAGTATCTTCGGGGCGGGTTGTGCCAATTACTTCGACTTTTGAGGTCGGTTTGCCCTCTTTATAACTTTGGCGAAATATTTGACCTTCGCGCCGCACTTCGGCGATGAGCGATGTGGATAGCGCATTAACGGCTTTCACACCCACCCCATGCAAACCGCCCGAAACGGTATAGGCCCCGCTGCCGAATTTGCCGCCAGCATGAAGGTTGGTCATGACGACTTCGAGCGTGCTGATTTTGTCACCCGCTTTGTTGCGAAAGGTTGGGTGAATGGCGGTTGGAATACCGCGCCCATTGTCACGCACGGTTACACTTTCATCGGCGTGAATGGTAATTTCGATGCGGCTACAAACCCCGGCCAGCACCTCGTCTACGCTGTTATCGACCACTTCATACACCAGGTGATGCATTGCCTTGCTGTCGGTGCCACCGACATACATGCCCGGTCGTTTACGCACGGCATCAAGGCCTTCTAAAACCTGAATTTGCCCTGCGTCGTAGTTGTTGCTGCTGTTAATGATTGATTCGTCGCTCATAGAAATTTTGTTCTAATTTTACCATTCTAATGCCTGATAAAGTGCTTGCAAGTTTAAGCCGATTTCACTCT
>JAGWYZ010000198.1 GCA_018969115.1 Chloroflexota bacterium | reverse complement strand
CAGCCATTTGGCCCAATTATTGGGGTTGGGCTTGTTGATGGTGGTGCTCATGATTTTGGCACGCTTTTTTTGCTCTGATCTTGGCATCGTGTTGACCGAGGTTGGCAAGACCGGCGCAATCATCAGTATTGCGGTTGGGGCGGTTTTACAGGCTGTGGATGGGATTGCGATCAAGGCCATGAGTGGGTATTGGGCCAACGCCGCGCTCAGCGACAAAGCGGCATTGTTTGCCGCCAGTTTGGGGGTGCGCCAAATTGAAATTGGCTTGGCCAGCATGTTGAGCCTATTTTCGGGGGTTACGGTCTTGCTTTATGGCGCGGGCATGTTGATCAACATGCCCGCCAATTTTGCTTTGTTGCTGTGGGCGTTGGGGTTGGGTGTCAGGTTTCTTACCCTTCAATCCGCTCCGCCCCCGCATACACCCTAAAATCTTTGCCGCGACAATAGCCGATCAAGGTCAGCCCCCACGCTTGTGCCAACGCAATCGACAACGAGGTGGGTGAGGTGCGCGAGATGACGATGGGTGCGCCCATTTTCATGGCCTTGCTCAACATTTCGCTGCTGATGCGCCCTGAGGTGAGCAGCACATGATGGGCGGGGTTGTAGCCATCACGTAGGGCTTTGCCCCACAGCCGGTCGATGGTGTTGTGACGACCGACATCTTCGGCCAAATAAACGAGTCGGTTGCTATCGCTGAGGGCCGAAGTGTGAATACCGCGCACGTGGTTATAGATGGTGGCCGATAGCATCAATTGGCGCATCAGGCCACATACTTGCTCGGGTTTGAGGGTTAAGGCCGATGCCAATGGCGCGTGGCGCTGGCTGAGGTCATCGAAGGTGATGCCGCCGCCGCAACCGGCGGTAGTGATGCTGCGTGTGGGCTTTTCAAAGGTTTTATTCAGCCATACTTCTACGCAGTTCGACTTTGAGATATGTACATGCCGCACCTCGTCTATGTCGGTGATAAAGCCCTCGGCGCGTAAAAAACCCAATGCTAAATCATCCAGCTGGATTGGGCTGCACATTAGGGTCGCCAGTTCTTGCCCGTTTACGCTTAGGCAGGTCAGCCCTTCTTCAATCACACCGGCAGCAACTTCTTCGCGCACCCCGTTTTTATATTCGGTGTAGCGAATGGGGTGTGTGCCTGAAAGGGCGGACTGTTGCATCAAAGTGCTGATGATTCTACTCTTAATCTAACCTAAGCTAGCTATTATTTTGACTGTTTTAATGTTTTCTTACCCTTATGCTGCATAATCAATGGGAGAAATATCCCCAACCACCATTTACAAAGCAGCACACCGTGACAGGCGATGTGCGTCTCCTCCGTGGGGTTGTGGGCAATGGGCTGGTGGCCCGCGACATTTATGTCTATTTGCCGCCGCGCTACGAGCAAAATGCACCTAAAAATGTGCGTTATCCCGTGTTGTATATGCAAGATGGGCAAAACGTGTTTGATGATGCGTTGTCGTTTATGGGCGAATGGGGGGCCGATGAAACCGCCGAGCGCTTTGCCACCGCCAGCCGTGAACGCGAGTGTATCATTGTTGCCATCCCCAATGCTGGGGCCGACCGCATGAGTGAATATAGCCCGTGGTCACGCTCATCAGCGCGGGGGCATTTGCTGGGTAAAGGTGATGCTTACTTAGATTTTGTTGTCAATACCGTCAAGCCCATCATCGACCTAAGTTTTCGCACTCGGCTACAGGCGGCTGCTACTGGCATTGCTGGCTCATCGTTGGGCGGTTTAATCGCGCTGTATGCTGCCATCACACGGCCTCACCTCTTTGGCTTTTGCGCGGCTTTATCACCTGCCATCTGGTTTGCGTTTGGTCAGCTCGATGTACTGGCTCATACCAGCGCCTTGGCCCCCAACGCCCAGCGCCCACGTTTTTATTTAGATATGGGTTGGCGCGAGGGTAAATCGCACACGGCCGAAGGTATTCCGGTGATGGTGGCTGATACGCGCCGTCTGCGCGATATTTTGAGCGCTCGTGGCTGCGAGGTGCAGTATGTTGAAGATCGTGCAGGTCGCCACAACGAAACCTATTGGCGGCGACGTTTTCCAAAGGCACTGCGTCTGTTCTTGAGCAGTGTGTCCAAACAGGTATGATTACGCTTGTATGTTTACCCCTGTGCAATCCAAAGTTCGCCCCGCGTTTTCTGTCCCCAAAGCCATTTTGGTGCTTACCTTCATCCGTTTTGTGATGGATACGAGCTTGCGGGCACAATTGCCTTATCTGAGCGACATTGCCGCTGTATTTGGGCAGCCGCCCGAATCGGCCAGTTGGATGGCTGCTGCCGCTGGCTTTGCCGGTCTTTTGGCCCCAGTGGCAGGTTTAATGGCATTTCGCATCGGTCAACGCCCCATTTTGTTGACCGGAGTGTTAATTTTTATTGTAGCGACCCTCGTTGTGGGTATTTCGCCTTCGCTGACGGTGGTGGTCTTGCTGTTTTTATGTTTTGCCATTGCTAAAATTTTGGTCGATACCCAAGCCTTGGCCTTTATTGGGAATGTGGTTCCCTATGCCCAACGCGGGCGTGCCATGGGGATTGGCGAATTGGCATGGTCGCTGGCGTGGATTATTGGGGTGCCGGTCTTTGGCATTCTTATTTCGCGGGTGGCATGGTGGGCGCCATTTGTCACCTTGGGTTTAATGGGGGGGATCGGCTTGATGGCGCTGTGGCGTTATGTCTTGCCGCACATGGCTTTGGGGCAGGGCAGTGCTATCTCACTGCGCGATAGTGCCGCGGTGGTGTTGCGTGAACCCAAGGCTCGCGCCATGATGTTGTTTGGGTTTTCGGTTGCCGCTGCCGCCCAAATGCCGTATTTGGTTTATCCTACTTGGTTCAAAGTTCATTTTGGGTTAAATATTGAACAGTTGGGGTTTGCCTCGATTGTGATTGGGGTGGCTGATGGCTTGGCCGAAATTATTGCGGCTTTGTTTACTGATCGCTGGGGCAAATCGCGCACGGTGTTGACCGCTACCGCCTTTTATTCGTTGGCATTTATTTTGTGGTGGTTAAGTGGCAGTTCATTGCTGTTGATGTCGGGGGCGTTGTTTGCAATTTACTTTATGTTTGAGTTGGCGCTGGTAGCCTCGCTTTCGGTGGCCTCTGAAATTGTGCCAGCCGCCCGCACCGTGATGATGGGTTTTGTCTCGGCATCATTTGCAGTTGGGCGTATTACGGGGTCATTGGTGGCCTTGCCGCTATTTGGCACAGACCGGCTGTGGTTGATATCGCTGGGGTGTGGCTTAATTGTGTTTGTGGGTTTGTTGGCGGCGCGGCGGGTGTTTTCGCGTTAGCTAAAACCGTCATCGATTCGCCAGAATGCTTATCTCACAACTTTTTGAAAATAAGGTAGACTTAAGTTAACCCTTCACTAAACATGAGCAGACTACGACACCACCGACCACGTCACGCCCTTATTGGCATTGGCTTGGTTTCAGTAACCATTAGCAGCATCCTCACCATTATGGTCGCTGCGCCACCTGTGTCACGCACGATAGTGGTCGATGATGACCTCTATCACACGCGCAGCGCCCTCGCCCAAGCCGCCGGGCAAATGACCCCGAGTGCAGCATGGCAAGCTTTGCAATCACGCACCACCAGCGCACTCGAGGCGCATTGGAATACCCTTAACGGCATACCGGAATTTGTGATGCCCAAAGACCCAGCCATGCGGATTCCGTATGTGCCAAGCGCCGCCGAGCGTGGCAAGCCCATCGCCATTGCCAATGGCTTTTTGGATGAAAACCGTGCCTTGTTTCGCTTGCGCAGCGCCGCCGAAGAATTACAAGTGTTGCGGATTGAGCCAGATTTACAACTCGGTTATTCGCATGTGCGCATGGCGCAACAATATCGCGGGTTGCCGGTGTTTGGGCGGCAAATGGTGGTGCATATCGACCACAATGACCAAATTATGGCGGTCAATGGGCAATTTGCACCTGAGATCAACATTCCAATTGCGCCTCAAGTGACTCAGCAAGATGCCGAAGCCTTTGCCATGCAAGAGTTAAAGGAACAATGGCTAGAAGCGGATGAACTTTCCTATTTTAAAGCCCAAGCCTTGCCGCATCGCACCCAATTGGTGGTGTATGTTGATGAAAACGACAAGCCGACTTTAACGTGGCAAGTTAAAATTTTGGTAACCTCGCCTTTGGCCGAATGGATCTTTTTTGTCAATGCGCGCCGTGCCTCGGTGACACATGTGATTGAAAACCGCGAACAGTTGCGCCGCCGCCGCACCTTTACTGCCCGTAATACCGAAGATATTCCCGGGCGTTTGTTGATTGACGAAGGTGAACGTAGCAGTGACCCCATTGCACAGGCCGCCCATGATGGCGCAGCCAAGGTTTATGATTATTATTTTAATAATTTTAAGCGCGATAGCGTAGATGGGCAGGGTGCGCCGTTGGTCTCGACGGTGCATTTTGGCTCAGACCCATCCGAAGCCGAAAATGCGGCATGGATTGGCGAATTGAAACAAATGGTATATGGTGATGGCGGGCGCATGTTTCGGCCCTTGGCTTATGGCCTTGATGTGGTCGGGCATGAATTTACACATGGGGTGGTTGAAAGCACCGCCGAGCTAATTTATGAGGCCCAAGCTGGCGCGCTCAATGAATCGTATGCTGATGTGTTTGGCGTGTTAATTTCGGGCGCAAACTGGGAAGTGGGGCGTGGTATTGTCAAATCGCCGCCATTCCCTGTCGCCTATTTGCGTAGTTTGTCTGACCCTAACGCTAGCGGTTATTATGATGCCCGCAACCCATTAAAAGGGGTTGGGCAGCCTGCCCATATGCGCGAATATGCCAATTTGCCGGTTAGCCGCCGGGCCGACAATGGCGGGGTGCATATTAATAGCGGCATTCCTAATTTTGTGGCCTATAAAATTGGTACGGCCCTAGGGCGTGACAAAGTGGGGGCGATTTACTATCGCGCTTTAACGCAATATCTTACACCGCGGGCCAAATTTGTCGATGCCGCCAATGCCAGTATTCGCGCCGCCCAAGAGCTTTATGGGACGAATGAGGCCGCTGTGGTGCGAAAGGCCTTTGCTGATGTTGGGGTTATCCCGGGCACAGCCTCCTCTGACCCCACCGCGCCTAGCAGCACCCCTAGTCAACGCCCAGCACCCTCTGCGCCAACACCTGCGCCAGTGCCAACCGGCTGCATCAATGTTGTCACCAATGGTGGTTTTGAAAATAATGATGGCTGGAAGCAAGCCACCAAAGGCGGCACAGGGTTGTTTGATGCCGAAAACCCAAATTCTGGGCAACGTAGTGCTTGGCTAGGTGGGCAAGATCAAGAGCAAATTCAGGCTATTTATCAAGATATTAGCATTCCAGCCAATGCTACCCGCGCTGAATTAAGCTATTTCCGTTATTTGCACGAAGAAACCTCAGGTTTGTTGGGGTTGTTTTCAACCCCAGCGCGATTTAGAGCCGTGATTGCCAACTCGTCGGGTGATATTCTTGAGACGATTGAAAGCCTCACCTCAGATCAAAGTGATGATCGCTGGGTACAAAATCGTTATGATTTATCACGCTATGCTGGTAAGACCTTGCGTTTGGCGTTTAGTGCCGAGAACCCACGCTCTAACATCAGCAGCTTCTTTATTGATGATGTAGCTGTGGCATCATGTGCCGCTGCGACCAGCGGCAGCACCGGCAGCAACCCAGCTGCTCCGGCTCCTAAGACCAGCGATGTGGTGTTTATTCAAGGGCAAGTGGTCGATGCTGACACGGGCCGTGGTATTAGCGGGGTGCAAGTATTCTTTATCAAGCCCGGCGTGAATGCCACCCAAGCTGCTGCCGACGACCGCGTGACGGCCAGTGAGGTTGATACATATGCCATTTCTGATGACAAAGGCACATTTCAATCACAAGCAGCCGTGCGCAAAGGTCAAACCTATGGTGTCATCATTATTGCGCGGGGCTATCGCCCAGTGGTGGCTGATGTCGGCACGGTTGTGCCTGCCAACGCCAACAACCCACATGTGGTAAAAGCCACTTTACGACGTGCATGGTAGGGGTTAGGGATGAAGGATGAAGGATGAAATGAAATCAATTCCCAATCCTTCATCCTTCATCTTTCAACCTTTATTCTTCATTCTTTATTCTTCATTCTTTATCCTTCATCTTTTAAATTATGTCAAATGAAATTGTTTGTTGTATTTGTGATAAACCGGTTAGCCCACCCTATCATATTTTGGGCAAACGCGCTTATTGCGCTGCGCATTATGCAACCGTAAACAGGCAACATGGTGGCGCTTGGCGGGCTGGCTTAATTGAGCTTATTGTGTTGGCGCTTTTTAGTGGTGCATTATTATTTTTGAGCAATGTAATGGGCGAAATTAGCCAAACGGGGCGGCTTGTTTTGGGCATCATTTTGTCTGTGGTGCCATCTGCGTTATGGTTAAGTTATTTTTATGCCAATGACCGATTAGAGCCAGAGCCGAAGAAGTTCGTCATGCTGGTTTTTTTTGTGGCACTCGTCCTTTATGAATTATTAGGCCGCCGTATTGTTGAGGAATGGTTCCGTGTATCTGAATGGGCCTCATACACATCATGGGTATCGCTGCTGGCACACATGCTCATCATTGGCATGGTGTTTCAGGCCATTCAATATATTGCTATCCGCACATTGTATAGCAGCCGAGAATTTGATGAACGGATGGACGGCATCGTGTATGGTACTGTAGCTGGGCTTGGGTTAGCCACTATTCTCAATTTGCGTTATGTGATTGGTAATGATGGGGTTGCGATTGGGCCGGGTGTTGTCACCACGGTCACCAATGCCTTGGCACAAGCCTCATTTGGGGGGCTGTTGGGTTATGTCATGTCGCAAGCCAAATTTGAACATAAACCTACCTTGTGGGTTCCGTTTGGCTTTGCCATTGTGGCTTTGCTTAATGGATTGTTTGTATGGTTAATGCGCGAAGTGAGTATTGTTGGTTTGGATGTGTTGTTCTTCCGCACCTTTGTGTTGGGTTTAGCGCTCGCTGTTGTGGCATTTTTATTGTTGCAAGTATTAATGCGCCGGGCCATGAAAATGGGGTAAATAGGACAAAATTATGTTGACTACAGAAGTTGGAAATATTTGGCGTATTCGCCATACCCGCAAAGATGTGGGCGTGGCAATCGTGGTGGCGGTGGCTTTGCTGATGGGATGGCTTATGCGTGAATATGTTGAGACGCGGGCCGAGTGGTTTATCGAGCGTGGTACTGCGTTTCGCATTGCATATCCGGTTACTTGGAGTGAATCGATATCTTTACAGTCGGATGCATTGCTGAAAATTGAGGATGCGGAGGCCAATTCGACCTTTAAAACCAGTTTAACCATTCAACGCCGTGATCTTGATATGGTTGCGCCGCCCACCATTCAAACTTTGCTTGATCGGCGTGTCGAAGAACGCGGTAAATTAACGGCGTATCATTTTCTGGGCAATCATGATCTTACCTTGGCGGGTGCAAAGGCAGTTGAGTTGAATTATGCCTATGTCGCGCAACCGATTGACCAACCCCGCCGTGCGTCTTTGCCAGTGGTGGTGCAAGTGCGCGACATTATCATTGTGGGTAAAGACCGTAGTTATTATTTGACATTGGCTGCCGCCCAAAATGAATATGAACGTGCTAGCGAAAAATTTGATCAAATGTTGACAACGCTTCAGGTTGATTAGAGGTACTACCCCATAACAACCCTGAGACAGTGATTTCGACATGACGTTCATGACGTTTTTGGGGGTTATCCCCAATTATTGGAGGATACATTGGCTGCATGATATTAAAGGTGAAGGATGAAAATAAAGAAAAAACTTACACGTAAACAACGTGCTATCTTACAAAGTAATGCTGCAAAAAATAAAACCTCGACGATTAAGCTAGACACGGGGGATGAGGTTGTGCTGGGAACAATTAGCGGGACGTTTGATACACAAATTGAAACGGTTTCAAAGGTTGATATCCCACTTGAGGATGCCAGCGATCTGCTTCAATTGCCGCAAAATGCATTAGTGGCAATACGTCGTAGCGGTGGGTTTGTGTTTCGCTCAGATGAAGTGGTCGCTTATGCCGATGGAAAAGTAACACACCGCGATAGTGTTTTTGGCAACGTTGCAAAGCCAGCCGAAATTGGCACCTTAACTGAGGCCCAACTTGCCCAAATTAACAAGGCACTTGCTCCCGACACGTTTGCTGCCTTTGGGGCAATAATGGCCCCAGTGCCCGATAGTTATGTGGTTGAATTGGCGGCCCAAGTTGGGCATGAAGTGAAGCGCGGCGAGGTGGCGGAGTTGTCTGCCGCTGAACCCGCCTGCTCGATCATTCGTTTGTTAACTATGTTTATCCCGTTGTAAGGGGCAGGGGGCAAAGTGGTAAGTGGCAAGTGGCAGGTTGCAAAGTGGCAAAATCATCCTTTGCCACTTACCAC